>JBMOKH010000030.1:0-15877 GCA_049315365.1 Candidatus Nanopelagicales bacterium
AGTCAGGAGTCACGGGCATGAATGCCCTGCGCATCTACGACCCGGTCAAGCAGCAACTTGACCACGATCCGACCGGTGAATTCGTGCGCCGATGGGTGCCGGAGTTGCGAGACGTGCCCGACTCCCTGCTCGCGACACCCTGGCTCGTGGCGACTGATGAGCGATACGACTATCCGGACCCAATCGTTGACCACGCCGCAGCGGTCTCCCAGGCCAAGCGCCGCATCGGGGCCGTGCGAACGCAGATTCGTGGCGATGGATCGACACGGGCACTCCTCGAGCGCCACGGCTCGCGACGTCCACCACCTGCCGGACGACGCCGCTAGTCGGCCGACGCCTGCGAGTCGCGCAACGCGCGCCGGGCTCCTCTGAGAGGCCCTTTGCCAAGTGCGGGTGAGCACCCCAGATTGATTGCGGGGAAACAACACGAGGCTGAAATCTTCGGGTTGCGTGCACCGCGGCTGCCCTCACAAACAGTCACTTTTGCACCTCCTAGGGGATGCACGCTTGCACCCCTCGCCCACTTTCGTCAGGCCGCCGTACCGGTCCAAGGCTTGATCCTTTCCAGTTCGGGGCCTAGATGCCGCTGCGCGACCTCGATGTCGTACGCGCCCTGGGCACGCAGCCAGTAGCCATTTGAAGAACTAAAGAACCGGCACAGTCGAAGGTCCGTGTCCGCCTGCCGTAATCGCACGCTTACCACTGACGATGTCGCCGATCCGCGGGGCAGGAACGCCAATCTGCTTCGCGTTACTACTCGCAAGAACACCTGGCTGAAATCAGGATGCGGAGAAGTCCCATAGGTCGCTACCGACGAACGCGCTCATGTATCTGTTGTAGGGCCAGAATGCCGGCCGTGATCGCATCGATTTCGAAACGCATCGAGCCGTCGGGGTCGCCGGCGCTCGCAACGCTGCGGCCGACCATGCTGGAGAACGGCAACTCAAGTGAGTTCATCGCGGAGTTGAGGGCGGGCTCATCCTGTCGCCACCACTCCTCGTCGGGGCAACCGCCACACGTGGCTCGGGTTCGCTATCGCGGCCGAACTCCTGCCCAATTGACTGACAACTTATCCCGACGCGCACTCGAAAATGCGGGATGCCGCACGGGCGCGATGGGCCTGCGGCACGGATAGGCAACCTGCCGTCGGACGCTGGACCAACCCTCGAGTTGGCATGGCTCTTCGTCCCTGCCGGGCGCCAGCATCGCTGCGCGGCTCCCCGCGTGCACCCACCTCGCACACATTCACCTGCTCACGCGTCGATGAGACCCAGTGCGTTCGTCGATCCGCGACAGACTGCAGGGCGCCTCGCAACCGCAAGTCATTGCGGCGAGGTTCTGGGCTCACGGCCCCCAGCCGTGCCTATCGCCTGCAGTGCCAATGCAACGACTGTGCCCATGGTGAAGAGAGTCACGAGTCCGAGAGCTTGTTGCAGCGCGACTACATTCCACAGTTGACCACTGCCATCAATGACCTGGGTGCCGCCTGCAATGCTCTCCGTGGGCACTTGCACCATCCCCATGGCGAAGTAGACAGCGACTCCCGCCAGCCAGGTCCCATACCCGCCTACGGCATCGACTCCGGAAACTTCTGGCTGAGCCTTCGACCCGCGCATCCACCAGGCAAAGATGAGCATGAACGTGAACACGGTCAGATACCAGCCGAGGAAGTTCGTCACTGGAACTCCGAAGTACGCGCCGCCGTCCTTCCAGATCCACCATTGGCGCACTGTGGAACTATTCGGATCGAAGGTGAGATCCCACATGACCATGAAAACAGAGGAGAATGCGGGGACTGTGACCACCGACCAGCCCGATAGTGCGCGACGCCACTGACGAAGCACAATCAGCGCCATAACCCACGATGCATAGGCCGCGCCTACGTACGATGCACCAACGAGTATGGGAACTAGGAAGATCTTCGGCCCGAGCGCATCGGTGTAGTCGTAGCTGCCGAAGGGGAAGCCCGTGAGGATGCCAATGTTTTCGTAGAGGTTGCTGATCACAAGTGTGACGACATAGAAGATGACGACATCGCGGCCACGATAAATAGTGAGCATGTGCATCACGACGAAGATGTTGAGAAGCAAATTGAAGATCAACGGCCCCAGAGCCGTGGGGTACCAAGGAGTAAACGCGAGCACCGCCTGAAGGAGGAACAACGCAGCTATCAGGTAGACGGATGTCTGAAAACGAGGGCGGCGAGTGAGTGGAATATTGTTTGGCACCAACGGATTCTTGCTGGTGCTCCGTTGCTTCGCAAGTCAGCTGATTCGCTTACCCGTTTTTTCGAACGGGCGTGGGGATCACCTCCCCCTCAGTTCAGTGGGGCCGCACTGAACTGATCTCTCTCGATTCCCCCACTGCGAACGTGATACCCACCAGCGCTTCATGCTCTCTATCGCTCGGACAGTCTCCCTCGACGGTGAGCGCTTGCGCTGACAGCATTCGGATTGAGGGATGGTGAGACTGCCGGATTCGCACCAATCAGGCCCCACTGATCTCCCTGTCAGGCAAACTCCAACGCCCAGTCGGGTTATCGCATTGTCCTGACTCCCCTCGCCTCCATCGCTAGCGCAGTACTTGAGCTGGCACTGTCGCATCCGCGAGACAGTGGGGGCGGTGGGATGAAGCGCAATTGCCGTTCCATGCGGCCCATGCAGGCTCCTTGGGTATTCGCCGGATTTCGGTTGCCTCCTGACGTGATCGTGCTGGCGGTCCGACGAGGAGCCGTACGTCAGGGTGAACGGCATCTGGCGCTAGGTCTCGCGGGTTGACGACTGACCGGAGGGCGAGCATCGTGATCGGTGGTCATGCGTTCGCACAACACCTGCGACGGGTCCACGACGCGCTCGGAGTCGACACGACACCGGTGTTCCGGGAGGCGACCGCATTCGATGAACACCAACTCGTTCTCTGGCAGAACCCGACTCCGCCCACGATCCAGCACGAGCTACGCTCACGCAACGCGACAGTGCCTTGAGCTGGCGCCTGTGATGCGCCGGCTGCGGTGCTTGCCTGTCAGGTCGATCGTGCCTCAACGCAAGAGGAGGTCAAGGCTTTTGATAATTGCGGATCAGAATCTGCGAACCATAATTTCCACAACGCATGACCACGTCGTACATCAGAAGTCCTCGGGGTGTCTTCTTCGACAGTGACGCTGTCGAAAATACAGTCCACGAACGATTTAAGTTGCATCCGAAGCCCGCCGTGTCCAATTGTTGCTCCCGACCGATGTAGACCTCAGTCGGCTCTAATTCAATGGCCTGGCCATCGATAGTAATTACGGGAGTCAGGACGAAGTAGGACCGCATGTACTCCTTAAAATACTTGACATTCACCTCGAGTGGAACCTCGTAGGGGCCGGAGAAGGGTTCCAGAACGAGCCCCTGCAAGCCGTCCGGCGGTGCGTGATCGGGGCGACTGTTTCCATCCCATTCATCGTTGGCCGTCGCACTCACCTTCCAGGTAATTGGAATTCCCGTGCCGCCCCACCAGTCCTTGAGCTCGTTGTCCACCGAGATCGTCCGGGTCATGGTGGACGCCTCACGGCTAATTGGCGTACTTGACGCCGATGCACCCGAGGTGGAAGTTGTAGCTCCTCCGCAAGCAGAGAGCGCCATACTTGCGCAGAGCAGAGTCACTGGTACGAGCAACATTTTCATATGCCAAGTGTTTCAGGAACTACACACGATGCATTGGAAACACCCCCCACCTTTCGGGGGGTGCCCCTTCACTCTCCCGAGCGACTGCATTCTCTGACACTCAGGGTTGCCCCCGATTCAATTCCGCCAAGGGGTATCGAGGAGTAATGCACGTCAGCGACCTAGCCTGAGTAATGGGACACTGACGTCTACCAAGGATCTTGAACAGACTCTCTCCTGACGAGAGGATGGCTCTGCGGCCTAGCATCGAAGGAAGTTCCCGCCTCAGTTCTAGGCTGAGGCTGTGCAGTGCGTCATCGAGACGGGTCGCCCGATTGCCGAGATCGCGCGTGAGTTGGGATCAACGAAGGCACGCTCGGCAACTCGGTGAACGATCGGCACCGCCGCGTAGGCGATGAATGCAGCCTGACCGCGATCGATACTCCAAATGGGTTGTGGCCCGGATGCCATGCGTCCAGGCCACAACTCACCAGGCCGGTGGCTAGTACGCAGCCGGCATCTGCGGAGTGAAGTTGGACGGCCAGCGCACCATCTTGTTACCGACCTGCTCTTCGAACACTCGATTGACCGGCATTGCGACGGGGGCGTCGAGGAACGCCCCGTAGCCCCACGGCTTGTAACCGTTGTACTCGTAGATCTTCCAGTCAAACGTCGCGGGCCAAGGTGCGTTCGCATTGAGGATCGCCCCGAACGGCAGGCTGATCGGCATGTAACTGCTGTAGTCCTTGTTCAAGCAGCCCTTGGAGTAGGGATAGCGATCGTTCCAATCGGGCTTCGCGTCGAGCAACTTCATCCGCACGGTCATCTGGCCGACCGGAACCTTGCGCTCGGCAAGCACGGGCCAAGGCTTGTCCGCGATCACCTCGTAGGTTTCCTGCTTGCCGGTTGCTGTCTCGAAGCAGGCGATCTTCATGGTCGACGCCGTGACCTCGTACCAGCCGTCAGTGGGAAATGCCCCTGGTTGGGCTGCGGCCAGTTTGCTGAACGTCCCGTAGTTCTTAAGGCCCTGGCCGAGGATGCTCACGTCAGAACTCACCATCGAACGATCACCGCCGACTGTGCGATCTCCGGTGTAGATGATGACGCCGGTGCCGGATGCGTTCGCCATCATGATTTCGCCCTTGGCCAAGGGGGTGAGTTGGTACACCTCGCGGATGCCGTTTGCGGAGTCCGCAGAGGTCCCTTCGATACGTCGCTCAATATTGGCGCGGTACCGATCCGCGTCGAGTTGGTGCCCGTTCGCCTTCGTTGTATCCCCTGCAACCTTTGCTTCCTCGCGCAGAAGGAGCGACCGTGTCTCGAGGATGTTCCCGTAGAGCAGGAACAACGACAGGTAGTAGTCGAGGTAGCGGTTCACCTGGCTCGCCATCGCGGGGGTCACGATCGGCGTGAACTGGCTTGTTCGGATCGCCGAGACGCGAACATCGGCATCGGTGTCGAGCTCGACCTTGGCGAGTCTCCAGAGCGCGTACGCCAGGCTGTTGCGATCGCCGGAACCGCTCGTGCCTGTGTATGTGGCGACGGTCGTCGCGATACTCGTGGGCAGTTCGTTCGCATAGAACAGGAATGTGGCGCGGTTCTCACTCAGGCCGGTGGCGACCGGAACCGTCCTGGTGCGACCATCGTCGAGGAAACTGGTGCACTCGGGGGCGTTGTTGGACTTGGCGACGAGGCAGTCGATGTACGCGACCCAGGCCTGTATCGCTAGCGAACTGTTCACTTCGATGCCGCGCAGTTCGCGAACGTAGCCCTCGACGCGTGCCTCCTTGATGGAGACGTCAAGTTCACCGAGGCGCTCTATCAACTCATCTTGATTCGCCTCCATCGAGGCCTGAATCGCCCTGAGCTCCTTCAGCGACTGTCTGATGTTGTCGCCGTCACCGTTCATGCACGGTTGACCGACTTCGATGTTGCCCATGCAGGCTGAGTAAAGGTCGTACGCGGTCTTGGCGAACGAGATGATGCCACCGGCGATGTCCTTGATCTCGACCTTCTGCGGGGCGCGCTCTGGTGCGGACGTCACCAAGGGTGCGGCATTGGCGCTTGAACCGGTCGCCAGGGCGGTGAAAGCGACCGTGCCGACCATCAGAGCCGCGAGGGTGCGCTTCATGTGATCCTCGATTCCGTTGGGTGCTTCCCAACTCCCCTCACGTTACGAGGGGCGAGGGAGCGCCAAGGCTGGTCAGGCACCCCCAGTTCGGAGGGCGCCGGTGGCGTCCACGTCACGAAACTCTAGGAACGGATTCAGGGTGTCGAAACGAGAGTTGAGGACCGCGGCTGAACGTGAGCCATCCGTCGAGGCGTAGGGAGCCTCAATGAACAGCGCCCTAACCGCGAGTCGTTGACAAGTCCGATGCAGTCCATGGCAGCGTCTTCGTCAGAAGGAACTGCCGATTCGCAGCACTTCCAGGTCCCACGGCCCGGTGTGTAACAGCCTAGGAAAGCGTCCAAGTGCCAAGGTGCTGAGTCGCGAGTTCAGTTGACCGTTCTCAGCTGCGGCAGCTACTTCACGCCCGGTCATGAGCACTCGGCGCTCTGAATCACCCATTCCTAGCGGGCCGCGATCCGGAACTCCACGTGCGACTGGTGCGGATCGTCGGCGACGTCGGGGCGCCTCACGGCTCCCTGATGGCCGGCGCCGGCGATTCGCGTCCTCGACATCGTTGAAGTTGATCTGCTCGCTGGGCATGACAAGCCCTCCCAGTACGAACGCAGAGCATCCGGCAAAACACCACTCACATGAATGAGAAAATCAGTGGTTCCTTAACCCAGCACCTGCACTGCGCCCTGCATGACTCAAGAGGCCAGCCACATCAACCGAAGCACCGATGCTTCACGACCACCGATCGGCTAGCGGGCCGCTTCGCCGATCCAGTAGTCGTCCGAGTTACCCTCAAGGCTCATCTGCGGCTCGCCGAGTTCGTTCAGACCAGCACCACGCGCGCACGCGCCGCCGCGCACGTCACCGTCATTCCACACCTGTCGCCAGCAGTTCCGCAGGGCAAGCTGACCCCAGTAATTCGGGTGGAGGGATTCCTGCTGAAACGTGTCGTTCGGGTTGACCATGTTGATTTCCATGACCCACTCGCTGCGATCCGCGGCGTCCACCGCTTGCCACGAGTCGACACCATTCTTTGAGCCAACGCGCTCGACATCTGCATCACACAGCGCACGAAGGTCGAATGCTCGGCTCGCATCCATCCGCGCAATTCGCAGGGTTGGACGCTCGGCGCTCGCTTGCTGCGCCGCTTCGACAAAGGTTGTGTTCACCAGGGGCAACAGAGTGTCGGAGGCCCAATTCGCATCTCGATCGCGAAACCCGCACCCTCCGACGAGCTGGCGGTCGTACCCCGACTCGGTGTACCGAATCGCACCGGCACGCGGCAACGGGTTTGGGTATTGCTGGAGCACGAGCGTCCAGTCCAAATCCTCGTACCCAGCCTGCTCCATGGCATCGGCGATTCTCAGGATCGCCTGGGTCGTATCTTCCCGAACTCGGTCAGCTGCCTTACTGCTGATGTATGACTGAACCTTCGAATCCGTGCTGCAGTACGAGCCGAAGATCGACGGCTTCAGGAAGGACTTGATGCACTCCTCGATGATTGGCGAGAAGTTGAAGTCGTTGCCCCCGATCGAGAGCGCCACCATGGCGACGCGATGATCCTTAGCGAACTCCTTGAGCATGAGCGCCTGACCTTTGCGCCCACCCTCATTCGAGAAGTCAATGCCGGGCTTGAAATTGCCAGCCTCGTCGACCTTCGTGGATGTTATCGCTCCACTGCATGCGAGATTGAGTGAGGGCGTATCATCAATGTGGATGGCCGCCGACGCCGAACGGTGACACCGGTTGACGCTCTCGCGTCCAGCCCCGTCGAAATACGCACTCGAGCCGAGCGCATCGACATCGGCGGTCGTGAATGACTCATTCCCCGCCCACCGACCGGCTTCTCCCGAGATGAACGAATCCCCGAGTGAGACCACCCAGGGCTCGCCGGTAGGGGACCCTGTCGAGGGCACGCCTTTAGCGGCTAAACGGCCCTGCGTCTCCACCGATCCGCATCCCGCCAGAATGAGGACGCTGGTGAGCACGACCCCGAGCACAAAGGTCACGCGAGTGTGTTCCGTCAGGTTGCTGAAAGATTTCACGGGAGCAAGCCTTCCTTGCGAGCGAGAGCGTGGAGTTCCAATTTCGTGCGCGGGGCGAGGCCTGCCTGTGCATACTTCTCACGCACGCGATCGAGGTAGTGCTTCACGGTGCACGGTTTGATGCCCATCCGTCGACCGACGGCGTCTTGGGTCATGCCAGATGCGTAGAGCACCAGCGCCCGGCTCTCCTGAGCTGAGAGTTGGACCGAGGTCGACTTGAGCCCGGTGCGGTACATCTCCCCGATTGGCGCCCATGATCCACCATTGATCACGGTCTCCACAGCACGGATGAATTCGTCTCCAGCGCAGTCATTGGCGATGTAGCCGGCGGCACCTGCGATGAGCGCCGCCTCCATGCCCTGCACCGACGGGCGCTCGACGAGAACGACCGAGGGTATGCCGTGCATTGCAAAGGCCGATGCGGCCACCACCTCGGTGATCGGGCCCTCGCAGCGGGTGCCGATGATTGCCGAGTCGCAGCCGGTCGCCATGACGACCTCAAGCGCCGCGTGCAGCGAACTCCCGACGTAGACGAGGCGAGCGGAGGGCAGCCCGGCGTTGATGCGGGCCACTATGCCTTCCCGCATGAGCGGTTGCGCTTCGACGATGACCAGGCGCGGTCCTTCGGCGCCGAATGGTGCCCGACTCGGCAACAGCGCTTGAACGCTCGACACGGAAATGGTCATCAGTCTCCACCTTGGTCTCTCAGTGAAGGTGACGTTACACCAATGGTGTCACCATTGGTGACTTTTGCGCAAAATGATCCCACCATGCGCTGGACCGAACGTTCGCTACTCCTTCGAGCGCGGATGCCGCTCGGCATCCTTGTCGAGCGCGCGCCGCCCAGCGGCCGCGATCTCGTCGAGTAGGACCACGAGGCCATGGTCAAAGGCCGCCTCGTTGAGTGCGTCGACCCCTTCGTTGCTGCGGGTGACCTCCTCGAAATCCGGATCGGCGATCAGCCGATGCCTCAGGCGTCGGGAGTCCAGGTGATCGGGGGCACCGCCGAAGTCGAACACGCACGAGCCGAGGACGAACGTCTCCAGCATCTGATGCCGAACGAGCAAGTCGTATCCGCGAAGGCCGAGCCCGCGAAGGGCATCGACGATCTCCTGCTGGTATGCGTTCGAAGTGTCGCTATCAGCGAGCGACTCCGCCGGCGTCAGGTAGGCCGTGGTCACGGCCGGGTGGGCGTGCAGCGCACTCCGCAGCGAGCGCGACAAGACGAGCAGCCGCTCGCGCGGATCCGCTGGCAGCTCGCCAGCGCCGCTGATCGCCTCCTCCAGCACCAATCCGAGCACCGCGCGCAGCACGTCGTTCTTGCTCCGGTAGTGCCGGTAGGTGGCGGTGTGATGCAGGCCTGCCTCAGCACCTAGGGCGCGAATGGTGAGCGCCTCGACTCCGTTCTCCTCGATGAATGCGAGCGCCGCGCGCGCGATCACTTCAGCGGTGCCTGTCGATCGAGCCATGAACGCCACCGTATCGCGCCCAGTTTGTCCGTCGCCACGCGCGACCGGATGGAAACAGAACAAGGGGGGCCCGCGCTACCCCCAGAACAGTGGGGCCGCTCTCGCGACACCGTGCGCCAGCCCGCGAAGACAATGCTTACCATGATGAGCCGTGGTTTCGGAGATCTCTTCGCACCGCTTGACCTGGCACTTTGCCTCCGAAGAGCGACGACAGGCGACGTGCGCTGAGATGAGACCGGTACTGCAGCACCGCGTAGCCGCGGCCGTCATGGCCGCGATCTTCCTGATGACGGGCTGCTCAGCCGACATCGACGCGACCCAGTCGGACCAAATCGGCGAACTCATCGTGTCCGATGGCGTCGCGCGCATCACGGTGCCGGCTCTGTGGGTCGGCAAGAGCGCGGATGGCACGCCCGTCGGTGGCGTCGAGCCCGCGCAAATCGAGGTATCGACGACTGGCGAGACACCCGAGTACGAGGTCGATCTCGCCGACATCGAAGCACGCGGTGCCGGCCCGGGCTGGCAAGCGGCCACGAGCGCCGCGGCAGCGTTCAGCACGCTTTTCGTTGGGGCTGATCCGGCAAAGGTCGACCTCTCGTTCACGGTAACCGGGCCCATCGACGGACCTTCGGCGGGCGGGATCCTCGCAGTCGGCATCCTCGCGGCCTTCCGAGGCGACTCGCTGCTACCGAATCGGACAATGACCGGGACGATCACCGGCGACGGAACGATCGGCCCCGTCGGCGGCATCACCACCAAGATGACCTCTGCGGCCCGTGACGGCTACACCACCGTCGTCATCCCGGCCGCCATGGCCGACGACTGGATCACTGGCAACGGGTACACCCAACTGGCAACGCGCCTTGGCGTCACTGTCATTCCGGTGCGGACGATCGCCGAGGCCTACGGCGCCATGACCGGGCGCGAATCCCCGGCGATCGACCCAGAGAACGTCCAACAGATGGACCCGAACGTCGCGGCAGCGACCGCTTCCTCAACTGCCAGCGTGATCGATGCGCTCGATGATGACTTGCGATCTGCACCGGCAGACCTGCCCGATGCCGCTCGTCTCGCTGCGGCACGTGCTTTCGGCGAGGCACGCGAACAGATGCGTTCCAACGATCTTGCCTTGGCCTATGGCACCGCCGCCTTTGCGCTCGTGCGGCTGAGCCGGGCGTCCGGCGCGGCTGAGGTCGAACGACTCCTTGCAGATCTACCGTTGCCATCCGTCAAGACCATGCTTGCCCGGCGTGCCACGGCAGTGCTCGCGAGAGCCGAGCAAAGCCTGCGCGAGTCGTCCACGGCTCCCGTCAACGGTCTCGAGCAGTCGATCGCGCTGCCGGTCGCACTTGCGTGGGCTGCGTTCCCCGAAGCAATGATGGCCGGGCTACTGGCCGAGCTCCCGCACGCTCGACGGCCGGCGACGCTCGTGGAGATGGGCCGCGTCATTGCCGAGCAGGAAGTCGGCCTGCGCACGCTCCTGCCCGCCGCCCTCGACATCGTGGCAGCTTCACCCTCCCGCCGGGAAATGGATGCAGCATCCGTCGCCGCGCACCTGAGCGCATACAGCCGCTTCCTGGTGCGCGCGGCAGAGGCAGGCGAGGCATATCTTTCCGATGTGCTGGGCACAGGCCTCGTGTTCGACGGACGTTACGTCGACGGTGGCGAGGTGGCCGGCGCACTGGCAGCGCAGGCGCAGGCTCTTCGCATCACGCCGTCCGTGCAGCCGTATGCCGACGAAGCGCAGCAAGCGGCGCAGGCGATGACGTATTTCTGGTTGGTCAACAGGGCGGTCGCAGGATTGCAGGCCTATGAGCAGTTGCCGGAGCTCATCGAAGGCGATGGGGAGGCCGTCACCCAGGAGGCGATGGACACCGCAGTCGACGCTACCTGGTGGTTTGTCGAACTCAATGCGCACGAACTCGCTGCCATCGATGTCGATGCGAGTCCAGCTTTGTGGTCTGCGCGATGGGCTTTCGAACAGGCCCGGGCCAATCGCAATACTCGCCTGTCAACCGAATCGGCGTGGTTCGCTCAGGGAGAGCTGTGGTGCGATGCGGTGCAGACGACGATGCTCATCTCGGCGGTCAACCCTGCTCGTGTCCACTCACCCGGGTAGCAGTCGTTCGCACTCCGAAAGACGGGGCGATTACAAGAGATTGCGCCCTACGGGCGCGGACACGGCTCCCACGCCCACCGGGGTCGTCGCCTGCACCGTCACGTAGGCATAGTCTGCTTCGACCCCCCGAATTGTGCAGGTCGCCACCCGAGCCTTGGCTGTACAGCTCCCAAGCGTGCTCCCGTCAGTCGGCTGCGAGGACGCAGTGACGGTCGTGGCCGTGACGGCGTAGCCGCCATCGGTGAGCGGCGCCTGCCAGCGCACCACTAGATCACCAGCCTTGAGAGACATAGAGATTTCCCGCGGTGTTGACGGGGCCGAAGCCATCGGCACTGCAGACTGCCGCTCCGTCGGCTTGCTCGTCCGGCCGCCGCCGAGTTCGACGGCATCCACCCAGACAGTGCGATAGTTCGTCAGGTCATCGAGTGTGCACGCTGGCCGCGCAAGCGCTGCCGGGGCCGTGCATGTCCCGAGCAACCTGCCACCCGATTGCTTCGACCATGCCCGGAACACGTAGCGGGAGCTCGGCTGATCACTCAACGCGCGCGACACGAATACGACGAGCGCGTTCTCCGTCGGCAGAACGACGAGATCCCTTGGCGAGCTGAGGGCGGTACCTCCAACGTCGATGCTCGGGGCCTGCGTCGTCCCGTCCGCGTTCGTCGCGCTCACCACGACCCGCATCGGACCCTTCTCCCCACCGACGGGGATCGAGCAGGCGTACCGAGCATCGTCGGTGGCACGCTTGCCAAGGCATGATCCGATCGTTCGTCCGGCCGCATCCGTCACGGTGACCTGGGAAGACATGATCCGACTGCCACCATCATCGACGGGCGGCATCCACGCGACGTGAACCTGCCTACCGAGCCGGCGGGCAGCGATGTCCCGTGGCTCCATCGGCAGACCCCTGATGACTACCTTCAAGCGCGGTGCCGAGGGGGCACTGGCACCCACGGCGTTTCTCGCGACTACATCAATATAGACGGGCGGACCGTCGAGCTCCTCGATCGTGCAGTTGTCGCCTGAAGTCGAGCACTCGCCCATCGACTCTGTCGAAGAGGGTGATGCGTAGGCCGTCGCGATGTAGCGAGTGATGGATTGGCCACCGTCCGCGACCGGCACGAGCCAGCGCACATCAACCCCGGATCCACGTTGCACGGCCGTCGCCTCGCGTGGCACATCGGGCACGGCTGCCGTCAGCACCGACGCGCGCGGACTCGACGGCTCGCTCGTAAACCGAGTCGTGACAGCGACGACATCCACGTAATACGTGGACCCATTTGGCAGTGGACCGAGATTGCAGCGCAAGGCTGACTCCAGTGGACTGCAGTCGGCTATGGCCTCCCCGCCGTCGCGGTCGCGGTAGGCACGCGCAATGTACTTGACGATGACCGAGCCGTTCAGCGACAGGGGCGCGCTCCAACTCACCACCGCGAAGCCGTTACCGCGGGCCGCGCTGACTGAGCGGGGTGCCGTCGGCGCTGCGGACAGCCGGACGGTGGCGCGGCTCGACGGCTGGCTCGTGCCCACGGCCGTCGTCGCGACGACGCTGACGTAGTAGGTCGTGGCGTTCGCCACGCCGCCGATCGTGCAACTCAGGGTCGTCGACATGCAGGTGCCTACCGCGGTGCCACCGTAGGAGGCCGAGTAGGCGCTCGCGTCATAACTCGTGATCGCTGACCCGCCGTCGCTACTCGGCTTTGACCATTCGACGGCGAGAGTGCCATCCCCGCGCGTGACGACGATGCTGCGCGGCGCGGTCGATCTGGTGCCGGGTTGCGCTACAAAACGAGCGGAGGCGGCGCCGGTACCTGCTGCATTTCGGGCAGTGACCTGGACGTAATAGGTCGTGCCATTCGACAGCGACGAGATGTCGCAGGACATCGATGACAGCGTGGACGGTTCGCAGGTGGCGATCGCCGACACACCGGACGATGTCGTGAAGGCCTCCGCCACGTAGCCGGTGACCGGTGATCCGCCGTCGCTCGTCGGACCGGCCCAGCCGACCTCGATCACGCTGTCACCGCCGGCTCCCTGCGTGCCCGTGGGCGCCGTGGGCGTCCCGAATGGCGTTCCAGCACTGCGGGGCGAAGGCTCGCTCTCCTGCGTGGAAACCGACGTCGAGGCGTCCGCCGCCGTTGTCGCCACAACTTCGACGTACTCGACCGTGCCGTTCGTGAGCCCAACGATGGAGCAGGTGCGAACCGCTGCTGAGTTCGTCGTGCAGGTACCGAGGAGCGCGCCACCGAGCGCTGCTGAGTACGCACGCGCGGCGTACCCCGTCGGCGTGACGCCAGTCCCCGCTGCAGACCAGGTCCAATCGACCGTGAGCGCCTCGCTGCGCGCGGTCAGCGTCGGGGAGGTGGGTGCAGCTGGCAGGGCGTCGATCTTGACTCGGGCCGCTGCGGCGCTGGAGGAGACGTCGTTGGCCGTGACCTCGATCCACGCCTCCCTGACACGAGAGACATGGAGCCCGTCGGCGCTATCGCACGATGTCGTGACGGTCGAGCAGGAATCCCAGGTCGCCGATCCGCTCGCGGTTGTATAGGCCTTGACCAAGTAGTCGGTGGCACCGGTGCTTGCCGTCCAGGTGACCATGACCTCGTTCGATGCCCCGCGGATCGCACCAACGCCCGTAGGCGCAAGCACCGCTGCATTCGCCGGCGCCGCATGGCCTATCGCGATGATCGTCGCCCCCAATAGGGCAATGACTGCCCTCGTGGGGCACAGGACTCTCATCAACTGAATGTACGAGCGGACGACTTGAGACCTCCCATGCGCCACCCCCCCCACTTCTGAGGGGGCGCAACGAGCATCGCTTCGTCGCCTCCCCTCAGAACTGAGGGTGCGCGTGCTATTGCCGTCATTGGCAGCGGCAGATTCACTGCCCTTATGACCTCTCGACGAATTCACCGCCTGTCCATTGCCGCGGCAAGCATGACCTGCCTCGCGCTGGTCGCCACCGCCGTGCCCTCCTCCGCACAGGCCGCACCCCTGGCCGCTCCAACGGTCCGGCCCTTGACCGTGGGCGTACTCGACATCGCGAAGGGCGCCTATGAGGCGTACGGCAAGTACCAGGAATGTCTGTCCAACATCAAGGTGGATCAGCCGTGCACCGCGAGTGACAGCGATAACATCCGCACCATTCTCAGCCGAATGGCAGCGTTCGAGCAGAAGTTGGAGGCGGACAAAGAAGAAGCAACGGCTCGCTTCGAGCTGTTGCAGGAAACCCTCAACGACAAGATCCTCGACGATTATGTTGCGAAGCTGGTTATGCTGGATGTCAATGGCACAAATGCGCTGAAGGCCTACGAGGCGCTTTCCGCCTGCCTTGCCGTCGCGACCGATCTGGCTGCTACCTGCCAGGCATACATCGGCGGCATAGGGCTGGAGAAGCCGCAGAGCGTCAAGCAGGCGGTCGCTGAAAGCGAGGCCTACTTCCTCAAACAGGTCAATTTCTTGGGCATCAACATCGATACGAATGTTGCCGTGTTCGCAGGCACCGAGTTGCGCAAGGGCACGGACGGCTTGGCTTCCGCAGCCTGGAAAATGAGCAAGGGCAAGCAGGAGAAAGAGCTCAAGGTCTCGAGCGGAACTGTCATGAGCGCTGGTACGTCGTCGGTCATTACCAGGACAACCGCCGACAGCGTCAATCAGTATCTCGACTACTACGAGCAGGTCTTCGATCGGTACGGCTTCCTGCTTGTCACCGCAGCCGGCTTCAAGAGCGGCGACGAGGAGGCAAGGTCGTTTCAGGCCACTGTCGGCAGGACAATCCTTTACGACGGGGATCGATATTCCCTTCGCGGTACGACGAAGCGTTATCGGTTGCCGGTTATGCAGGACGGCGAAATTGCCGTGGTGCTTGATCAAAAGCCGATGATCGTCAGCGGAAAGCCGGGGCTTGGTCACGACCTCACGAGCACCGACATCACGAACTTGGCAACGACGCTCAACAACTACTCCAAGACTGCGACGATTGCGGAGAAGGTTCCCGATGCCTTCCCCGTGGACCGTCTGTACACGGTCAAGCAGCACGTGTCGCCATTCAACAAGACTATTTACACCTGCGCCGTACTCACGGGATGCGGCTACACCGACGAGGTGCAGAGCCATGCCCTCGGAGGGAGCAGCGACCCGACCTGCTTGGTGCAGATGCGTCCGATGAACAGCAAGCCCGCATGGGACTCGAGCTTCGAAACGTGGATGTACGCCGATTCGTCCATGCCGAGGAACTACTTCAAGCATGTGCATGACACGTATGCAAAGGGCAGCGTCGACTACCCATGGGCGACTCGTTCCCTCACAGGTAGCCGGGCGACCTATAAATACGGATGGGGAGCCCTGGTGACATGCGATCCCACAACTCCAGCCAGCTCGGCTCACATGCTCCGCCCCGCCTGGTACCCACTCATGAAGTAGTTCGCTCCTGGGCTCACCGCCGACTGCCGCGCACCTGCGGCAGTCGGTTGGGCTCG
>JBMOKH010000031.1:0-15800 GCA_049315365.1 Candidatus Nanopelagicales bacterium
GTCGGGCGGCCAACTCGTCGGGCGGCCAATCAGACGGGCGGCTAATCAGACGGGCGGCGATGGCGTCGAAAGTCCGGCGAGCGCATCGGCATCCTCGATCTCCTCCCGCGTGATGCCCAGGAGGTAGAGCACCGAGTCGAGGTAGGGGACCGATAACGAAGTATCAGCGGCCGCCCGAGCCGCCGCCTTGCCGTTGAATGCAACCCCGAGCCCGGCCGCCTCGAGCATGTCGATGTCGTTGGCTCCGTCGCCGATCGCGATGGTCCTGCGCATCGGAATCCCGTACTCCGCCGCGAAGGCCTCCAAGGCCCGCCGCTTGCCGGCCCTGTCGATGATCTCGCCGATGACCCGTCCGGTGAGGAATCCGTTGGTGATCTCGAGGGTGTTCGCGCGCACGCTATCGACGCCGAGGTCCGAGGCGAGAGGGCCAACCACCTCGATGAAGCCCCCCGAGACAAGGCACACCCGGTAGCCGAGGTTGTTCAGCGTTCGGCACAGGGTTCGGGCGCCGGGGGTCAGCGTGATCCGAGATCGCACCATGTCCAGGGCTGACTCTGGCAGTCCCTCCAGCAAGGCGACTCGGGCGCGCAGGGACTCGGTGAAATCAATCTCGCCGGCCATGGCCCGGGAGGTGATGGCCGAGACCTGCTCAACGACCCCGGCCTCCGCTGCGAGAAGGTCGATGACCTCTTCTTGGATCACTGTCGAATCGACGTCCATGACGACGAGGTGCTGGCCGCGCCTGTCGAGCCCCGCCGCCTGAACGGCGATATCCGCACCGATGGTCCCAACGGCCAACGTCAGGGCGTGCCGCAGTTCGATGACATCGGCCCCGGAGCTTTCGAACACGACGGCCGTGACCGGATAGGACGCGATGCGGCGGATCCGGTCGATATTGCCGCCGCGGTCAGCGATGACCTGGGCGACCTGCGCGATTGCCGACGGCCGCAGGGGAGAGCCGAGGATCGTGACGTTGATCCGGTCACGTCGATGCGCGCTGTCCTCTCGCGCCCCGGCCACGGTGGCCACCTCCATGTCGAGCTCGGCTGCGACGAGCCGAACCGACCGGCGCAGGTCTGCGAGCACCACGTCGTCACGGGATGCGTCAGCGTCAGTGTCGTGCGCCGCGTCATTGTTGTGCGCCGCGTCATTGTTGTGCGCCGCGTCACTGCCATGGGGCGCGTCAATCGACAGGAGCACCGACAGGACGAGCCGGCCGCGAACGACGAGCTGCTCGATGTCCTCGACGGTGACCGGATACTTGTCGACTGCGGTGAACAGTTGCCTCGTCACACCCGGCCGATCAGGGCCCGAGAGAGTGAGGAGGAGGGTCTGGTGGCTCATCGGGGCTAACGCTAGTGCGTTCGGGCGAGGGCCCTGCGGATAAGGTCTCGCCTAACGAGGGCCGGTTGATCGAATGCGCGGACCCGGGCTGATGCATGAGGAGGCGGGCGAGTGACCGAGGTCGTGGCCTGTACCGGGGTGAGCGTCCGTCGCGGCACCAGGCTCCTCCTCGACTCCGTGACCTGGAATGTCGAGTCCGATGAGCGCTGGGTCGTCATGGGACCGAACGGCGCCGGCAAGACCACCCTCATGCAGATCATTGCCACCCGCATGTTCCCGACGACGGGCGATGTCCGGATCCTTGGCGAGCAGCTCGGCGGGTTTGACCTGGCCGAACTTCGACCCCTCGTCGGATGGGCGAGCAGCGCCCTCGCGAATGACATACCGCCCGCGGAGTCGGTGGCCGATGTCGTCCTCACCGGCGCGTGGGCTGTGACCGGGCGCTGGCGCGAGCGCTACGAGAGCGTCGATGACGAGCGAACGGCTCAGCTGCTCTCCGCATGGGGCATCGACCAGCTCGCGAATCGAACGTTCGGCACACTCTCCGAGGGGGAGCGGAAAAGGACCCTCATCGCGCGGGCCCTCATGTCGAATCCGGAACTCCTCATCCTCGACGAGCCCGGTGCCGGCTTGGACCTCGGCGGCCGCGAGGATCTCGTCGAAAGGCTCCGGCTGCTCGCAGTCGATCCCAGATCGCCGGCCCAGGTGCTCGTCACCCACCACGTCGAGGAGATTCCTGCCGGCTTTACGCACGCGCTGCTCCTCCGTGAGGGCCGAATCGTCGCCCAGGGTCCATTCGACACCACGATGACCGAGGGCCACCTGAGCGAGTGCTTCGGCCTGCCGATCCGGCTCACCCGGATCGGCGACAGGCTCACCGCCCAGCGGACCGCATGACGGATGACTGAGCTCCTCATCGCGATGGTGGCGGGAGTCCTCGCCGGGGCGATCAATGCGATCGTCGGATCCGGCACCCTCCTCACGTATCCGATCCTCCTGGCCACGGGGTTATCTCCAGTCATGGCCAATGGCACGAACAACGTCGGCCTGTCGGTCGGTGGAGCGGCATCGGCTTGGGCGTACCGAGAGGAGCTCCGTCCCCGCCTG
Source organism: Candidatus Nanopelagicales bacterium (assembly GCA_049315365.1). Lineage (GTDB taxonomy): Bacteria > Actinomycetota > Actinomycetes > S36-B12 > S36-B12 > WLND01. The sequence goes on from JBMOKH010000031.1 coordinate 2,452, forward strand.
CGGGTGCTCGCGCTGCCGATGCTCCTCACCATCTGCGGCGCGGTCATCGGGTCCTCGCTCGTCGTTCGGCTACCCCAACGGGTGTTCACCACGATCGTGCCCTGGCTTATTCTCGCGGCGGTCGTCCTCGTCGGCGTCCAGCCGATCATCAACCGCTCGCTCGCTCGCCGCAAGGACCACCTCGTCGAAGCAGGCAGGGACCTTCCGGCCTGGACCGGAATCCTGGGCATCTATGGCGGGTACTTCGGCGCGGGCCAGGGGATCATGTACATGGGGGTTCTCGGGCTGCGATACGACGCCGACTTGCAGCAGGCCAACGGTGCGAAGAACCTGCTCGCGGCCGCCGGGAACCTCATCTCTGCGGTCGTGTTCATCGCTGCCGGCGTCTGGTCCTGGACGTTCGCGCTGGCGATCGGCATTGGATCCATCGCTGGGGGATACGTGGGAGGCCGCTTCGCGCGTCGGATTCCGGCCCAGGTGCTGCGGTTCGTTGTGATCGGCGTCGGAGTGTATGCAGCGGCATACCTGTTCATCGCCTATTAGGCTGCTCAGGGATCAAGGGTCGCCCGCTTCTGACGGGTTGCTCGTCGATGCAGGGGCTAGTGCTCATGCGGTTGCGGAGGTTGACCCGATGCGGACGATGGGATGCTGAGGCGTGTCGTCACCGGTTTCATCGCGCTCGCCTTCCTCGCGATCGCTGCGGTCGGGCTGTTCGCGGGTGGCTGGGTCTGGTCGACATTCGGCTCCCAGGGCATCGTGAGCGAGTCGATGGGACGTCTCACCGGTAGCGCGACGAGCCAGGCAATCGTCATCGACGTGGAGCGGGTGGGCGGCGAGATTCCATACCTGCCGGTCACCGGCGACGCCGGCCTCATCGCAACTCCTGCGATCGGAGCCCCCGGCCCGCCGGAGATCTTTATTGCACAGGCTCCGTCCGAGACCGCCAATGAGTATCTCTCCGGGGCGAGGTACGAAGTCGGGCGCATGAGCAACGGCGAATGGTCACTCACCTCCGTTCCGGGTTTTCGCGATCTCGATCCGCCGCAGAATGCGAGCTGGCAGGCGAGTGCGCGTGGCCCGTCGGCCCGCATAGCGCTGGAGACGGACACGCCCACAACGGTTGTCGTGATGAATGCGGACGGCTCGCCGCCTGTCGACGTGCTACTCACCTTGCAGCTAGCGGTCCCTGATGCCGTGACGATCGCCGTGGTGCTCGGGATCGTAGGCCTCGTCGCGCTCATCATCGGGCTGCTGTTCCTTCGTGCCTGCCTCGGACGCGGACGGCAGCGAGGCGTCCATGAGGCGACGAGCGCATGACTGAGCCGTCCATGACTGAGCCGTCTGAGCGGGTCCTCACCCTCCCGAACGCACTGAGCTTCGCCCGCATTCTCGGCGTGCCGGTGTTCCTGTGGCTCATTCTCGTTCCGCAGGCGGACCTCTGGGCACTTGCGCTTCTCGTGCTCGCGGGCATCACCGACTGGCTCGATGGGGCGATCGCGCGGGCCACCGGTCAGACGAGCAGGCTTGGAGCAATGCTCGATCCGCTCGCCGATCGTCTCTACATCGCCGCCACGCTGCTGGGCCTGGCCGTGCGTTCGATCATTCCCTGGTGGCTCGTTGGGCTCCTCGTCCTCCGCGAGCTCATGCTCCTCGCCCTCGTCCCGTTGCTGCGACGGCGCGGCCTCTTCGCTCTCCCGGTGACGGTCACCGGGAAGGCTGCCACGTTTTGCCTCATGTGGGGCTTTCCCTTTCTGCTGCTCGGCTCGGTGGGCGGGTCCGTGGGCACGGCCGCCATGGCCTGCGGCTGGGCGTTCGCGCTGTGGGGCACGGGCCTGTATTGGTGGGCCGGCATCGGCTACGTCGTGACGACCCTGCGGATGCCCGCGAAGCCGTGACTAGTCTTTCCACGATAACGGTGTCTTCCGCGACCGACTGTTGACCTGCACGAGCGGATGACCTGCCCGAGCCGACCGCCACGAGAGGATCTTCCATGGTGCCGAATGACCTCCGCTACACCGCGGAGCACGAGTGGGTGCGCATGACCGCCAGCGGCCTTGCCGAGTTCGGGATCACCGACTTCGCCCAGGCGGCGCTCGGCGACATCGTCTACGTGAGCCTCCCCGCCGTGGGTGATGTGCTCGCTGCCGGTCGTACATGCGGTGAGGTCGAGTCGACGAAGAGCGTGAGTGACATATACGCACCGGTCGACGGCGCCGTGGCCGAGCGCAATGAGGGCCTGGACAACGCTCCGGAGACCGTAAATGCCGATCCCTACGGAGCGGGTTGGCTCGTGCGAGTGTCGGTCGACGGGGGCGAGGTTCTCGAGGGGCTCCTGAGCGCGGCTGAGTACGAGGCGCTCATCTCGGCCTCCTAGGTGATCCCCCTTAATGCCCAAGCGCGCCGGTTGACCCGTGATTCGCGCGCGACAGGGTAGATTCAGGGCATGAACGAGTGCGTCTCGTGCGGACAGGCGATTGAGGGACAGGGCAGGCTCTGTGCGTCCTGCAGTTCGCCAGTCGACAACGGGCTCGAGCACACCGGGGTCATCACGGCCATCACCGGGACTCTGGGCCAGGGAAGTTCCGGCCACCTGAGTCCCGTTGGCTCAGGGCACGGGGGGTCGCTCGCATCCGGATCCGCCATGCTGATCGTGCTCCGCGGCCCCGGCGAGGGCACTGAATTCCCGCTCGAGGCGCATGCCGATCTCGTGACGGTCGGCCGCTCGCCGAACGCCGATGTCTTCCTCGACGACGTCACCGTGAGCCGCCACCATGCTGACATCCGACGCGGGGCGCAGGGCTGGAGCATTCGCGATGCCGGGAGCCTCAACGGTACGTACGTCAACCGCAGACGGGTCGAGGACCACCAGCTCGGCGGCGGCGACGAGATCCAGATCGGCAAGTTCCGGTTCGTCTTCCTGGTCGGGGTTGAGACCGGTCGATGAGTCAGCCCGCAAGCAGCCGGGTCGTCGGGACCCTGAGCATCGGCGAGGTGCTGAGCCTGCTCAAGCGTGAGTTCCCCGACATCAGCATCTCCAAGATCCGATTCCTGGAGGCCGAGGGCCTCATCGCGCCTGAGCGCACCGCGTCCGGCTACCGCAGGTTCGCCGAGCGCGATGTGCTCCAGCTGCGAAGCGTCCTGACGATGCAACGGGATCAGTACCTGCCGCTCAAGGTGATCCGTGAGCAGCTCGAGGACGGCGCCGACGAGTCGTCGCCCGTCGCCGGCACGGGCCTGCGGCCGGACGACTTCCGGCCCGGTGCAGGACGGGTCCGCATAACGCGGGCCGAGCTGGCCGAGCAGGTAGGCCTCCCGGAGCCGAGCATCGCCCAGCTTGAAACTCAGGGCCTGGTGTGGGCCTCGCCCGCCGGGCACTACGACGAGGATGCCCTTGCGATCGCGACGGTGATCGCACGGCTCACCGGGTTCGGGGTCGAACCCCGACATCTGCGCTCGTTTCGCGTCGTCGCCGACCGTGACAGCGGTCTCCTCGAGCAGATCGCCAAGCCCTACGCCAGGCCCCGGGATCCAGACGGCCAGGCCCTGGCCCAAGAGACCGTCCGGGAGCTCGCCGCCCTGTTCATCCAGCTGCATGCCACTTTGCTGCGAGCGGAACTGGTTCGCGGCAGCAAGGGGTAGGGGTTACCCTTGAAGCGTGCAGTCCCTTGACGTTGTAGGCGTCCGAATGGAGATGCCCTCGAATAATCCGATCGTGCTCCTGCGCGAGAAGGATGGCGAGCGGTATCTGCCGATCTGGGTCGGTGCCGTGGAGGCGACCGCGATCGCCTACGCCCAGCAGGGGGTCGTGCCTCCGCGTCCACTCACCCACGACCTGCTCCGCGACGTCCTAGCGGCCGTCGGAGCCCCGCTGGCGGAGGTGCGCATCACCGCTCTCAAGGACGGCGTCTTCTACGCACTGCTCGTGTTCGAATCCGGCATCGAGGTCAGTGCCCGACCCTCTGACGCCATCGCACTGGCACTGCGCACCGAGGTCCCGATCTTCGGAGCCGAGGAGGTCCTCGACGAGGCAGGGATTGAATTGCCCGGCGAGGAGCCCCAGGAGGAGGAGGTCGAGAAGTTCCGCGAATTCCTCGACCAGATCTCGCCGGAGGACTTCCAGTAGACCCGGGGCCTGGGAGCGTGGCGAACTGCAACCCTCAGCCTGAGGTCCAGACTTCAGTCTCCGCCGCGCCCGTGTGTCGGATTGACCCCTCCCCTTGGCCCTTCGTAACGTCAGCACTGCAAGGTTTCGACGCGGCACCCCTTCCCCGGGTCTCGTCAACGTACCGAGGAGGCTGCTTGTGAACGCTGATCGTCCGGTCGTCGCCCAGAATCCGCAGGGCGCGCTGTTTGACGATGCGGAACTTCGGCCCCTTCCCGCAGGCATCGGCTACCGGGGACCGATCGCCTGCGCGGCGGCGGGCATCACGTACCGGCAGCTGGACTACTGGGCACGCACCGGCCTCGTCGAGCCCACCGTGCGGGCAGCCTCCGGCTCCGGCAGTCAGCGTCTCTACGGCTTTCGCGACATCCTCATCCTGAGAATCGTCAAGCGCCTCATCGACACCGGGGTGAGCCTGCCGAATATTCGGGCCGCCGTCGATCACCTCGCGACCCGTCCGGGCGAGGACCTCGCCCGCATGACCCTCATGAGCGACGGCGCGACGATCTACGAATGCCGGAGTGCCGACGAAGTCGTCGATCTCGTCCGCGGCGGCCAGGGCGTGTTCGGTATCGCGGTCGGCAGCGTCTGGCGCGAGGTTGAGGGCACGCTCGCAACCCTCCCGGGGGAGCAGCCGGACGGCGACACCGTCGTGCCCATCTCAGCAAGTGATGAGCTCTCCACCCGCAGGGCGCGTCGCGCCGCAGGCTGAACGCCGGTAGTGTTACGTGCGCTGATGGACCCCGGTCGGGAGAGCGTTGCGCACCCCATGCGCAGCCGCCGAAGGAGCAATTCTCCCCGATAATCTCTCAGGCAGGAGGACCGGTCGGGGTAGGCGCCTCTGGAAGGCGGGAACGCCCGGTTCGCCGGTCGGTCCCCACCGACGGGGAAAGCCATGACGCATCCAGCGTCGAGGTGAATCTCTCAGGTCGCAGGATGCTGCGGGCAACAGAGGGGGAGAGCAGTCCGCGAATGCGCGGCTGACTTCGCTGGTGCGCCCGCACCCCGTCAGAGGGATCATCGATGAGCAACAACCTGCCGGCCGACCCGAGCCTTTCCGCCGACTTTGCGGCCCGGCATATCGGGCCCGACGATCCCGCGATCGCCCGCATGCTCGAGGCGATCGGGTACGCATCCCTCGACGCGCTCACCGAGGCTGTCGTGCCGGATGCCATCAAGTGGCGGTCTGCGCTCCAGATCCCCGACGCGATCAGCGAGCGTGCGGCACGCGAGGAACTCCAGGTCCTCGCCGGACGCAACCGCCAGTGCGTGAGCATGATCGGCCTCGGGTACAGCGACACCCAGACTCCGGGGGTCATCCTCCGCAATGTGATCGAGAGCCCGAGCTGGTACACCGCCTACACCCCCTATCAGCCGGAGATCTCCCAGGGCCGGCTCGAGGCGCTCCTGAACTTCCAGACGATGATCGAGGATCTCACCGCCCTCCCGGTGGCCGGGTCCTCGCTGCTTGACGAGCCGACCGCGGCGGCCGAGGCCATGGCCCTGTGCCTGCGCAGCGCGAAGCGCGATGTCCACCATTTTCTCGTCGATGCCGACACCCATCCGCAGACCCTGGCCGTCCTCGCGACCCGAGCGGAGCCGATCGGGATTGAACTCGTCGTCGCCGACCTGGGCAACGTGGGCAAGACGGGCCTCCCTGAGGGCGATTTCGCCGGGGTCCTCGTCAGCTACCCGGGGACGAGCGGCCGTATTCGCGATCCGCGACCGGTCATCGATGCCGCCCACGAGCGAGGCGCACTCGCTGTGGTGGCCGCCGACCTCCTTGGGCTCACCCTCCTCACGCCCCCCGGGGAGATGGGTGCCGACATCGTCGTGGGCTCGGCCCAGCGTTTCGGGGTGCCCCTCGGCTTCGGCGGGCCGCATGCCGGCTTCATGTCGGTGCGCGCCGGGCTGGAGCGGAGCATGCCGGGCCGGCTCGTCGGCGTGAGCGTCGATGCCGATGGTGCGCCGGCGTATCGCCTGGCGCTGCAAACGCGCGAGCAGCACATTCGCCGGGAGAAGGCCACGAGCAATATCTGCACCGCGCAGGTGCTGCTCGCCGTCGTTGCCTCGATGTATGCCGCGTACCACGGCCCGGCCGGACTCACCGGGATCGCTCGTCGCGCCCATCGGCACGCAGCCGTGCTCGCTGCCGGGATCGTCTCATCCGGGGGAGCGGTGCATTCGGCCGACTTCTTCGATACGGTCAGGGTGAGCACTCCGGGACTCTCGCACGAGGTTGTGGCTGCTGCCCTTGCCCTCGGCGTGAACATCAGGCTCGTCGACGATGACACCGTCTCGGTCTCGTCTGACGAGCTCACGGTGGCCTCGCATGTCGAGGCCTTCTGGGCGGCGTATTCCCTCGTGTCCGGCGAAGCTGCCAGCCTGAGCTTCGCGTCGGTCGATGCCGGAGTACCCGCCGATTCGGGCCTACCCGAGGCGTTGCGGCGCACCTCACCGTTCCTCACCCACCCGGTCTTCAACGACCATCTCAGCGAGACGTCCATGCTGCGGTACCTGCGCCGGCTCGCCGATCGCGACATCGCGCTCGATCGCTCGATGATCCCGCTCGGATCGTGCACGATGAAGCTGAACGCGACGACCGAGATGGAGCCGATCACCTTGCCCGGGTTCGCCGCGATCCACCCGTTCGCTCCGCTCGATCAGGCGCAGGGCTACCTCGAGCTCATCACTCAGCTGGAATCGTGGCTCGTCGACATCACCGGCTACGACGCCGTGACCCTTCAGCCGAACGCCGGGTCGCAGGGCGAGTTCGCGGGACTCCTCGCGATCCGCGGATATCACCGCTCGCGGGGCGACGGGTCAAGGAATGTGTGCCTCATCCCGAGCAGTGCGCACGGCACGAATGCTGCATCCGCCGTGATGGCGGGGATGCGAGTCGTCGTCGTGTCGTGCGATGAGCATGGCAATGTCGATCTCGAGGACCTCCGCGCGAAGATCGACGAGCATCATGCTGCGCTGGCGGCGCTGATGATCACCTATCCCTCGACCCACGGCGTGTTCGAATCGGCGGTCGCCGATATCTGCGCGATGGTGCACGACGCCGGCGGGCAGGTCTACGTCGACGGCGCGAACCTCAATGCCCTCGTTGGCCTAGCGAAGCCGGGCAAGTTCGGGGCTGACGTCTCGCACCTGAACCTGCACAAGACCTTCTGCATCCCGCACGGTGGCGGCGGTCCCGGGGTCGGTCCCACCGCCGTCCGCAAGCACCTCGCGCCTTTCCTACCCTCTCATCCCCTCCGACCGGAGGCAGGTCCCCTCGGTCGGGGCCACCGCGACGGGGGAGTGGGTCCGGTGAGCGGCGCCCCCTGGGGGAGTGCCGGAATCCTGCCCATTCCATGGGCCTATATCCGGATGATGGGCCCGGACGGACTGCTGAAGGCCACCCAGGTCGCGATTCTCGGGGCGAACTACATCGCCCGCCGGCTCGCCGTTCACTACCCCGTTCTCTACACCGGTGCAGACGGCCTCGTCGCCCACGAGTGCATCCTCGACGTGCGCGGGATCACGGCGACGACCGGCGTCACGGTCGACGACATCGCCAAGCGACTCATCGACTACGGCTTCCATGCGCCGACAATGTCGTTCCCGGTGGCCGGCACCCTCATGGTTGAGCCGACCGAGAGCGAGAACCTCGCCGAGCTTGACCGGTTCATCGAGGCGATGGTGTGCATCCGTGCCGAGATCGATCGCGTCGGATCGGGGGAGTGGCCCGCAGACGACAGCCCGCTGCGCAATGCGCCGCATACGGCCGACTGCCTCATCGGGGAATGGGATCATCCGTACCCGGCGCGTCTGGCGGCCTACCCGATCGAGTCGCTGCGCCGCGACAAGTACTGGGCGCCGGTGCGACGAATCGACGGTGCGTACGGCGATCGAAACCTCGTCTGCTCGTGCCCGCGACCCGAGGAGCTCGCGGACGTCTAGCGGCCGTGCGCGATGCGTGCCACGCGTGCGAACCGTGCGGTCAGGCGAGCGGTTCGGCGCAGCCGCTCGCCTGCGATCGCAGGGCTGCTTCGAACACCCGATGCGAATTGAGCGCCTCGCGGGGTGTAGCCGTTCCGAACCAGCCGCCGAGCTCGCCTTCGCGCTCGGCGAGGTAGGACGCCCACATCTGCAGCAGCGCATCAGCGAAGCCGAATTCGAAGATCCCTCCGGAGATCATGGGCCAAGCGGAGACATTGCCGGGCTGCACCTGCTCCCAGACCTGTTCGCCGTCGCGCCGGGTGAATCGGTCGAGGGTGGTCGGGTTTCGAGTGCTGAAGCGGACCCCGCCATCCATGCCGAGTGCCTCGAAGGACCAGGAGTTCATGTTCCCCGGGGCGATGCGCCGGGTTTCCCAGAGCATGGAGAATCCGCGGCTCGAGTCGGAGGCCGGGACGCGGTTTGCGAGAAGGGCGTTGTCCCAGGTATCGCAGGCAACGATGCCGCCATCGGACGTCGGCCTGGTCGTGACGATGTCATCGAGGAGGGCGTACACGGACGATGGCAGGTAGCCAAGGCGCAGGGGCACGTGGGCGACATGCATGCCGAGGTCGCCCATGACACCGATCTCACCGCATGTGTCGGCGCGTCGCTTCCAGTTGATCGGCTTGGCGCGGTCGATGTCGGACGAGTGCAAGAACTGCGAACGAACGTCGATGATGTCGCCGAGTGCGCCGGATGCTGCGTAGGAGATCGCACGCAGTGCACCGGGGAAGAACGGCATCTCGCTCGACACCCGGACGAAAGAGCCGGATGCGTCGATGGCCGCGACGATTCGCTCAGCGGCCGCAAGGTCGATGCCGAAGGGCTTCTCGCCGAGGAAGTCGCGGCCGGCCTGGGCCGCGGCGATGTAGAGCTCCTCGTGGAGATTGTGCGGAACCGCGAGGTATAGGACGTCGATCGAGTCGTCCTCGACGAGTGCACGCCAGTCGTCGGCAAAAGTCGTGCAGGTCGCCACGGACCTGAACCACTCGCGTGCCGCCGGATTAGGATCGGCGACCGCGACCACCTCCGGCCGGACCGGATGATCGACGAGGTGCAGCCACCGGCCGCACAGTGCCGCGAGCTCGCGGCCCATGAGCCCGCCGCCGACGACTCCGATCCGCACCGGGCGCGGAGTCATGATGCAGCGGCCAGGAGCGCGAGCGCGCCAGCGGCATTTTCCCCGTCATGAAGCATCGCCATGAGGGCGCGGGTCATGCCTGCGGGGTTCGGATGCTGAATGATGTTTCGGCCATAGACGATTCCGGAAGCACCCTGCGCGAGCACCGCCTCCGTACGACGGAACAGCTCCTCGTCGGCGACTCGTCCGCCGCCGCGCACGAGCACTGGGATGCCGGTCGCGATCCTGATGACCTCGTGGTAATCATCGGGGTCGTCGGTGGGGTCTGCCTTGATGATGTCGGCGCCGAGTTCGACGGCCTGGCGCACGAGCGGCACGATCTTGCTCACATCGCCGTTCACGCCGTAGCCGCCGGTGCCCGAGTCCTTCATGACGAGCGGCTCGACCATGAGCGGCATGTTGTAGCGCTCGCAGTCCTTCTTCGCATCGAGCACCGCCCGGATGCACGCCTCGCGCACGCGTGGCTGGCCGGGCAGGTCGAAGAGGTTCACGACCACGCAGGCCGCGTCGAGGCGCACTCCCGCGAGGCCCGGCTCGGGAATCGTGAGGTCGAACATGTGGTCGGGCAGGGGACTGCCGTAGACATTGGCGATGTCAGTGCGGAGCACGAGCGCCGGTCGCTCCCTGCCGCCGCGGCCCTGGAGCAGTCGGGCCTGACCGACGGTGAGCTGGATTGCATCGGGAGCGGCCTCGATGAGGGTGTCGACGGCGGACCTGAGGTCCTCAATGCCGGGCAGGAATGCGGCCTCGCCGAAGAAGCCGTGATCGACCGCGATGTCGAGGCAACGACCGGAATCGGGGTTGAACAACCGGTTCATGCGGGCGGCAATGTCTGACACGGGTGCTCCCTGCTCGTTGGAATCGTTAGTCTATTGAGCGATTGACATCGATGTCATCGGCTGAAGACTCCTTGCAGCCTGCTCACAGAATGGAGTGAGGCCATGGGCGCGGATATCCTCGTCGGGGTCGATGTGGGTACGACGTCGGTGAAGGCCGTGGCCGTCTCGCTCGCGGGTCGGGTGCTGGCTTCCGTATCGCGGCCGACACCGTGGCGCCGGGATGGCGCGCACGCTGACATTGATCCGCTCGAGTTGGCAGATGCCACGATCGCCGTCTGCGCGGAGGTGGCGGCCGATGAGCGACTCGGCTCACCCGGTGAGAACGTCGTACGGGGAATCGGGGTCACCGGGATAGCCGAGACTGGCGTGCTACTCGACAGCGCGGGGAACCCGTGCGCCCCCGCCCTCGCGTGGTTCGACCCGCGCGGTGATGTTCAGGCATTGCGCGATCGGATCGACCGCACGGAATTCCAGCGGGCCACCGGAGTCAGGCTCAACTCCAAGCCCTCGATCGCCAAGATCATGTGGCTGCAGCGCAACATCCCCGGGGCTGATCGGGCAGTGCGCCACCTGTGCGTCGGCGAGTGGATCGTCAGGGCACTCGGTGGTGACGAGGTCACCGAGTCCTCCCTCGCGTCGCGCACCGGACTGTTCGACGTCCATGAGCGCACGACCTGGCAGACGGCGACCGACATCGTCGGCACACTCATGCCCGAGCGCCATGTGTGGGCGGGGGAGCGGGTCGGCACTGCCTCGGGGGATGTGCCGCAGGCGCTGCGAGGTGCGGCGCTCACGGTCGCCGGCCACGATCACCAGACGGCAAGCCTCATCGCCGGTGCCTGCCGCGATGGCGCGCTCTTCGACTCGATGGGCACCGCCGAGGCCCTCATCCGCACGGTTGCCCGTACGCTCACGCGTGATGAGATGCAGCACCTGACTGACCTCGACATCTCGGTGGGCTGGGGTGTCCTGCCCGGCCATCAGATTCTCCTTGCGGGCCGCGTCACCGGGCTGTCGCTCGAACGGGTCTCGTCGCTCCTCGGAGCAACCGACCGCGCCTCGCGGCTCGCGCTCGGTGTGCAGGCGCTGAAGACGGAGCGCGGGGCGATGTCACCGCGCATCGAGCAGGTGGACAACGAGTCCCTGTCGATCACCGGGATCACCGATGGCGTGACCCCCGGGCTCATGTGGCGCGTCGCGGTCGAGGACCTCACGCGAATCGTCGACGAACCCCTCGGCCAGATGGACGAGGCGGTCGGCCCGCGACTGTCGTCGGTCGTTGCCGGCGGCTGGATCCACAACGCGATGGTGGCGGATGCGAAGCAGCGCCAGCTCGGAAGCTACCTGGTGAGCGAGCTCGAGGAACCGGGTGCGCTCGGCGCCGCGTTCCTCGGTGGGGTTGCCGCCGGGCTCCTTCGCCGGCCGGACTCTGGAGGCGTGGCGCATTGGCTCGCTTAGCAGGTGAAGTGCTCGGCCAGGTAGCCGGCGGCGAGCAATGCTGCCACGACCCGTTCGTCATCATCGACAACCAGGCTGACGGCCGTCGGCCCACCGAGGCCAGCGAGCGCCTCAACCTTGAACTGCGGGGCCGGACGGTAGTCCCGATCAGGCCGCAGGTAGATCGGCAGGCCCGCAATGCCGTTGGACTCCAGCCATGCGATCGTCGCAGCGCGCGTGCGCTCCGGCCGCCCGGACAGCAGGACGCACGCGTTCAGCCGGCGCAGCTCAACCAGGCGTTCGATGCCTGCCGTGATGGGGGCGTCATCGCCGAGCATCGCGAAGAAGGACGTCCAGTCCTTTGGCCTCGCGGAGAGGAAGTGCTCGCGGTGGTGGCCGTCGGCCAGGACGCCATCGATGTCGAATACGACGGTCGCGGCAAAGGCCATGCCAGTGAACCTAGTCGCTCCGCTCCGATGAGGGTGAATTGACATAATGCACATTATCGGCGAATTAAGCGATTCGCTGGGGCGGCGTGTGACCGTGCGGGTGCTCGACGACGATGGTCATGCCCGCGACCTCGTCGGCACCCTGCTCGACCGCGACCGAATCGAGCGGCGCGATGGCACGATCATGGAGTTCGACCGTTCCCGAGTCACGCACTGGCGCATCGTGCCCGAGCATGCCGGCCGCGCCGGAACCGGCGCCCCGCTAAGCGAACGGGTGCGCGAGCTCGAGGCCGCTGCGGCCGCCACCTGGCCCGCTGAGGTGTCAGTGATGTACGGCCATTGGCTTCTACGGGCATCCAGTGGCATCACGCAGCGGGCGAACTCGGCCCTGCCGCTCGGCGGTCCGCCCGAGGCGATCGAGCAGGGCATTGCCCGGGTCGTCGAGTTCTCGCGCGCGGAGGGCATCACCCCGGCGATCCAGGTGCCGCTTCCGACCTGCGCCGAACTCGACCAAGCCCTCGGATCACTCGGCTGGGCAGTCCGAAGCGAGAATCACGTGCTAGTTCACGACACCCGCTCGCTGGCGTTGCCAAATCCGGCGATGGTCATTCGACACGAGGACGAGCCGACAGATGACTGGCGATCCGTCCAAGGGCCGGATGAGGCTGCGAGCATCATGAGGCGATACCCCGCCGACTACGCATCGGTCTGGGCCGGCGGACGCGCCGTGGGCGCCGGCCGCATCGCCACCGCAGCCGGCTGGGGCATCATCGGCCGGGTGTTCGTCAGCGAGGAGAACCGCGGACGGGGTATCGGCGAGGCCCTCATGCAGGCGCTCGCTGCGACGGCACTCGGTGCCCACGTCGAGCGACTCGCGCTCCAAGTGAACGCCGATAACGCCGAAGCGCTCCGGTTGTACGCCCGTCTGGGATTCAGGCGACACCACAGGTATCGTCATTGGGTACTTGTTGCGCAGGAGATGCCTGACTGACCTCGAATTAGCCGGCTGACCCCGAATTCACCGACTGACCCTAAATTCATCGAGCAAACGAAGGAACCATCATGACCACCAGCCCCGATCCATTCGATGACATCGTCCTCGATGAGAGCTTCATAGCCGGCGGCCCGAGGGAGGCTGCTGCGGATGAGCGGATCGCCAAAGCGTCGCGGATCGCTCGCGGAAACGACCGGCTTGCCGCGGCCGGCGAGATCGCCGACGGCACCGGCAAGCCCGGCAACCGGCGGTTGCGGCGGTCGACCCCGTGGATCCTCATCGGCGTCGTTGCGGCGGTCGCAATCGTGGTGGTCGCACTGCTCGTCCGCTGACCGAGCCG
>JBMOKH010000237.1:0-3522 GCA_049315365.1 Candidatus Nanopelagicales bacterium
AGCGCCGGTTTCCGGTACCGTAGGTCGCAGGTTCAAATCCTGCCGGGGGCACCGACCGTTGATTCGGGTACGCCAATTGCCCATCCCCCACGGATTCAAAATCATGACGTGTTGGCATTCATTGCTAATGTAACATTACTCTCGTAGCTAGTTATGTTACTTTATTGCCCATGAGCGCACATCTGAGGCGTAACTTGGCCCTCGCCGCCCTGAATGCAGTCGCGGCAGGAACTCGAGCCCGCGACGCCGAGACTGAGCAAGTCGACTTCAAGGAGGAGTTGGGCACACGGGGTCGCGGCGGAGCCCACCAGGTCATCCCTCCTACGCACGAACCCGCCGCTCAAGCGCTCGCTGAAGAAGTCGGTTGCCTGGCCAACAGCCTGTCCGGCGGTGTGCTGATCATCGGAGTTGACGACCGCGTTGGTGGCTCGGATGCCTTGGTCGGGGCGCAGAGTGACGCTGCGTGGCTCAAGGCACGGATTCATGCGCTGACATCGCCCCACTACACGGTGGACATCGAGGAACTCCTCGATCACGGCGCTCGACTCCTCCTCATCGACGTGCCGCCCGCACTGGAGGAGATTCGAGCTGGGGGAAGGCTGAGGGCCAGAATCGGTTCGTCGTGCGAGGAACTGTCCGGCGACCGCGCCAGGGAGTTCCTCGAGCGTCGGCGCGGCTACGACTGGAGTGCCGAGCCATCCGGCATGCGGCTCTCGCAGGCAACAGGGGCAGGGCTTGCGTCGGCCCGTGCGAAGTATCAGTCAGCAAAAGGCGTGGCGCCGGCGAGCGACCATGAACTCGTTCGCCGGCTCGGGGTGCTCGTCGGGGGCGGAGCCCAGAATGATCCCGAACTCACGCGAGCCGGGGCGCTCCTGCTCGCCCCCCTTGACCCCGGAATCGAGCAGCTGGTCATCCTCGATGTTCCGTCGGAGGGCAGGCCGTCACGGCACTCGGTGCGCGGTCCGGCGCCGCTCCTCGAGCTTTTCGACGAGGCTTGGGCACAGTTGACCGGAAGTTCCTTCCCCGAAACCGTGACGGTCGTAGGTGCAGGCCGTCGGCTCATGCGAGCCATACCCGATTACGCCCTGCGCGAGGCACTTGTCAACGCGATCATGCACCGCGACTACCGCCTGTCGCGCTCGGCCATCACCGTCCACGCAATCAACGGCATGACTCTCAAGGTGAGCTCACCCGGCGGGTTCGTGTCAGGACTTAGTGCGGACCGGCTCATCACAGCACCATCCACCCCCCGAAACCCGGCGTTGGCTACCGCAATGCGCGCGCTCGGTCTTGCGGAGAGGGAGGGCGTCGGAATTGACATCATGTACGAGCAAATGCTTCGAGCCGGGCACCCTGCTCCAAGCATCACCGAGTTCGGCGGCGAGGTGGTCGTGACCTTGCTCGGCGGTCGGCCCGACGCAGAACTCCTCTCATACTTCGACGAACTCGCTGCCCGCGATCAATCCCTGGACGGCGTACGCACTGCGATGGCCATAACCGCGCTCTTTACCGCAACCCCTCTGCGCGCAGAGGGACTTGCCTCGATCGCACAATGCACACCGGTCGAGGCGGACCAGACACTGGCCGCCCTCGAATCCGCAGGAGAACTTCGCCGACTCGTCCATTCGGGCCGCGCCTACGCCCTCGCTGACCCAACGCGCGAGCGATTCCATTCGCGCCTTCGCTACACCCCACGACGCGCACTTGTTCAGCATTCTGATCTCGTCGTCGCCTATCTCGATTCGCAGCCGCAAATCGGCCGAGAGGACGCAGCGACCCTTCTGGGAGTCGTCGAGAACTCAGCCTCGCGAATCCTCGCCGAATTGACCCGGCAGGGAGTCATCGAACCCGTATCAAACGCGCGGGGCCCCGGCGTGCGCTACCGGCTCGCCGCGCCATCGACTTCATCGTCCCCCACAAATGGTGTTGACTGATCGCCTGATGACCACGCCGACCCTCACCCGCCCGCACTACGCGGCAACCGGGTCAAGCCTGTACCCGATCATCCTTGCGATCTTCTGCAGCGTCCTGCTCATCTCGAACATCGGGGCGACGAAGCTCATCGAGTTCGGCCCGCTCATCACCGACGGTGGTGTCTTCCTCTTCCCGCTCACCTACCTCATCGGCGACATCCTCAGCGAGGTCTACGGCTGGAAGGCAGCGCGGCGAGCGATCATCCTGGGCTTCGCGATGGCCATTCTCGCGGCGGTGACCTTCTACCTCGTCCAGCTCTCTCCCCCGGCCGACGGCTACGAGAACCAGGCGGCATTCGAGGCGGTCCTCGGCTTCGTCCCCCGCATCGTCCTCGCGAGCATCTGCGGATTCCTCGTCGGCCAGCTCCTCAACGCCTACGTCCTGGTGAAGATCAAGGAGCGCACGAAGGAGAAGTACCTGTGGGCCAGGCTCATCGGGTCAACCGTCGTCGGCGAGTTCGCCGACACCCTCGTCTTCTGCACGATCGCGTTCTACGGGATCATCACCGGCGCCGAGTTCGTGAACTACGTCCTCGTCGGCTACGTCTACAAGACGCTGCTCGAGGTCGTGCTCCTGCCGATCGCCTACCCGGTGATCCGGGCGATCAAGAGGCGCGAGCCCACCTACGAATTGCAGACCGCAGCCTGAGCCAGGAGGCCCCCGGCGCGACATTTTTCGGCCCTCATGCGGCCTTGGGTCTGGGCAGCGGTCAGTTGAGGTAGCGGCCCAGGAAGTCCGCCTTGTAGTCGGCGAACCGGCCCTCGATGATGCTCTCGCGCATCACGTCGATCATGCGGATGATGAACCGCTCATTGTGGATCGTTGCCAGAGTCGACGCGAGCATCTCCTTGGCCTTGAACAGGTGATGGACGTAGGCGCGGGTGTGGTGGAGGCATGTGTAGCAGTCGCATGCGTCGTCGATCGGCCGGAAGTCGCGCTTGTAGCCCGCATTCGTGATGTGGAACCGGCCCTGCGGGTGGTAGACGGTGCCATTGCGGGCGATGCGCGACGGCGCGACACAGTCGAAGGTGTCGGCGCCGTTCTCGACGCCCGTGAAGACGTCCTCCGGCTCGCCGATCCCCAGGAGATGACGCGGCTTGCCCTCGGGTAGCTCCTCGTTCACCCAGCGGACGATTGTTCCAAGCTCCGTCTTCTCGAGCGCTCCCCCGATGCCGAACCCGTCGAAGTCGAGGGTCGCGAGATCCCGGGCCGCCTTGCGGCGCAGGTCCTCGTACTGCGCGCCCTGGACCACCCCGAAGAGCGCCTGGTACGGGCGGTGGCTGCGCTCGCGGGTCAGCCGCTCGTGCTCAACCACGCAGCGCTTCGCCCACTCAAAGGTCCGGTCCAGCGATCGCTCCTGGTACTCCCGGGTGTTCATCAGGGTCGTGCACTCGTCGAACGCGAACATGATGTCGGCGCCGATCTGGTGCTGCACCTGCATCGACACTTCCGGAGTGAACCGGTGGAATGACCCGTCGAGATGCGACTTGAACGTCACCCCGTCATCGTCGACATGCGCGAGCCGGTCCTTGCCATTGGCGATGACGT
>JBMOKH010000238.1:0-3518 GCA_049315365.1 Candidatus Nanopelagicales bacterium
GCTCGACCGGCGATGCCACCGCCTCCGACAGGATGGCCCGCGCCTCCGCCTCCATCGACCTACCGCGCGTTGCCGCGCGAACTCGGAGTCGGTCGCGGACCTCCTCGTCGAGGCCGCGAATCGTCAGTGTTGCCATGCGGCGATACTAAGTTCCGACAGCATTGCTGTCAACGCCGTCACCGTAGATATGGTGATCACCACCATATGTACGGTATCTTCGTGTTCATGAAGACCACGTTGGTGCTCAACGACGACCTCTACCGCCAAGCCAAGGTCGTCGCCTCAGGGCGCGGCTGCACCGTGTCGTCGATTGTCGAGGAAGCATTGAGGCTCCTTCTCAGCACTGCTGACCCGGTTCAGGGGCCGAGCATTCCGATGCCCTCTTGGGACATGGGCAAGCCTCGCGTCGACGTCGACGACAGCCGTGCAATTCAGGAAGCTCTCGATGCCGGACGGGAACCTGATGATCTGCGTTGACGTGAACGTTCTCGTCCACGCAGCGAACGTCGCCTCCCCTCGCCATTCCGCCGTACGGGCGTGGCTGACCGCAGTGCTGGCCTCACGTGAACCACTCGTCATCCCGGACGCCGTCACCACGGGCTTTGTCCGCATCGTCACCAACAGCCGCATCATGCCGACACCCCTGCACCCCGACGAAGCCTTCGCCCTTGTCGACTGGATCCTCGGCTATCCCAGGGCAACGTCGGCCTCCGGCGACGTCGTCACGCGAATCGCATTTCGCGAACTCGTCGGTACGCTCGGCCTGCGAGGCAACGACATTCCGGATGCCTGGATCGCAGCTACTGCCCTCTCGACCAACGCGACCCTTGCCACCTTCGATCGCGGGTTTCGCCGATTCCCCGGCCTGCAGGTCATCGAGCCCTCCGCATGAGTCGGCGGCGACGTCTATTCTCGCAGGATCCCCGTTGACAGGCTCCCCGGCAATAGTGATGGTCCTGACCGTCCACGAGTTCGACGTCACCATCGACGAATCGAAATGTGACGCGCCAGTTGCCGTTCACCCACGCTTACCCGCGCTCCGCGAGGTTGCCGGCCAGTGGGGTGATTCCGAAACCCGGCTCTTCGCACGCATACGGAGGGTGCCATGGGCTGGGGGTCTGACTGAGGCCACCTGACCAGTTGGCGCATCAGTTCGCGTATCCGTTGGGGTACGGCCTCTCCCAGAAAACGGAAAGGCCCCGACCAGGGGCTGGTCAGGGCTATTTCGTGAAGGATTCCCCGGTGGAGCTGAGGGGATTCGAACCCCTGACCCCCTGCATGCCATGCAGGTGCGCTACCAGCTGCGCCACAGCCCCGATGCGCTCAATTGCGCGGGAGTGGAAAGCATAGCGCCCGCGGGCCGGCCCGAGATCCGGGCCCTCCCCCGCTGATCCGCGGCCGTCACCGATCGTCGGCGAGGGCAGTCTCGGGCAGGGTGCCCGCGTTGTACTCCTGCAGGCGCCAGCCCGGCCCATGGCCCGACAGGTTCTCGACGAGCACCGACCACGAGCAGTTCGTGAGCACCCCGAGCACCGCCCAGTGCTCGGCCGGGAGCTCGAGCATCTGCCCGATGCCGGCCCGCGCTGCACCGCCGTGGGTGACGACGACGAGCACCTGACCGGCACCGACGCCCTCGAGGGCCCGCTCGACTGCTGCCGCCATGCGGGCCGCCACCTCGCGGCGCGTCTCGCCAGTGATTCCCGGCCTGATGTCGGCCCCGCTCGACCACGATGCGAGCAGCTCCCCGTAGCCCGATTCGAGCTCGGGTCGCGTGAGCCCCTCCCATTCGCCGGCGAAGGTCTCGCGCAGGCCGGCGTCAAGGTGCACCTCAAGGCCGAGGATCCGTGCAAGCGGCTCAGCCGTCGCCCGCGCCCGCAGCAGGTCTGACGCGATGATCATCGATGGTTCGAGGGTCGCGAGCATGCCAGCGGCCCTCAGTGCCTGCCCGGTACCGACCTCGTCGAGGTCGATATCGGTCTGACCTTGGAACCGCTGCTCGGCATTCCACGGCGTTCGGCCATGGCGCCAAAACACGATCTTGCGCGGAGCGCCCACCGGATCAGTTCCCGTGGACGGAGTGGGGCGCAGTCACCGACTCCGGCAGCTCGATGAACGGGCAGTCCTTCCAAAGGCGCTCGATCGCGTAGTGGATGCGCTCCTCGGCGACCTGGACGTGCACGACGACATCGCCGAAGTCCAGGAGCACCCAGTGGCTCGTGCGCTCGCCCTCGCGCCGCAGCAGCTTCGCGCCGAGGCCAAGGAGCCGCTCTTCGACGGCGTCGACGACACCCTTGACCTGCCGCTCGTTTTGGGCCGAGCACAGCACGAAGATGTCGGTGAGGACGACGTGCTCGCTCACGTCGATGGCGACGATGTCGGTCGCCATCTTGTCGGCAGCAGCCTCGGCCGCAGCTATGGCCAGGCTGATTGCCTCGGGTGTTGCAGTCACGTCATCCGCCTCTTGTCAGTGTTCTCGGCTCTCAGCCTCTCACAGAAACGTTGCGTCACTCCCGAGCAGCACGAGAACGTCGACGACCGGCCTGCCGCCGCCGGAGATCCGCACCGCCGATAGCGGCACCCCGAGGGCGTCGGCGACCTCCGCTCCCCTCGACACCGACCCGGGGTCGGCGTCCGGGATGACGATCATCGTCTCGCCCCGCGGCCGGCGTCCGGCGTCGACCACCGTGAAACCGGCGGCTACCAGGGAAGCCGTCGCCCCGAGAGCGCTCGCCGAAGACGCCCCCGCGCGCGCGAGCACGACGCGGGTCATCCGGGACTCCCCCGGGCTGAGCTTCGCCTCGGGCAGGAGCGACTCGACGAGCGCCGGGCCGAGTGGTCGCCGGATGACGGCCGCCTCGTTGGCCCGCACGGTCGTCACGGGAAGGAAGACCTCGACGGACGTGCCCGACGCCGCCTCGGACTGGACGAGCATGAGGGTCTCGACGAGGTCGTCGTTCGTCGCGGTCGACTTCGCCAGCGATCCCAGGCTCAGCACCAGCTGGCGCATCGACTCGACCTCGTCCGGCAGGCTGGCGAGCACCCGCTCCATGACCTCGGCGAACCGGCGCATGCGCACCGCCTGCGACTCGCCCGGCTGGAGGGTCAGGGCATACGTCGCCGCGTTCACGCCGTCGAGGGTCCTGGCCCCGAGCGGGACCGTCTCGATCGTCTTGCCGGTCGCGTCAGTGACACGAACCGAATCGCGCACCGCGATCGGCACGCCCCCGACCGCGTCGACCAAGGCCGCGAGGGCGAGCCGGTTGAAGGCCACCGCGGCATCGACGCGGACACCGAGGAGCATCGACACCCCGGTGCGCGCCTGGAGGGTGTCCGAGGCCCCGACGGTCGACTGGAGCGGGGCCGGGAGGGGGACCGGCACGAGGAGGATCGGCGAGAGGTAGATCTGGCTGCCGCCGTTCGCCGCGCCCCCGGAGGCCAGCAGCACGTTCGCGACGGCGAGGCCCTCCTTGTCGGTCACCTGGAAGAGCAGGGTGCGCTGCACCGGGGCCAACGGGGCG
>JBMOKH010000032.1:0-15669 GCA_049315365.1 Candidatus Nanopelagicales bacterium
TCGGCTAGGGCGGTGAGGTCGGCCGTGAACGTCACGAGCGCCTGGTCGACATCCTCTCCACAGACGCCGGTGTTGCAGCAGAGAGCGGGCTCGTAGACGCGGACGACGGGCATGTGAATCTCCTTGGGTGCGGTGGTTCCTGGCTTGGTGGCACGGTGTCGAAGCCTGCGGGGATCTGGGCGGAGTCGAGGCCAGCCGCCAGTCCCTCGGGTTCCTCGAGTCCGAATGATTCCGGTGGCCGGACAGCACAAGCGCTTCGCCTCCCGTGTACTGGTGACGTCGCAAACCGGGCTTACTCGTCAGATCTCAGCGGGCAAGAGCCCGCTGATGAGCACCTCAACGCGACGCCGAATCTCGTCGCGAATGGGGCGCACGGACTCGACGCCTTGGCCGGCCGGGTCGTCTAGGACCCAGTCCTCGTATCGCTTGCCCGGGTAGAACTTGCACGTGTCGCCGCACCCCATCGTGATGACGACGTCTGAGTCTTGGACGGCCGCGTCGGTGAGGATCTTGGGCTGCTCGGCGCTCATGTCAATGCCCTCTTCGAGCATTGCGGCGACGGCTGCGGGGTTGACCTGGTCGGCGGGAACTGAGCCCGCGGAGCGCACGTCGATGCGGCCCTGGCCAAGGTGCTGGAGGTAGGCGGCGGCCATTTGCGAGCGGCCAGCGTTGTGGATGCAGACGAACAATACGGAGGGCTTCTCGGTCATCGGGGGCCTTTCCGTCGTGGGAAGGTCTTGGATCTGTCGTGGGAAGGTCATGGATTATGCGGCCCGTGGTGAATGGGTCCGGGGAGGTCGAGCGGCTCGGGGGTGACTCCGCGTCGGGGGTAGAAGAATTCGGTTAGCAGGGCGCCGATGGATGCCCCGACGATCTGGAAAACGATGAACATGGGGACGGATGCAGGCGCGATTCCAGCAAACGTATCGGTCAGGGATCGGCCGATGGTGACGGCGGGGTTGGCGAACGATGTCGAGGAGGTGAAGAAGTAGGCAGCACCGATCCACGCGGGCACCACTACCGGTCCAAGGTTTCCGTGGCCTGTGCGAGTGAGGGCACCGATGACGAAAAGGAGCCCGGCGGTGGCCACCACTTCGCCGAGCCAGATGTTCGCGCCTGTCCGGACATGCGTGGAGGCGGTGACCGCGGGGAGCGCGAACATGAGGTTCGCCAGGATGGCCCCGGCACAGGCCCCGACAATCTGTGCGGCGATGTAGAGGAATCCTTCACCCAACGGCATTTCGCGACGCACCATCTCGACACCTGAAACGACGGGGTTGAATTGCGCCCCGGAGATGGGCCCGATGGCCCAGATGAGCACCCCGAGCGCGGCGACTGTCGCGACGGCATTGATCAGCAGGGTGACGGCTAGGTTGTCGCTGAGCAGCGTGCCCATGATGCCCGACCCGACGACCGTGGCAACGAGCAAGCAGGTGCCCAGAAGCTCGCCACTCGCGCGGCGCAGGAGTGTATGAGTCATTGATTGCCATCCCGTTTCACTTGACAAGGCCTCTTTGTTCAGTGATTCTTGAGTCAATGAACGCTGAATCAAATTCTACTGCATGGGTCAAGCGCCGCGAGAACCGGGCCCGGGCGTTGGCCGCCCTGGGTGATCCGACCCGCCTCGGCGTCATGGACCTGCTGGCAGTCCAGGATTTGTCCCCCGATGCATTGTCTGCCGCGCTCGAGGTGCCGGGAAATCTATTGGCCCATCACCTCAAGGTGCTCGAGATAGCCGGCCTCGTCCAGCGCGTGCAGTCCAAGAACGACAGGCGTCGCACCTACGTCCACGCTCTAGCGGATGGCCTGGCGGGTCTTCTGCCAGAATCAGTATTCATAGAAACCCCTCGCGTGCTGTTCGTGTGCACCCACAACTCCGCTCGTTCCGTTCTGGCGGAAGCTCTCTGGCACGAAGCGAGTGACGTCCCTAGTGCCTCCGCGGGCACGCACCCCGCCGACCAGATCAACCCGGGTGCCCTCCATGCGGCCAGCCGCCTCGGCCTCCACATCGAGGAGCGTCCACCGCAGCGAATAGGGGACGTTCTTCGCACGGATGACGTTGTGGTGTCGGTTTGCGACGCCGTCAACGAGGAGCTCAGTACTTTGGGCAACATCCGGATCCACTGGTCCATCCCCGACCCGGCTGCCATTGGCACACCCATGGCGTTCGACGCGGCCGTTGAGGAATTGCGCGAACGGGTTGGCAACCTAGCGCCACGCGTACGCCACCGCCGAAGCAGAATCTCATCCAGAAGGGCAAGCCGATGACCTCCACCCAGTACCGCGACGACATTCCTGAACTCCATGTGAGCACCCTGCGCTCGTCCTCCCTCGTACTCCAGAAGGATTTCGACGGCGTCTTCAGCGCCGAAACCATCGAGGGCTTTCTGCTCACCTCGTACGACGAGTTCGCGGGGCGACTGAACAACGTCACGTACCTCCCGATGTTCGCTGAAAGGTTCGCCCGTGAACGACTCACGGCGCTTGCCAGGGTCGAGGGCAAGAGCGACGACCAGCGTCCCGTGGTGCTGTTCCTGTGCACTCACAATGCCGGT
Source organism: Candidatus Nanopelagicales bacterium (assembly GCA_049315365.1). GTDB lineage: Bacteria > Actinomycetota > Actinomycetes > S36-B12 > S36-B12 > WLND01. The sequence goes on from JBMOKH010000032.1 coordinate 2,556, forward strand.
CGTTCCCAGATGGCCCTTGGCTTCTTCAGGGAACTTGCCGGTGACAACGCCATCGCCTGGTCCGGAGGATCAGAGCCTGGCAGCGCAGTGAACCCCGCTGCTGTCGCAGCGATGGCCGAGGTTGGAATCGACATCTCGGGCGAGTTCCCGAAGCCCTGGACAGATGAGATTGTGCGCGCCGCCGACGTCGTCATCACCATGGGTTGCGGCGACGTCTGCCCGATCTTCCCCGGCAAGCGTTACGAGGACTGGCAGGTCTCGGACCCGGCTGGCCACAGCGTCGACGCTGTGCGGCCCATCCGTGACGACATCAAGGGGCGCGTGGTTGATCTTCTCAACGTGTTGAACGTCGCCGGCTAGGAGCCTGCGCATCGTTAGGCGGCTAGGAGCCTGCGCATCGTTAGGCGGCTAGGAGCCTGCGCATCGTCTCGATCTCTGCTTCCTGGCCGTTGATGACCCCCTGAGCGAGGCGTCGGACGTCCGGGTCTTCCGTGGTTCGCAGAACCTCCTGTGCCATCACGACCGCGCCCTCGTGGTGCTCGATCATCATCTCGAGCCACATCCGGTCGAAGCTTTCGCCGTGAGCCGATTCGAGATTCTCCATATCTGCGGCTGACATCATGCCGGTGCCGCCCATGTCGTGACCGCCCATGTCCATGTCGTGACCGCCACCATGCCCGTCGTCCATCCCGACTACGGCGGGATCACCCGCAGCCAGGGGTGGCGCACCCCAGCGGGTGAGCCACTGCCCCATGAGGTCGATCTCCGGGCCTTGGGCAGCCTTGATCTGCTCGGCGAGCACCCGGATCTGCGGTGACGCGGAATGGATGAGTGCAAGGTCGGACATCTCGACCGCCTGGGCGTGATGCGGGATCATCCCCTGGGCGAATGAGATGTCGCCGCCGGACTCGGTCACCTGTACTGCGGCTCGCGGGCTCGACATGTCCGCCGACGAAGCTAAGTGGCCGGAGGAACTGCATGCGGATAGAAGGGTCGCCAGCGCGATGCCGCTTGCAGCAAGGAGAAGGGATTGGCTGCGCATGACGAAGTCTCCTCGAGTCGGTATTGAGGCTACGAGTGTGCGATGTGGTCGATGATGGTGCCCGAGAGAACCCATGAAGATTCGATGAAGTTCGAGCGGCGGTGCGTTGCGGGGTACGGTCGACGTGTCCTAATGACCGTTGATGCGTGCCGCCTTTGCGGGCGAGGGCTGAGAGAGGTGCCGAAGTGAGCGATGGGCTGCGCGTCCTCGTCGTTGATGACGAGGTCCCGCTCACCGGGGTGGTGAGCAGCTACCTGGTGCGAGAGGGCTTTGATGTGTCGGTCGCCCACTCGGGGCCAGACGCAGTCGAGTCGGCGCGCGCACTCGGGCCCGTCCTCATCGTGCTCGACGTCATGCTCCCCGGGTTCGACGGCATTGAGGCCTGCCGCCAGATCCGGCAGTTCTCCGATGCCTACATCATCATGCTGACGGCGCGCGATGAAGAGGTCGACAAGGTCCTCGGGCTGTCAATGGGGGCAGACGACTACATCGTCAAGCCGTTCTCTCCCAGGGAGCTCATCGCACGGGTCCGAGCCATGCTGCGCCGGCCGCGCGCCTCCTCGGCGGACGGCCTCTTTGCTGCGCGGATCGAGGTAGGTGGGCTGTCCCTGGACGCGGAGGCGCGGACCCTCCACGTCGACGGCCGGCTCACCGAGGTGACGAGGACCGAGTTCGACCTGCTGGCCGTCATGGCATCCCGGCCCCGGGCAGCTCTGACGAGAAGGCAGCTCATCGAGGCCGTGTGGGGCCCGGGATGGTTCGGGGACGAGCACGTCGTCGACGTGCACATCGGGCACCTGCGGACGAAGCTCGGAGACGATGCGTCCGAGCCGCGGTTCATCCGCACCGTCCGCGGAGTGGGCTATGGGATGGGACCGGGATGACCGGACGGACACCGAGGCTCGCGACTCGGTTGATGATCGCCCAGGCGATCGTCGTGAGCGTCGGCGCCGTCACCCTCGTGGTCGCCGCGGCGCTGGTGGCGCCGGGGCTCTTTCACGAGCACCTGTTGCAGGGGGGAGTCGATGACCCAGGGGTCACGATGCATGCGGAGGAGGCTTTCGCGTCGTCCTTCGGCATCTCGGTCGCCGTGGCCGCGATCACATCACTCATCGCTGCAGGCCTCGTCTCATGGTTCATCGTGCGTCGAGTGGCTCGCCCGGTGGAAGAGCTCGCCCAGTCCGCTGAGGCTGTCGCGGCTGGTCACTATGAGGTGACCGTTCCCTCGGTGACGTTCAGCGCTGAATTCCGCCAACTCTCCGGATCCTTCGCCCACATGTCGCAGCGGCTCGCGGAGACCGAGGCGACCCGCACCCGGCTGTTCGCGGACCTCGCCCATGAGCTGCGCACGCCGCTCGCCACGCTTGAGGCGTACATCGACGGGATGGAGGACGATGTCCTCGCCCACGATGCTGCCTCTTGGGCGACGATGCGAGAGCAGGTCGACCGGCTCCGCCATCTGGCGACCGACCTGCGCGAGGTTGCTGCAGCGGAGGAGCATGCCCTGGGCCTGACCCTCAGCCGCCTCGACGGGCGCGGCGTGGCCGAGGCCGCGGTAGCGGCGGTGATGCCGCGGTTCCAGGCAAAAGGTGTAGCGCTGAGTCTTGACGCATGTGCGGCGCCAGCGTGGATTCTCGGCGATGGCATCAGGCTCCAGCAGGTTCTCGCGAACCTCCTCGACAATGCGCTGCGTCACACGCCGAGCGGTGGCATGGTCGAGGTCACGGTGGCGGTGGCAGGCGACTTCATCCTGGTTCGAGTGTGCGATTCGGGGGAGGGGATCCCAGGTGACCAGTTGACCTCGGTGTTCGAGCGGTTCCATCGCGTCGACCCGTCCCGTGTGAGCGGCGACGGGGGTGGCAGCGGTCTGGGCCTGACGATCGCGCGGGCGATCGTGAGCGACCATGGGGGCTCGCTCACGGCGTCCAGCGGCGGCCTGGGGTGCGGAACCTGCCTGACGCTGAGCATTCCCTCTGTCTGAGCCGGCCGGCTGATCGACCTTGTCCCCAGATCGACGGGTTCGCGGTCAGTGTCCACAGGCCTGCGCCTCACGGTGGCCCTGGTGCCTGCCGCGACGGAAGGTTGTGCCGCAGGGGGTGAGGGCATGCGACGCACAAGCGCGCTGGGTCAGTACGGGGAAGAGGTGGCGACCCGCTACCTCGAGGGCATCGGTATCGCGGTCGTCGAGCGGAACTGGCGGTGCTCAGAGGGCGAGATCGACATCGTCGCCCGTGAGGGTGCGACCCTCGTGCTCGTCGAGGTAAAGACGCGAAGCTCGCTCACGTTCGGCCACCCCACGGAGTCGATCACCCCGCGCAAGCTGCGCCGGATGCGTCACCTCGCGTTCCGATGGCTCACCGAGCACGAGGTGCATGCGCCGTCAGTCCGACTCGATGTGATCGCGGTTGTCCAGGGCGTTTCTGGCGCCCCGTCGATTGAGCACCTGCGGGGGGTGGAGTGATGAGTCTGGCCGAAGTGTGGGGAGTGGTCACCACCGGCATCGCGGGGGTGATGGTCAAGGTCGAGGTGGACGTGGCGCAGGGCCTTCCCAGCGTCGGAGTCATCGGCCTTGCCGGGGCCTCGGTCACCGAGGCACGCTGGCGGGCTCGCTCGGCAATCGGCAATGTCGGCGCCACCTGGCCGGCGGCCCGGATCACGATCGGGCTGTCGCCCGCCGATCTCCCCAAGGGCGGCACCAGCCTCGACCTGCCGATAGCCGTCGGAGTGCTTGCGGCGACCGCGCAGGTTCCCCGTGCGTCCCTCCTCAATTCAACGTTCATCGGGGAGCTCGGGCTGGATGGTTCGGTGCGCGGGGTCGATGGAGCGCTTGCTGCCGCCATCGCCGCGCACCGGCACGGGGTGGGTTGTGTCTTCATTGCGAGCGCCAATGCCCGGCAGGTCCAGGCGATCCCGGGCTTGCGGGTGCGGGTCATCCGCGACCTGCAGCACCTCATCGGCGTGCTGCGAGGCACGGACGAGGCTCCGAGCGGGTGCGAGGATGCGGGTGAATGCGCCGATGACGCGACCGGATTCAAACCGGGCCTCGGCGCACACTCCGCGGTCGAGCCCGACGCTGACTTCAGCGAGGTCCGCGGGCATCCGTTCGCCCGTTTTGCGCTCGAGGTGGTCGCGGCAGGCGGGCACCACTGCTCGATGATCGGGCCGCCGGGCGTTGGGAAAAGCATGCTGGCGGCGAGACTGCCGACAATCCTGCCCGACCTGCCACTCGATATTGCCCTCGAGGTCACCTCCCTCGCATCCCTCTCGGGCCAGTGGCCGGTCGAACGCGGGATCGCCTATCGGCCCCTCCTCCAAGCACCGCACCACTCGTCCTCGTCCACGGCAATTCTCGGCACTTCCCGTGGAAGGCAGGTCCTTCCGGGGGCGCTGAGCCTGGCCCATCACGGCGTCCTGTTCCTCGACGAGGCACCTGAGTTCAGCCGTCCGAGCCTCGAGGGCCTGCGCCAGCCCATGGAGTCCGGAGTCATCACCATCATGCGGGCCGCAGCCTCGGCGACCCTGCCGGCCCGCTTCCAGCTAGTTCTGGCCTCGAACCCGTGCCCGTGCGGTCTGGCCGTGGGCCGCGGCGATGCCTGCACCTGCACCGCGATGGCGCGGCGGCGCTACGCCGAGCGACTTTCCGGGCCCCTTCTCGACCGAATCGATGTGAGGCTGACCGTGCCGAAGCCGTCGACTGCTGACCTGGCGAACCCGATCCAGGAGGCGAGTGCTGACATTCGCGTCCGAGTGATCGCGGCTCGATCGAGGGCGGAGCACCGGTACCGCGGTGAGCCCTGGTCTCTCAACGGCCACGTGCCAGGAGCAGCCCTCCGCCACCGTTGGCGGCCCACCGCTGAGGCCGAGGCGCTGGTCCGTTCGCTGGAGCGCTCCGGTGCCAGCCTGCGGAGCACCGACAGGATCCTACGAATCGCGTGGACCATCGCTGACCTTGCCGGGGCAGCTCGGCCGGATGCGGAGCAGGTCGCGTCAGCAATGGGGCTGCGCGGGGGCGAGGTCGGGGGGACTGCATGAGAAACACGACGATTCAAGTCGAGCGCGAGGCACTCATCGCGCTGGCCCACGCCGTCGAGCCGGGCGATTCCCGAATCGGGGCGCTCATCGATGAGTGGGGAGCGTTGCAGGTGTTTGAGCGCATGCGGGCAGGCCGGCTCGGCTTGCGGGAGCAGGCACCGATGCAGGCCCGGCTCGCTCGGGTGGATGTCGAATCCGCACTGGCATCGGCGCACGCCATCGGCGCCCGCATCATCGATCGAACCGACCGAGAGTGGCCGACCCAGCTCGATGACCTCGGTGCGGCACGGCCGCTTGCGGTGTGGGTGCTCGGCGCCGCGAATCTTCGGCTCACCGCCCTTCGCTCGATCGCAGTAGTCGGAGCCCGTGCCGCCACGGCGTACGGGGAGGCAATCTGCCGTGACTGGTGCTCGGTGCTGGCGGAGCACTCGTTCACCGTCGTCTCCGGTGGTGCCTACGGCATCGACGCCGCTGCGCACCGTGCCACCCTTTCGGCGGAGGGAATGACCATCTGCGTGCTTGCCAGCGGCGTTGACACCCCGTATCCGCGTGCACACGACGCCCTCGTCGGCCGGATTGCAGATGAGGGCCTCGTTGTCAGCGAGTCACCGCTCGGGCAGCAGGTCCGGCGCCAGCGGTTCCTCACCCGGAACCGGTTAATCGCTGCCCTTACCCGGGCGACCCTCGTCGTCGAGGCGGCCGTCCGATCAGGGACGACATCGACCGCGAACGCTGCCATGGCCCTAAATCGTCCGGTGCTGGCCGTGCCCGGGCCGGTGACCTCCGTGATGTCGGGAGGCTGCCACAAGCTCATCCGAGACACGGACACCCTCCTGGCCTCGCGAATCGAAGATGTGCTCGAGGTCATCGGCGAGCTGGGGGAGTTCAGCGGGCCGGCCCAGGAGCGGAGATCGATCGATGACCTGTCACCGAGCCAGGCCCGCGTCCTCGATGCGATTCCGGCGAGGGGGTCGATCGGCATCAATGATCTCGTCATCGACTCTGGGCTCGGCGCTGCCGACGTCTCCGGAGCTCTCGCTGTCCTCGCGCTCCGGGGCTTCGTCGAAGAGGTCCCCGGCGGCTGGCGGCTCGCCGGGCGCGCCTGAGCGGTGAATGCGCTGGTCCTTGCCACGATGGGAGGGTGCCACAACTGCCGAGCGACGTGCCCCGGGGCCTCAGCGAGGCCCTCATCGACTTCGAGGTGCATCTTCGCGACGAACGAAATCGCAGCGAGCACACAGTGCGCGCCTACCTCGGCGATGTCCGCTCACTGCTCGGGTTCGTGGCGGACAGGGGCTGCGAGGTTCCGTCCGCAATCGGGCTGGCGGATCTGCGGGCGTGGCTCGCCGAGATGCACGGCGCCGGCCAGTCACGAGCGAGCATCGCGCGACGCGCTGCGTCGGCCCGGGCCTTCACCGCCTGGTGCCTGCGCAGGGGATTGGCGCCAATTGACCCGGGGCAGCGGCTTGCCAGCCCGCGCGTCTCGAAGCGACTCCCGACAGTTCTCGACGCGAAGCAGGCGGTGCGAGTCATGGACGTGGCCGCCATCCAGGCGGATGACGGAGACCCCGGAGCGCAGCGCGACCGGTCGATCATCGAACTGCTGTACGCGACCGGGATTCGAGTCGGGGAACTATGCGCCATGAATCTCGGGGACCTCGATCTCGACTCCCGCACCGTGCGGGTGATCGGCAAGGGGAACAAGGAACGGGTTGTCCCTTTCGGCGTGCCGGCGGCGGTCGCAGCCCGGGCATGGCTCGATGTCCGTGATCGGCTCGCCGTTTCCGGGCAGGCCCTGTACGTGGGCAACAGGGGTGCGCGAATTGGTCAGCGGGCCGTGCGCACCATCGTCGACCGGATCACCCGTGATGCTGGCGGCCCGCGGCTTGCTCCCCATGGGCTCCGGCATACCGCTGCCACCCATGTTCTCGAGGGAGGGGCTGACCTGCGGGCAGTCCAGGAGCTGCTGGGGCACGCCTCCTTGGACACGACTCAGCGCTACACGCATGTGTCGGTTGAGAGGCTGCGGAGCACGTTCGTTCAAGCGCATCCGCGATCGGAGCTGCCACCGGCCTGAGGCCGGGCCCGGCGAAGGGGGCGGCCTCAGGCCCGATGCCCGGCCCGGCGAAGGGCGCGACGACCGGCTTGAGGATCGCGGGCGTGCGGGGGAGAACTGTGAGTGGATCGACGTAGCCATCGGTCCCGCGCAGTCCGAGGTGCAGGCACCGACCGGCGCAGTGTCCCCCGGGCGAGTCTTGCGCACCGGCTCGTTCGCCGCCTCCCTGTGTTGCCAGCGGCCCGGCGAGGTACCCGATCGGTGCTCCGGCGGAAACGGGGTCGCCCCTTTGGACGAGTGGCGCGACCGGCTGGTACGTCGATCGCAGTCCGGTTCGGGGGTGCTCGATGGCGATGACAGGCGTGCCGGCCACGGTGCCGACAAAGGCAACTTGGCCGTCGCCGATGGACCGGATAAGGCTCCCGGGGTGCGCCGCGAGGTCAATTCCGCGATGGCCTCGGCTCCACGCCTGTTCGGGCGGGTCGAACCCCTGCTCGACGCGGACGGGGGAGACCGGCCACGTCCAGAGCCCGGCAATGATGAGTGCGGCGATCCAGGTCATGTAGGCAGCCTCGCCGCGCGACCTTCCCCGCGAAGGTGACACGGAGGCCGCGGTGCACGGCGCCCGAGTCCGGGGCTTCCTGTGGATAGGGATGCTGCCCGTGGGCAGTGCTCCGGCGCACCTGGTGAGAAGCAGGGCCGCTGACCGTCTAGACTGCGTTCACCCTCGTCATTTGACGGGGGAATTCGCACGCCCCTTTGCCGGCGGGTTCACTCACCGGGCATGGAGCATGAACGCTTCGATTGTTCATGCACCCGCCTTTCGTGAAGATCCCAACCGAGCCCAGGCCCGCACGGTCCCGCCTTCGCGGGTGCGAGCCCGGAGGAGCGTCAGGGGCATCGGCCAACCGGCCGAATGCCAACGAACCGGCGCGCGCCGGAAGATCGGCGCGCCTTGAAGGAGTCATCACCATGGCCGTTGTCACTATGCGCCAGCTGCTCGAAAGCGGTGTCCATTTCGGTCACCAGACCCGTCGCTGGAACCCCAAGATGAAGCGCTTCATCATCACCGAGCGCAATGGCATCTACATCATCGACCTCCAGCAGTCCCTGTCGTACATCGATCAGGCGTACGAATACGTCAAGGAGACCGTCGCCCACGGCGGCTCGATCATGTTCGTCGGCACGAAGAAGCAGGGCCAGGAGGCCATCGCAGATCAGGCGACCCGTGTTGGGATGCCCTACGTCAATCAGCGCTGGCTCGGCGGCATGCTCACGAACTTCTCCACCGTCTTCAAGCGCCTCCAGCGGATGAAGGAGCTAGAGGTCATTGACTTCAACGACGTCGCAGGCTCCGGCCTCACGAAGAAGGAGCTCCTCGTCCTTCGCCGCGAGAAGGAGAAGCTCGAGAAGACCCTCGGCGGTATTCGCGACATGTCGAAGATCCCGAGCGCGATCTGGGTCGTCGACACGAAGAAGGAGCACATCGCCGTGGGTGAGGCTCGCAAGCTCGGCATCCCGGTCATTGCCGTCCTCGACACGAACTGCGACCCCGACGAGGTCGACTTCCCGATCCCGGGCAATGACGATGCCATTCGCTCGGTAGCACTCCTCACCCGCGTCATTGCCGATGCGGTGGCAGAGGGCCTCATGGCTCGCGCGAGCCGGGCCGCGGGCGGCACTGCCGCTCCGGAGCCCCTCGCCGAGTGGGAGCGCGAGATCCTCGCAGGATCCGCTGAGGCGGCAGCCGCGGTCGCTGCGGTCGAGGTCGTCGCAGTCGAGGCGGCTGTGGTCGACGCCGCCGCGGATGAAGTTGTCGTGATCGAGGTCGTCGAGGAGACTGCCACCCCATCTGAGGCCTGAGTGCGCTGCCTGGCCGCCGGATTGACTGCGGCCAGGCGCGCGACACCTTCCAACCTCTTACCAGCAAAGGATCGAATGACGATGGCAAACATCACTGCCGCCGAAGTAAAGAAGCTGCGTGACCTCACCGCCGCCGGAATGATGGAGTGCAAGAGGGCGCTCGAGGAGACCGACGGAGACTTCGAGAAGGCCGTTGAGCACCTGCGGATCTCGGGGGCTGCCAAGGCAGCGAAGCGGGGCGCTGAGAGGGAGACCTCGAACGGCCTCGTCGCTGCGTCGGGCAATGCGCTCGTTGAACTGCTCTGCGAGACCGACTTCGTGGCCAAGAGCGCCGAGTTCCTCGCCCTTGCCGATGCGATCGCGAATACGGCGAACGACGGGCAGATCGGCGACCCTGTCGCGCTGGGCGCTGCCGCCCTTCCCGATGGTCGGACGGTGAACGCTGCCATTGCCGAGATGGGCGGGGTCATCGGCGAGAAGATCGAGCTCGGACGAGTTGCAGTCCTTCCGCCGCCGGTTGCCCTGTACATGCACCGCCGAGCCTCGGACCTGCCGCCGCAGGTCGGCGTCATGGTCGCCTACTCCGGCGACGAGGAAGCCGCGCGTGCCGCAGCAATGCAGATCGCGGCGATGCGTCCGCTTTATGTCACCCGTGACGAGGTCCCGGCCGACATTGTCGAGAACGAGCGCCGCATCGCTGAGGCCACCGCGAAAGAGGAGGGCAAGCCTGAGGCAGCCCTGCCCAAGATCGTCGAGGGCCGCGTCAACGGTTTTTTCAAGGAGAGCGTCCTTCTCGAGCAGTCGAGCGTCTCTGACAGCAAGAAGACCGTCGCCCAGGTGCTCAAGGACGCTGGTACTGAAGTGACCGCGTTCGCCCGTTTCGAGGCAGGCCACTAGTTCGGCCGGCCGCAAGTTCGGCCGGCCAATAGTTCGGCAGGCCACTGGGTACAGTGCCGCAACGGGCATGACCGTCGCGACATCAGGCAATCGTTCGTGAAGGGCAGGGGTGCATGACTCCAGGCAAGCCGCTCGGGGTCGTGCAGCCCTCACTCGACGGGACGATCGATACCTGGCCCCAGGCGCCGGAGGGCGGGTGGCGCCGGGTGCTGCTCAAGCTCTCGGGAGAGGCGTTCGCCGGAAGCGGGCAGATCGGAGTTGACCCTGACGTAGTGTCGGGTATTGCCGGCCAGATCGCTGACGTCGTCCGGTCGGGGGTCGAGGTTGCCGTCGTCATCGGCGGGGGCAATTACTTCCGCGGAGCGCAATTGTCCGAGCGGGGCATCGATCGTGCCCGTGCCGACTACATGGGCATGCTGGGTACCGTGATGAACTGCCTAGCGCTCCAGGACTTCTGCGAAAAGGCCGGTATCGACACCCGGGTTCAGACGGCAATCACCATGGGTCAGGTCGCGGAGCCGTATGTTCCTAGGCGTGCTATCCGCCACCTCGAGAAAGGTCGCGTCGTCATCTTCGGCGCCGGCCTGGGGCAGCCCTACTTCTCCACCGACACGACCGCCGCTCAGCGGGCGCTCGAGATCGGCGCCGAAGTGGTCCTCATGGCCAAGGGCGTCGATGGCGTGTATGACGACGACCCCCGCACGAATCCGGCCGCCAAGCGGTTTCGAAACCTCACCCACGATGAGGTGCTGAGCCGTAATCTCAAGGTGGCCGACGCCACGGCGATCAGCCTGTGCCGCGACAATCATCTGCCGATCGAGGTCTTCAACCTTCTCGTGGACGGCAATATCTCCAGGGCCGTTCGTGGAGAGACAATCGGAACCCTCGTTTCAACCGAATAGCCATTCCGCCCGCCGAGGTCGAAGTCCTGCGATGTCGGCGATCACCCAAGGGAGTCCATCGTGAGCGAGCAGATCGATCTCATCCTTCTCGAGGCGGAGGAGAAGATGGACAAGGCCGTCGTGGTTGCGCGTGAGGATTTCGCGACGATCCGCACCGGTCGCGCGAATCCGGCGATGTTCGCCAAGATCGTCATCGATTACTACGGCACGATGACCCCGCTGAACCAGATGGCGGGGTTTCAGATCCCGGAGCCGCGGCTCATCGTCATCGTCCCTTATGACAAGGGATCGTTCACCAGCATCGAGAAGGCGATTCGCGACAGCGACCTCGGAGTGAACCCGACATCGGACGGCACGGTCATCAGGGTTTCCCTGCCCCAACTCACCGAGGAGCGTCGCCGGGACTACATCAAGGTGGCCAAGCACAAGGCCGAGGACTCCCGGGTTTCCGTTCGCAACATCCGGCGTAATGCGAAGGATCAGCTCGACCGGCTTCAGAAGGACGGCGAGGCCGGCGAGGACGACGTGCGGCGCGCGGAGAAGTCGCTTGACGACGTCACCCATCGCCACGTCGAGCACATCGACGACATCCTCAAGCACAAAGAAGCAGAACTGCTCGAGGTCTGACCTTGACTGACCTAGGCGCCAACACCGGCGAGAATGCTCCGAAGTCCCGCGCGGGCCGCAACCTGCCGGCCGCCATCGGGTCGGGACTAGCGCTTGGCGCCGTCGTCCTGCTGTCGCTCTTCACCTGGAAGTGGACCTTCGGGGTCGTCGTCGTCGTGGCGCTGCTCATCGCGGTTCGGGAGTTCGTCCAGGCGTTCGGAAGCAGGGGAATCAAGGTCGCGCGGACCCCGCTTCTTATCGCGACTGTGCTCCTCCCGACGACCGCGTTCATGTGGGGCCTGTCCGTCGAGGTGGTGGTGCTCGGAATCACGGTGCTGTTCGTGATGTTCTGGCGGATTCGGCTCGGGACCGAAGGCTATGTGCGTGATGTCTCCGCGAGCATTTTCGTGGCCGCCTACGTGCCCTTCATGGCCGGGTTCGTCATGCTCACCCTGGCTGCTGACGATGGCCCGAAGCGTGTTCTCGTGTTCATTCTCCTCACCGTTGCGAACGACATCGGCGGATATGCCGCAGGCGTCTTCTTTGGCAGGCATCCGATCGCGGCGCAGATCAGCCCGAAGAAATCTTGGGAGGGATTCGCCGGGTCGCTCGTCCTGCAGTCGGCTGTCGGGGCAGCGGCGTTCGTGCTGCTCCTCGAAGCACCCTGGTGGCAGGGGGTGCTCGCCGGGGTCGTCCTCACCGTCACCGCGACGGCGGGTGACTTCTCGGAGAGCGCCATCAAGCGCGATCTCGGCATCAAGGACATGGGCCGGCTGCTTCCGGGGCATGGCGGAATGATGGACCGGCTCGATTCACTCATCCCCAATGCCTTTGCATCATGGGTGATCTTCACCATCTTCCTCGGCAGCGGAATCAGCTGATCTCGATGCCCGCGCCCGGAGAACTGGTATTCGACGCCCCGAAGAGGGGCAAGGCCCCGCGCCATCTCATGGACCTTTCCGGTGCCGAGCGCAAGGCCGCCGTCGTCGACCTAGGGCTTCCGGCGTTCCGCGCCGATCAGGTTTCGAGGCAATGGCTCGGGCGGCTGAGCGATGACCCGAGTGCGTGGACCGACCTCCCTTCCGAGGTGCGGGATGTCATCTCGGGGGCGCTGCTGCCCCAGTTGCTGACGCCCGTTCGCACGATCGACTGCGACAGCGGCACGACCGTCAAGAGCGTGTGGCGGCTTCATGACGGAGCGCTCGTCGAGTCCGTTCTCATGCGCTACCCGGATCGGGTGACCGTGTGCATCTCATCGCAGGCGGGCTGCGGCATGAACTGCCCCTTCTGCGCAACCGGTCAGGCCGGCCTCACGAGGAACCTGTCCACCGCCGAGATCGTCGAACAGGTGCTTGCGGGCGCCCGTGCGCTGGATCGCGGGGAGGTCGCCGGTGGCCCGGGGCGCGTGAGCAACGTCGTCTTCATGGGAATGGGCGAGCCGCTTGCGAACTACTCGGCGGTCATCGGGGCGGTTCGCAGGCTGGTGTCCCCGGCGCCCGACGGGCTTGGAATGAGCGCCCGCGGGGTCACGGTCTCGACCGTGGGCCTTGTCCCGCGGATGCAGCAGCTCGCGGGCGAGGGCCTGCCCGTGACGCTTGCCGTCTCCCTCCATGCGCCGGACGACCAGTTGCGCGACACTCTCGTGCCGGTGAACACCCGCTGGCCGGTTCAGGAGGTGCTCGACGCGGCATGGGAGTACGGCAATCGCACCGGCCG
>JBMOKH010000239.1:0-3490 GCA_049315365.1 Candidatus Nanopelagicales bacterium
GAGGACGGCATCCGCAAGCGGCCGACCTCGTGGCACATGCTGCAGAAGGTCTGGCTCGCGGACCTGAGTCCCCGGACACCGTGATGGTCGTCCGTTCATGAAGGTCGTCCGGCCATGAAAGTTGTCCGCCCATGAAGGTCGGAATCGTCTGCCCGTACTCGTGGGATGCGCCGGGCGGCGTGCGCTCGCATGTCGCCGATCTCGCCCTCGCGCTCATGGGCCACGGTCACGAGGTGAGCGTGCTCGCGCCGGTCGATGATGGCATCGACCTGCCGGAGTGGGTCGTCAATGGCGGACGGCCCGTGGCTGTGCCCTACAACGGATCCGTGGCGCGCGTGAACTTCGGCTTCGGTGCCACGAGGGCCGTCCGCCGCTGGATCCAGGAGGGCGACTTCGACGTTCTCCACGTGCATGAACCGGTGGCACCCGGGCTGTCGATGCTCGCCTGCTGGGTGGCGCGGGGCCCGATGGTTGCCACCTGGCACTCGTCGCACGCCCGTTCCAGGATCCTCTCGGCCGGGTACTACATCGCGCAGACGGCGATGGAGAAGCTGAGCGGCCGAATCGCCGTGAGCGAGCAGGCCCGCCGAACCCTCGTCGGGCACCTCGGCGGTGATGCCGTGCTCATCCCCAACGGGGTGCGAGTTGCCGAATACTCGACGGGGCCACTGCTGGATCTTGTCGATCCGGCGCGGCCGTCGATCATGTTCCTCGGCCGCGTCGACGAGCCGCGCAAGGGATTCGCCGTCCTGCTGTCGGCACTGCCTGCCATCGTCGAGGCGGTGCCCGACCTCCAGGTCATCGTCGTCGGTCCGGGCGACCTCGATGAGCTGCGGTCAGCGCTCGACCCTGGCCTTGCCTCTCACATCGAGTTCCTCGGCAGGGTGTCGGACGAGGTGAAGGCCAGGGCCCTCCGATCGGTCGACGTGTACGTCGCGCCCCACACCGGCGGGGAGTCATTCGGCATCGTCCTCATCGAGGCGATGGCTTCCGGGACCGCAGTCGTCGCGTCCGACATCCCGGCTTTCCGGCAGGTCCTCGAGGAGGGCGTATCCGGAGCGCTGTTCGAGAGTGAGAATTCACAGGCCCTCGCAGCCGAGGTCATCGGGGTGCTCGCCGACCGTACGGTCCGCACGGAGTTCGAGGAGCAGGGCTGGCGCCGGGTGCAGGAGTTCGACTGGGATGTCGTCGTCGACGACGTCATTGCCGTCTACGAGAGTGTGACGGTCGGAGGCGAGAAGGTGACGACCGATCTGCGCGGCCAGATCGTCGGCCGCCTCGGTGGAAGGAGCACCTAGGTGAACCCGGTCATCGTGTGGCTCATCGCCATCTTCATCGTGCTCCTCGGCTGGTACCTGAGCAGCACCGCCGGCCGTCTTGACCGGCTGCATCGCAAGATCGACATCTCGCGGCTGGCCCTCGACGCGCAACTGCTCCGGCGATCATCGGTCGCCCTCGAGCTCTCGTCCTCGGGGATCTTGGATCCGGCGACGAGCATGCTCCTGGCAGATGCCGCCCATCGTGCCCGGACCGCGAGCGATGCCGACGATGCCGCCCGATCGCAGGCCGAGTCGAACCTCACCGCGGCGCTCGATGCCGCCCTCGAGTACCCCGACGACGTCGCCGAGGTTCGGAGCAATCCGGCTGGTGCCGAGCTCCTCGACGAGCTCGACGCCGCGATCCGCCGGGTCGAGCTCTCCCGCCGATTCCTCAACGATGCCGTTCGCGCGTGCCGCCAGGTGCGCGGCCAGCGGGCGGCCCGATGGTTCTGGCTCGCGGGCCGCACAGCGCTGCCGCTCTCATGGGAGATGGACGACACCCCGCCAAAGGGGTTGGGACCCCGCTAGGCGGGAAGCCGTCGGAATGGCTCCCCGGCCCGAAGGGTCATAGCATTTGCATATCGAGCCCGGGCCCGTGCATGACGGACCTGGCATGACAAAACTGAGGGGTTCCTGTGTCGAATGTGCCTGCGGTCGTCGGTACTGAGCGCGTCAAGCGGGGCATGGCCGAGATGCTCAAGGGCGGCGTCATCATGGACGTCGTGAACGTCGAGCAGGCGAAGATCGCCGAGGATGCGGGCGCGGTCGCGGTCATGGCCCTCGAGCGGGTCCCGGCCGACATCCGCGCCGAGGGCGGCGTGTCACGGATGTCCGATCCCGACATGATCGATGCCATCGTTGCCGCAGTGAGCATTCCGGTCATGGCGAAGGCGCGCATCGGGCACTTCGCCGAGGCCCAGATCCTGCAGTCGCTCGGCGTCGACTACATCGACGAGTCCGAGGTGCTGTCGCCGGCCGACTACGCCAATCACATCGACAAGTGGCAGTTCACCGTGCCGTTCGTGTGCGGCGCGACGAACCTCGGCGAGGCCCTGCGCCGGCTGACCGAGGGCGCCGCGATGATCCGGTCCAAGGGCGAGGCCGGCACGGGAGATGTCTCGAACGCGGTCACCCACATGCGCAAGATCCTCGGTCAGATCCGGGCGCTCACCTCGATGTCGAAGGACGAGTTGTACGTCGCGGCCAAGGAGCTGCAGGCACCGTACGACCTCGTGAAGGAGGTCGCCGACGCCGGACGGCTCCCCGTGGTGCTGTTCACCGCGGGTGGCATCGCGACCCCAGCGGATGCCGCGCTCATGATGCAGCTGGGCGCCGATGGCGTCTTCGTCGGATCCGGCATCTTCAAGTCCGGCGATCCCGCGAAGCGAGCCGACGCCATCGTGCAGGCGACCATGCACTTCGACAGCCCCGACGTCGTCGCGAAGGTCTCCCGGGGCCTCGGCGAGGCAATGGTGGGCCTCAACGTCGCTGACATCCCGGTGCACCATCGGCTGGAGGATCGGGGCTGGTGACAACGCCCCCGCGAATCGGGGTACTTGCCCTCCAGGGGGATGTGAGGGAGCACGAGTCCGCACTGTCAGCGGTGGGGGCGGACGTAGTTCGGGTTCGCTCCAATGAGCAACTCCGCCTCGTAGACGGGTTGGTCATCCCGGGAGGCGAATCGACGACGATGTCGAAGCTCGCGCTCACCAACGGCCTCATGGAGCCGCTTCGCGAGGCCAGGCGCTCCGGGATGGCCATGTACGGGTCGTGCGCAGGGATGATCATGCTCGCCGACCGGGTCACCGACGCACGACCGGACCAGGAGACGATCGGCGGACTCGACATCACCGTTCGGCGCAACGCGTTCGGCCGTCAGGTCGACTCCTTCGAGACCGATATCGGCATCGCGGGCGTCGGCCCCGACCGTGTTCACGCCGTTTTCATCCGTGCGCCCTGGGTCGAATCGGCGGGTCCGGAGGTCGAGGTGCTTGGCACGATCGAGTCCGGGGACGACGCAGGTACGATCGTGGCGGTCCGCCAGGGCCAGCTGCTCGCCACGTCATTCCATCCGGAGTTGACCGGCGATCTTCGAATCCACCAAATGTTTGTCGAGATTGTGAGGCGCAGCCGATGAGCGGCCACTCCAAATGGGCCACCACGAAGCACAA
>JBMOKH010000033.1:0-15506 GCA_049315365.1 Candidatus Nanopelagicales bacterium
GGCCCGCCGCGCCGCCTCGACGGCGGCGTCGACCTGGGTCGCCCGGGCCTCGGGGATCAACGCCCATGCCTGGCCGGTGCTGGGGTCTACCGCCTGAAAGGAATCGCCGGAAAGCACCCACTCGCCGCCGATGAGCATCGCGAGGGGAGCGTTCGGCAGATAGGGGTCACGCCTCACTGACATGCCTCCTCCAAGTACGTGTTCGCGCATCGTTCTGTGACATCAGACCGATGGACCAGCACTTTGGACCGCTCAGCGGTCCAGTATGGGGGACTTTTCGGTGGTCGTACAGGGAAAGGCATCAGTGACAGGAGGTCTCGCTAGGGGCATGGCACCCGACAGGCTCGCTCGGGGGCACGTCCATGGTCGGGTTGCGATCGAAGAAGTTCACCGGGACAAGCATGAATCCAGCGCGTTCCACGGGCATGACCGGCCAATCCTCCGCACGAGGAATGTGCGTAACGCCGAGGTTGTACCAAAGCACGAGGTCGGTATCGGCCACCGCGCGATCCTCCCGCACCCAGACGGGAAGCCCGAGCTCATTGCGGTTCTGGTTCGGGAAGTCACCGGCCGCTCGCATCTGGCTCGGATCGTACGGCGTCACCCAGACATTCTGCTTGGCGAATCCTGCGCGCGCGGCGACATGCGAAGGCGACTGCGCGAACAGGACCGAGTTCGCCCAGCCGGGCAGCAGTTTGTAACCGGTCGGCGTGCCCCACGCATTCGTGCGTTCCGAGCTCACGACCGTCCAGTTTCGTGCGGCCTGGGGGTTGACCATGCCATCAATGGTGTTTTCGGTCTCGGCCAGGGTCTTGCGAACCCGGATGGCATTGCCCTGCTCGTTCCCAGGGCCCACCGGCGGGGCATACACATCGTTCTCGTAGACGCGGTTTCGCCAGCCGTCGACCTCCATGTCAAGGCGGAAGGAGAAGTGGTGCTGGTGGATGGTCGCGACGAGGTTCTGGCCGACCCGGGTTCCTGGCTCGCCCTGGGCATCAGCCCCAATCGACTTCGTCTGCATGATTCCGGTGAGCTTCGCCTCGAACTGGATCGTGCCGTCGAGGTAGAAGTACCAGAAGAATCCGTACTCGTAGTTGCCGATCGTGGAGATCGAGCTGACGACGAGCCGGCGTGAACGGCGGACTTCGACCTTGTCGGTCACCCAGTCGGTGTGCTTCCACAGGATGCCGTCATCCTCTTCGTGGACGCAGATCGCGTTGTGGATGATGTGCGGCTCCCCGCTCTCGGACGCGATGACGGCGTCCATGTAGACGATTTCACCGAGGCAATCGCAGCCGAGAGTGAGGGAGTTCGCCAGTTTGCCGACTCCGAACTCACCTGCGTCGAAGGCGCAGCGCCAGAGGTGGTTCGGGGCCACCTCGCCGTAGGGCACCACCATCTCGCTCAGGCCACCGCGGTGCATGACCGAGCGCCACTCCTCCCCATCTCGAAGCTCAACGCCCTGGAGGATGAGCCCCTCGATCGGGAGGAGGAATGCGTTCATTCGCCAGCGCTGCCAAGTGATCTCGTGCCCGTTGACCGTGAATCCCGGGCCATCCGGCTGCGTAATCGTGAGCGGCGCGATGTCAGTTCGCAGCGGCTGGTTGAACTCGGGGAGATAGTTCGCGCAACTCTCGTTCATCGGCGTGACGCCGTAGTCGAAGACCTCGACCACCTCACCCGTCGTGAGATCGGCGATCGCCACGACGCCCTCGATGGGATGGGCGTAGCCATTGTCGTCCTCGAAGTGCCGGACATAGGACACCGAACTGCAGAGTCGACCGTCGGGCGTATCGACCTCCGGCACGTTCGAGATCGCCCAGGGATCAATCTGCACGAGCGTGAGATCGGTGATCCCTCGCTTGGCGAGCGCCGCCTGGTAGCGAGGATCCTCCTTGATCCGGGCGCCGATTGTCATGAACTCCTCGGTGAGGACAGGCGAGGCGCCCTCCAATACCTTCCCCGAGCGCACCACCGACATCGTTTCGAGATCGACGACCATGTCCCAGCTTGTCCCATCAGCACGATCGACGAGCAGGGCGCGGGCCTCGCGATTGGGCGCGATTCCGTCGCGGAGGGCGCGCTTGTCCGGTTCGTGCGAGTAGAGGGCCGCGAACCGGATGGAATCCGGTCGCGGCACGGCAGCGCGGACGATGTTCGCCGCCGCCGTGATCTCCTCGGCAGTCAACGGCAGAAATTTTGCGTCTCGCATGCTTCTCCCTCTCGCGGAACCCTGTGCCCGTCTTTTCAGGTCATCCAGTGGTTCGACGGCCCCACGCTAGGAAACAGCATCGGCGCGAACAAAGGAACAGGGTCCGGTCAGCGGACCTGCTCGACAAGCGTCGCTCAGTCGGGTGCTGGCGGCCTCGGGATGGCCACGGTCGTGAGGTCTCGTCGGGGGGCATTGGGCCGAACGAGTGGAACCGTCTCGGCCCAGGCACCAGATCGTCGCGGAGTCCGGCGCGGCGCAACGACCTCGCCTGAATTCGCGGCCCCCAAGGTCGACTCTGGCAGCCGATAAGCGACGGGCTCAGGCAGCCCCGGTCGGACCGTCAGCATGCCGAACTCCTCCGGCACCCGCAGCGCCCGCACCTCCTTCGGCGGCTCGGGCATCGCAGCGAGGACGGCCACACCTGCCGTCGTGAGCACTGACGCATGGAAGACGGCTTCGGCCCGCGTGAATCCGCACATCGCCGCAACATCATCGACGGAGCGCACGCCATCGGTCGCCCGCATGAAGGCGTCAAGCTCAGGGGAACCATTCGAAACCGCGGCGGTGCTGCCGAGCGGGCGAAGGACGCAGGCACCCGCGTGCCCTTCCCCCGCGAGCGCAGACGATGCCCGCGCAAGCTGGATCTTGCGGATCTCGGTCTCGGCAACGAGGTCCTCGATCCTCGTGGGAAGGATGCACCAGCGCGACGTGACCTCGTTCTTCGACTCCCGGACCCGCAGGGACCGGCCATCGAGCACCGCACCAAGGGCAGCGAGCAGGTACTCGCGGTGGTACTCGGCGAGCCGGTCGACGGAGATCCAGCCGCAGTCGACGACAATTCGGCCCACCATGAGGTCAGCGGAGTCACGATCCAGGCTCGGGCGCACCGACGCCAGCCGCGCTGCATCAATATGTCCGGCGGCGATGAGCCTGGAGACGAAACTCGGCTCGTAATCGTCGAGCTCGACGGAGTAGATCCCGCCGTCATAGATGTAAACGGACGCCTCAGAGCCGGTCTTCTTGTCGCGGGCGAGCACGGCACCCGTCCAGCTTCGGTCAGCCGCGGCGACGAGCGCATCGGTGAGCTGCCTGTTCATCACGACCGCCCCTCTCGACCTCGATCATCGCGGGCAATCGCCTGCGGCCAACCAACCGCGGACGCGGGCAATCGCCTGCGGCCAACCAACCGCGGATCGGTTACGTACGACCCTCGGATGCCCTACCGTACCCAAGACGGGTGCCACAGGGCTCGAGCAGCGCCGAGCGTGCCCTCTGGCTCATGCCGGCGTCACACGACACGACCTTGAACGGGGGGATATGCCAGTTCTGCTCATTCCCGAGCATCCGCATTTCGAGGACGAGTCGGAGCGCCTCGTATGGGAGGCCCTCCGGACTCACCTGCGCGACGGCGACGTCCTGCTCCACGGCGTGAGAATCACTGACCCCCGTCACGGCGAGGTCGAGATCGACCTGCTCCTCCTCATGCCGGACTGCGGCGCCGCCGTGATCGAGGTGAAGGGGGGCCATGTCACGTTCACAGACGGGCAATGGCGGCAAAATGACGTCTCCGGCTCCCATGAGATCGACCCGGTGAGACAGGCAAGAAACGGCGTCTACGCCCTCAAGCGCTACCTCGAGGGCCAGCCCACCTGGTCGCGTGGCGCCCTGCGTGCCGGATGGCTGCTCGCGTTTCCCTACATGACCGTGAGCGGGGCGATGGGCCCGGAGGCCCGCCGTGATCTCATCCTCGGCCGAGACGACCTCCCCGAGGCGGCCGGAATCGCCTACGACCGCCTGTGGTCCCCTGAGTTCCAGACGCCGTTGCCGGGGCAGGGCTGGGTCGAATCCGCACTCGACCTGCTCCTCGGCGTGCCCGACACCGAGCGAGAGATCCTCGCGCGCACCGAGGCGCGGCTCCGGCATAGCGACGAGCTCACCGCGGCGCAGGCCACGCTCCTGGCCGTCGTCCGCAACAATCCACGAATCGAGATCACCGGATCCGCAGGTACGGGCAAGACCTGGCTCGCCATCGAGCAGGCCCGCCGATGGGCCCAGGCGGGCGAGCGCGTCTGCTTCGTCTCATACGGACGTGGAGTCGCCGAGATGGCCCGACGGGCAACCCAGGCGCTCCCGAGATCACAGCAGCCCGCCTATGTCGGCACCTTTCACCAGCTCGGATACCAGTGGGGAGTCCATCCCGGCCCCGCGGAGCCAGGCGACTTCTGGACCGCCGCTGCCCCGGCCCGGATGACCGAGGCAGCCGGGGCTCTGGACGCCTCCGCCCGGTTCACCGCCTTCGTCGTCGACGAGGCTCAGGACTTCGCCGACTCGTGGTGGACGGCACTGCTCGCGTCAGCGGCGTCCGACTCCTTTCGCCTCGCAGTCTTCCGCGATGACGAGCAGGTCGTGTTCAGCGACCGCAAGGGGCGGCCAGACCTGCCGCTCACTCCGCTGGTCCTCGACGAGAACCTCCGCAATGCCAAGCAGATCGTCGACACCTTTCGACCCCTCCTCACCTCGCCCGTCACGGCGATGGGGGGTGATGGGTTCCCCGTCCGCTACATACGATGCGACCCTGATGCGGTCATGGATGCTGCTGACACGGCGGTGATGACCCTCCACGACCACGGTGGCTGGCTCCCCGAGCACATTGCCCTGCTGACGACCAAGCACCGGCATCCGGTGCAGGCCCAGCAGGCCGATGACAAGGTCGCCTACTGGGACGGCCTATGGGCGGACCACACCGTGTTCTACTCCACCGTCTCCGGATTCAAGGGCCTCGAGCGGCCGGTCGTCGTGCTCGCAGTCAACGGGTTCCACGACGGGATCGATCCGCGGAGCGTCCTGTATGCCGGGATGAGCCGGGCCCGCGACCTGCTCGTGGTCGTGGGAGCACCCGATGAGCTCGCGATGATCCTCACACCGAAGATGATGCGCCGCTTGGAGCGCGGCGTCGCCTAGCCGCGCTGACGGCTACGACCCCGCTGACCGCCACAACGACTCGGCAAGGAGTTCCGCGACGCCGACCTCGGCGAGCAGCCGTACCTCGTCGTCATCATCGCCCGCGTAGCGAACGACAAGCGTTGCCTGCGCCATGTCCTGGCCGATCGAGATGAGCCGCGAACCGCGTTCGACGACCCATGTCACGAGCTGCGGCTCCCATCGCGATCCCGCGAAGAGCACGAGCCGGTAGTCGATCGTCTTCGTGAGATAGACATCGACATGACTCCAGTCGCCGGTCTCGCAGCCCACCGCCGGGACGCGGGGGGTCTCGCGGAGCATGAGTGCCCCCTGCTGGGCCGAGCTCATCCGCCGTGCCGGGGCCACCAGGTAGGTGCCGTCGGGGCAGATCGCCTCCTCGAGCAGTTGCGGCAGCCAGGACCCGCGCCGATCGAGGAGGTCGGCCGTTGCGTCAGCGGCCCGGGCAACCGTCGCCACCGGATTCGGGCCAAGACCAAGCTCGGCCTCAAGCGCAAGGAACAGCGCGAGCGTGTGCTGGAAGGAACGGCAAGAGACGCCGCTCTCCTCCTTCCCGGCCTCCATCATGAGGATCGTCGACGCCTCCCTGGTCACGTCCGACCCCGCGGTGTTCGTCATCGCGACGACCGGGCACCTGCCCTGGTACCGGCTCACGGCATCGAGGGTCTCGACCGAGCCCCCACTCGCAGACACCGCGACGACGACCGTGCTCGGCCGAACCTGCGGCAGCAGGTCGCTGCTCGCGAGCTCGGCGACCGCATTGACGCCCGCCGCGCGCAGCCGGGCTGCCGCGACCCCGTTCGCGTAGTGGGATGAGCCCATTCCGAGGAACACGAGGTGGGAGTCACGGTCAATAGCCGTTGCAGCCCATGGGTTCTCCCGATCCAGACTCGCTGCGAGCCCGGCGAGGGCGTCGGGCTTCCGCTCGATGTCAGCGAGGAACATCTCGGGCTTCATGGGGCTCCCTCATCGTGGTTCATGGACTCGTGATCCCCGACCTGTTGAGCAGGGCCGCGAGGGCACCCTCGGGAACATACCGCCAGTGGGGCAGGTACCTCGCGGCGTAGATGAACTCGCGGCACTCCTGCTGCAGCTGGAAGGGTCGGACCAGCCCGGCGTCGAGCAGCGACTCCTCGCCCGCCTCCGCGAGCCGGGACAGGTAGGCATCGAGGAAGCCCCGCTGCGCCGCCGCGATCCAATCGTGGACCCTGCCTCGCTGCCCATCGTCGAGGCCGTCGGTTCGATGGAGGACGACCCGGCCCACATGATCGAGGGATGCCAGCATTCCGGCGACGTCGCGCGCGGCCGGCTGCCGGGCCAGCCGCTGCTCGGGGGACCGCGTCGGGCTTCCATCGAAGTCGATGATCGACAGGTCATCGCCGGGTGACGTGCGAAGCACCTGCCCGATGTGGAGGTCGCCGTGGATGTCGATGATGGTCGTGCCGGCGAACCCGGTGACGAGCGCGAGTTCCTGCGCGATGAGCCGTGCCGTCGGAGCCGCGAGGCCGGCGTCGCGAAGATCCGCGGCTGCCTCGACCGACCAGTCCTCGGCCTCATCATCGGTCGCGATCGACCTGCCCGCGGCCGCGAATGCGAGGTGCATCTCGGCGACGAGCCTGCCGATCACCGGCATCGACCTGAGGGCATTCGCATCGTCGGTCTCACCGAGCGCCAGACTGCGCACATCCTCGACGGCCCATTCCCAGCCATCGCTGGCATCGGCGACGTAGTCGATGACCGTTGCGATGAGAACACCTGCGCCCGCATTGTCGACGCTCACCAGGCCCCAGGGCCTCGGTGTTCCGGCGAATGACGCCTCAGCGAGTGCCGCAAGCCTCCTCGGAGCAGGCTGCTCCTCCGCCGTCGGGTGCAGCAGCCACTTCACGACGGCGCGCTCACCGACGACGACGAGCTCATTCGTCTGGTCGACGTCGAATCCCCGCTCGCCCTCGCATGGCTCCGCGTGCCAACAAATGACGCCGACGTGGTCATCCCGCGAGCCTTCACCGGGTACGCCTTTGCCTCCTCGGTCGAGCAGGCCCAGCAGCGCCTCCGCAGCGCCATCGCCCGGTACGGCCCGTCGCAGGGCCTCGCCGCTGGCCACGCAAGGCACTCCGTATGACACGCCCCGCGCATCGCGCACGATGGCGTACCAAAGGTCCGCTCGCGAGTCGTCTAGCTGAACGCAGGAGATCAGGTCGAGCGGCCGCTCGATTCGCGCTGCCTCATCGGACCGTCGAGGCGGTAGGAGGGCTGCCGGTTCCGTTCGAGAAAGGAGCGGTTCGACGAGCTCGCGGCCCCAGGTCACGTCCGGGCAGCGTGCGCCTCGGCAACGCGCTCGATGACATCAGCGCCGACCCGCAGTCCGTCGCGCGACCGGATGGCCTCGCCGTTCGCCGCCATGCGAGCCCTCAGATCGGCGTTGGACAGCAAGCGGTCCAGGGCCTCGTTCATCTGGGCCTCGGTGAAGTCATACGTCGCGAGCCGCACGCCGAACCCGAGCTCGTCCATTCGCTGGGCGTTGTCGTACTGATCCCAAAAGAGCGGCAGGAGGATCATCGGCTTGCCGAAGTGGAGGGACTCGGTCGTGGTGTTGTTGCCTCCGTGGGTGATGACGAGGTCAACCTGCGGGATGACCTTCGTCTGCGGAACGAACTCGGCCCCCGTCATGTTCGGGGCCAGTTCGAGTTCCGCGTGTTGGGGCCCCATGCTCACGACGAACCGGTGCCGGGTGCGCCCGAGCACGTCGATGAGGCGTCGCATGAGGTCGACATCGGCGCCCCCGAGGGATCCGAGCGAGAGGTAGACGAGCGAACTCCCCTCGGGCCGGTTCGCGATCTCGGCGGGCACCGAGTACTCAGCATCAGTCTCGCGAACGCTGGAGTCCATCCGGTGCCAGGTGCTGTCGAGGGGACGGGCGTCGGTGTAGTCGGCCTCGCGCGGGTAGACGTAGAGGTTCGCCGCTGACGAGGCGTGAATGAACTCGAGGTCGGGCAGCGGCGGGGCGCCCTGCTCGACGACCCAGGCATTGAACGACTCCCACATCTCGCGGTGGGTGCGGTCGTACTCGGCACTGAAGGCCTCCCACGCCGATCGATCGTCCGCGGGCAGTCCGGAGAACGTGGGCGCCACGCCCGGGCCCCTCATCTCAAGGGGGTTGCAGGAGACGATGCGGACGAACGGGGCCTCGCTCGTCATGAGCGCTGGGAAGCACAGAACGTTGTCCTCGACGACGACGTCCGGCTTCACCCGCGCGATGATCGCGCGCAATTGCGGCTCGCAGAACATCGAGCCATCGATGAGGGCCTGCCAGGTCGGCTTGACGAAGCTGTCGAGCTGCTCGACGGTGGGCTTGCGAAATTCGGGCGCCGTCTCGCGGATGAAGTCCTTCCAGAACTGCCCGGCATCCGGCTCCGGCTCGCCCGGGACGATTTCGGCCGCGGGCGCTAGGTCGACGAGGTCCTCCTCGAAGCCCAGGGCGGCAAGCTTGCCCTGCCACGAAGCCTCGGCGGCGAAGACCACGCGATGCCCTCGCTCGAGGAGGACCTTGC
Source organism: Candidatus Nanopelagicales bacterium (assembly GCA_049315365.1). Taxonomy (GTDB): domain Bacteria; phylum Actinomycetota; class Actinomycetes; order S36-B12; family S36-B12; genus WLND01. Next base: position 8,743 of record JBMOKH010000033.1, read on the forward strand.
CGATGCCGATGCACTGATTGGTCGGCCCGTAGGCGGACTCGGGCATGAACAGGACTGTCAACTGGCGACTGGACATTAGGGCTCCTTGGCGAGGGGGTGGGCGGTTGCAAGGCGGGCGTAGTCAAGGACGAGTTCGGCGGTCACGTCGTAATCGAGGGTCGGGTGCCCGGCCATGATGCGGTAGCCGTACGCATCCTCAAGCGCCACGAGGTTACGGGCGATCTTCAGTGAATCGGTCGCGAGCGTGAAGACACCCTGCGCCCGGCCCATCTCCAAGATTGCCTGGTACATCGCGACCTGCCGGTCGAACAGCGACGTGAGGAGCACCGCGTAGACCGTATTGCGGGCGGCCTCGCCGCCGAGGGCGCAGAGCAGCCGAACCTCCTCGTCGTCATCATCGACAGGCAGGCCCGAGCGAATGGTGATGACGAGTCGCTTGGCTGGATCATCGACCCCATCGAGGGCCTTCATCCGGACGTCGTAGAAGCGCTCCATGCCCGCCCGGTTCGCGTCGATGAGCAGGTCCTGCAGGTCGGGATAGTGGTAGAGAATCGCCCCCGAGGTGAGGCCGGCCTCCTCGGCGACCTGATTGAGCCTGACCCCCGCGCCATGCTCGGCCATCGCCCGCTGCGCGGCCTCAAGGAGATCGCTGCGGCGCTCACTGCGCTTATCGCCGCGGGCCTTCGCCTTCGCCACCGCTCACCTCCCCTCTTTGGTCCTCGGTCGAATCCTCCGCTACTGGTCGAAGGCTCCGCTACTGGTCGAATCCTCCGCTACTGGTCAAGAAGTCGCCGAAGTTGAAGCACTTCGAGACCTCCCACGCCGTACTCTAACGAGTAGGTCTACCCCTGAATTCAAATTCAACAAGATTGAGTAACAGGTTGGTTTCCAGCATCAAATCCCTTGCAAATCTTTGACGAAGTGTGCAACGCTGCCGTCCAGCACCGGATATTGGGTCCGGTTTCAAACGTCGGCGCCAGTCGCGCCGGATGGGAGTCAGCAGATGCGAGGGACCGGACGCAGTTTGCGCACGACGGGGGCATTCGGGGTGATTGCGGTCAGCTCCGCACTCTTGCTCGCGGCCTGCGGGGGCAGCTCGAGCACGAGCAGCGAGACACTCGACCCGAACGCTGACCTGAGCAAGCAGGCCCTCGTCGTCTCGAACTGGGATGCCTACATGCCCGAGGACCTGCCGGCGAAGTTCCAGGAGAAGACGGGCGCCGCTGTCACGGTGACGAAGCACGCGACCAACGAGGAGGTCGTCGCCAAGATCACGAGCGGCGGCGATTCAGGCATCGACGTGGCCTTCGTATCCGGCCAATACGCCCAGGCGCTCGCGGAGCAGGGCCTGCTCGCCGATATTGATCCCGCACTCATCCCGAACCTGGCGAACCTGTACCCGGAGGCCACCCAACTCACCTATGACGTCGGCAACAAGTACTCCGTTCCGTATGCCTGGGGCACGACCGGCATCTGCTACCGAAGCGACCTCACGAACGGCTTCGAGCCGACGAGCTGGAATGACCTCCTGCAGCCACCAGCCGACCTCAAGGGCAAGGTAACCATGCTCGGCACCGAGCGCTGGCTCATGCTGCCGGCCCAGAAGGCACTCGGCTACTCCGTGAACACGACAGATGAGGCCGAACTTCAGAAGGTCAAGGACGCGCTCATCGCCGCGAAGCCCAACCTTCTCGCTTACGACGACACCACGTTCTACACCCGCCTCGTGTCCGGTGAGGCGGTCATGGTCGAGGCATGGGACGGCTGGTGCAACTACGGCATCGCCGAGAACCCCGCAATCAAGTTCGTCGTACCCAAGGAGGGTAGCGACCTATTCACCGACACCATGGTGATCCTGAAGTCGTCGAAGAATAAGGAAGCGGCACACGCTCTCATCAACTACATCCTCGATGCAGGTACGCACACCTGGGTCGCCGAGAACATCCTGTACAAGGTCCCGAACAAGCCAGCGATGGAAGCTGTGGGAGCCGGGCTCGCCGCGTCCTACCCGAACATGGGCATGACGCCGGCCGAACTACTCAAGGGCGAGGGCTTGCTGGACCTCGGTGCAGCCGGACCGGCCTACACGAAGATCGCAACAGAGGTCACGGCCTCTAACTGATGGCAACAGGGACCACCATGTCAGGGCGTGGCGCCACCCGGCGCCGCGCCCTGATTGGCCGTCTCATCTTCACCGGGCCCGGCCTTGCCTATCTGCTCGTGTTCATGGCGATCCCGGTGCTCCTCGTCATCGTCGACTCCTTCTTCACCAGGGGCCGCTACGGCGGAGTCGTGTATGAGTTCACCCTCGAGAACTTCGCACGGGCCTTCGAACCCGTCTACGTCCAGGTCCTCTGGAACTCCATCCTCATCGCGGCCGTCACAACCATGCTCGCCCTCCTCATCGGCTACCCGACCGCGTACGCCATCACCAAACTGCCACGCAACTGGCGCACGGTGGTCCTCATCCTTGTCATCCTCCCCTTCTGGACGAACTTCCTCATCCGCACCTACGCGTGGATCGTGCTCCTCAACTCCGAGGGCCCGATCAACAAGGCGCTTGAGTTCGTCGGGCTCGGCCCGCTCGCACTGCTCTACACGCCCGGCGCAGTCGTCGCCGGGCTCCTCTACGCCTACCTGCCCCTCATGATCCTTCCGCTCTATGCCTCGATGGAGCGCCTCGACCCCGAGTTGCGCGAGGCCGCGAGCAACCTCGGCGCATCACCGATGCGGACCTTTCGAGATATCACCTGGCCGCTCACCCTGCCGGGTGCCATGATCGGCGCGATCTTCGTCTTCGTGCCCAGCCTCGGCAACTTCGTCGTCCCGGAACTGCTCGGTGGGGGCAAGACCGTCATGGTCGGTAACCTCATCCGGGATCAGTTCCTCAAGGCGCGGGATTGGCCATTCGGAGCCGTCCTTGCCCTGTCCGTCATTGGGCTGCTCGTCGCCCTCTTTACCGCCCAGGCAATCGTGAGCCGTCGCATCACCGGAAAGGGACGGCATGCGTAGTCTCGGCTGGCTCAAGGTGCCGCTCATCGCCACCCTCGTTTTCCTCTACGTACCAATCGTGGTGCTCGTCGTGATGAGCTTCAACGCGAGCCGCCTGCCCTTCGTCTGGGACGGCTTCAGCCTCAAGTGGTACGGCGCCCTGTTCCAGAGTGCCGAGATCCTCGAAGGCCTGACAAACACCCTCATCGTGGCGGTTGGCGCAACGCTGTTCGCGACCATCCTCGGCACCCTCATCGCTATCGGCATCGCCCGGTACTTCCGATCCAGCCTGCTCGAGGCCTTCTCCCTTGCCCCGGCGATCCTCCCCGACATCGTGCTCGGAATCGGCCTCCTCGTGTTCTACGTGCTCGTCGGGATCGGGCTCGGACTGCACTCGGTTCTGCTCGCGCATGTGGTGTTCGGCATGGCTTTTGTGGCCGCCGTGGTCACCGCTCGCCTCAGCCAGACCGACCCCAGCTTGGAGGAGGCCTCACGCGATCTTGGCGCCTCCCCCGTCGCGACGTTCTTTCGGATCACCGTTCCCTCGCTCGCACCAGCGATCATCGCCGGCGCACTCCTCGTCTTCACCCTGTCCCTCGATGAATTCGTCATCGCATTCTTCACCGACGGACCGAGCACGCCGACCCTCCCGATCGTCATCTACTCAATGGTTCGCTTCGGGGTCACCCCGGATATCAATGCGCTGGCCACTCTCCTCATGGTGGTCAGCTTCACGGTCGTGATCGCAGCACAGCGGATCACCAGACTCACGGATGCGGTATGACGACAACAGCGCACGAGCAGCTCATCAGGATCGACTCCGTCTCGCGCTCCTTCGGCGAGGTCGTCGCCCTCGACTCGGTGAGCATCGACATTCGGGAGAACGAGTTCTTCGCACTGCTCGGCCCTTCAGGCTGCGGCAAGACCACCCTCCTGCGCGTCCTCGCCGGCTTTGAGGAGCCCGACTCCGGCACGGTGACCCTCGCAGGGAGCGACCTGCTCGCGCTGGCACCGAACCGGCGGCCGATCAACCTCATGTTCCAGTCCTACGCCCTCTTCCCCCACATGTCGGTCGAGAAGAACATCGCATACGGCCTCGAGCGCGAGAACCTCGCGAAAGCCGAGGTCCGCGCGCGTGTCGACGAGGTCCTCCAGACGGTCGGACTCGTCGACAAGGCCAAGAGCCGCCCGGCGCAGCTGTCCGGCGGCCAGCGGCAGCGGGTCGCGCTCGCCCGCGCCATCGTGAAGAGGCCCCGGCTCCTCCTCCTCGACGAACCGCTCTCGGCGCTCGACCGCAAGGTCCGGGCCGAGATGCAGCTCGAACTCAAGCGCCTGCAGCACGAGGTTGGCATCACGTTCGTCGTCGTTACCCACGATCAGGAGGAGGCCATGTCCATGGCCGACCGGATCGCCGTCATGGCCGATGGCCGGGTGCAGCAGATCGCCTCCCCGGTCGACCTCTACCAGCGGCCGTCGAACCTGTTCGTGGCCGACTTCATCGGCATGAGCAATCGCTTTACGGGGACCCTCGGCAGCGACGGGGTCACGGTGCCAGGCCTGGGCCTGCTTCCGAGCAGCCGGCCGAGCTCGCTTGATCCGGGAAGTGCGCACGTCATCGTCCGACCCGAGGATGTTCGCATCGTCGAATCAGCCGACTGGTCCCTCTCCGGAACCGTGATCGACACGCAGTTCTTCGGAGGATCCTCGACCATCGCCGTAGCGGTTCCCGGCCACGAGGCCCCGGTGATCCTCACCTGCCACGGCCTCCCGACCGCGACAAGGGGTTCGCAGGTACGACTTTCCTGGGACCCGGACTCCGCCATAGTCCTGTCCTCATGACGTCTCCCCGCGCCTCATGACGATGCCCCTCACACCGCCTGCCTCGGCCCTTTGCGATGCTGTCCCCCGACCATTTTGGACGGATCGGCCCGATGCGCCCGTCCCTTGCGAGCCGCTCTCGGCAGCGACCACCTGCGATCTGCTCATCATCGGAGGCGGGCTCACCGGCCTGTGGGCCGCTATCGAGGCGAAGGCATCGAACCCCTCATCCGATGTCGTGCTCCTCGAGGGCCGCGAGATCGCCTTCGGTGCCTCCGGACGAAATGGCGGTTTCTTCTCCGAGTCGCTCACGCACGGGGTCGCCCACGGCCTAGCCCTCTGGCCAGACGAGCTGCCGACCCTGCTTCGACTCGGGCGCGAGAATATCCAGGAGATCATCGACTTCCTCGCATCCGAGGGGATCGACGCCGGCCTGCGCATGTGCGGGAAGACTGCGGTCGCGGTGAAGCCGCACCAGGTCGCCGAGCTTCAGGCCTCCGCCGCCCTGCACCAGCAATTCGGGGAGTCCGCCGTCATGCTTGATGCCGAGGAGGTGCGAGCCGATGTCGACTCGCCGACCTACCTCGCCGGCATGCGGGTCCGCAGCGGGGGCGGGCTCCTGGACCCGGCGCTCCTGTGCTGGGGGCTCAAGCGAGCCGCCCTCGCAAGGGGGGTGCGGATTCACGAGCACTCCCCCGTCACCGGCCTTTGGGAAAGCCGCAAGGGGATCGACGTCCGCACCGATCGCGCAACGGCCAGCGCCGGGAAGGTGCTCCTCGCGACGAACGCTTACCCGCCGCTCCTGCGCCGGTTGCGGTCCCGGGTACTCCCGATCTACGACCACGTGCTCGTCACCGAGCCGCTCACCGGTGCTCAGATCACCGCCATTGGCTGGTCGGAGTCGCAGGGCATGACCGATGCCGGCAATCAATTCCACTATTACCGCAGAACCGTGGACGATCGGATCCTTTGGGGTGGCTACGACGCGGTCTACTACTTCGGCAACCGCACCGACTCCGGCCGGGAGCAACGCGACCGCTCCCATGAGCTGCTCGCCGCCCAGTTCTTCAGCACCTTCCCCCAGCTCGCCGGACTCCGGTTCACTCATCGCTGGGCCGGTCTCATCGACTCGACCTCGCGATTCACGCCGGTCTTCGGCACGGCGATGGGGGGCCACCTGGGCTACGCCGTGGGCTTCACCGGCCTCGGCGTTGGGGCGTCGCGGTTCGGTGCCCGAACCGCGCTCGATCTCCTGGCGGGCCGCACGACCGAGCGGACCGAACTCGAACTCGTGCGCCGCAAGCCCGTCGCGTTCCCCCCCGAGCCGCTCCGCTACCCGCTCGTGCAAATGACTCGCGCTGCACTCGCGCGGGAGGACGAGGCTGGCCGGCGCGGGGCCTGGCTGCGAGCCCTCGACCACTTTGGCATCGGATTCAACAGTTGAGGAGCACCTATGTCTGACGTTCTCGGCCTGCACATCGGCGGGGTCACTCGAGCAGGACGAGGCGAGGCCCTGCCCCTGGTGAATCCGGCAACGGGCGAGGAATTCGCGACCGTCAGACAATCCTCGACCGACGATGTCGCGCTCGCCACCACGGCCGCTGCCGCTGCGTTCCCCGACTGGTCGGGGCGCACCGCCGGCGATCGAGCCCGCATCCTCCTGCGCCTAGCCGACCTCATCGAGTCCGATGGCCCCGAGCTCACCCGCCTCGAGGTCGAGGAGACCGGCAAGCCCACCGCCGTCTTCGCAGACGGCGAGCTGCCCTTCTCCGCCGACAATCTCCGGTTCTTCGCCGGGTCGGCGCGATCGCTCGATGGCACGGGCGCCGGCGTCCTAAGCCAGGGCTACACATCGATGCTTGTGCGCCGGCCGATCGGAGTCGTCGGGAGCATCGCCCCCTGGAACTTCCCGTTCATCATGGCCATCTGGAAGATGGGCCCGGCCCTCGCCGCCG
>JBMOKH010000240.1:0-3439 GCA_049315365.1 Candidatus Nanopelagicales bacterium
TTGAGGAGGCACATATGCGCTTGGGCGTGAATCTCGGCTACTGGGGAGCCGGAAACGATGCGGACAACCTGCAACTCGCGAGGGAGGCCGACCGGCTTGGCTACGCGGTCGCGTGGGCAGCGGAGGCCTACGGCTCCGACGCCGCGACCGTCCTGTCCTGGATCGCCGCCCAGACCAACTCGATCGACGTCGGCTCCGCGGTGTTCCAGATTCCCGGCCGCACCCCCGCCAACACCGCGATGACGGCGGCGACCCTTGACAGCCTCTCCGGCGGCCGGTTCCGGCTCGGCCTGGGCGTCTCGGGCCCGCAGGTCTCCGAGGGCTGGCACGGCGTGCGCTTCACCAAGCCACTCCAGCGCACCCGCGAATATGTCTCGATAGTCCGCATGGCACTTGCCCGCAAGCGCGTCTCGTTCGAAGGCGAGTTCTTCACCCTTCCACTCCCCGACGGGCCCGGCAAGGCACTTACCCTCACCGTCCACCCGGTGCGAGAGAACATCCCGATCTACCTCGCGGCCATCGGCCCGAAGAACCTCGAGCTCGCCGGCGAGATCGCCGACGGCTGGCTCGCGATCTTCTACTCCCCGGAGCATTCCGCCGACTCCATGGCCCATATCCGCGCCGGACGCGAGCGCGCCGGACTCACCCTCGAGGGCTTCGACGTCGTGCCGACCGTTCCGGTCGCGTTTGGCGACGACATCGCCGAGTGCGCGAACCAGATCCGGCCGTACGCGGCGCTGTACATCGGCGGGATGGGCAGCAAGGAGACTAACTTCTACAACCAGCTCGCCAGCCGCATGGGATTCGAGGCCGAGGCCGACGACATCCAGGCCAGGTTCATGTCGAAGGACTACTTCGGTGCGGCAGGCGCCGTGCCCTTCGACTTCATCGACCAGACCTCGCTCATCGGCCCGCGCGAGCGCGTCCGAGCTCGACTCTCCGCCTACGCCGAGGCCGGCGTCACAACCCTCACCATCAGCCCGACGGCATCGAGCCTCGAGGAGCGCACGGCAGCCCTCGTGACCATGAGCGAAATACTCGTCGAGGCCGGGCTGGACGGCTAGTGGTTCCGATCTCCTGGCTCGAGGCCGTCGTTCTCGGACTCGTCCAGGGCATCACGGAGTTCCTCCCGATCTCATCGAGCGCGCATATCTTTGTCGTCAGCCAGTTGCTCGGCTGGCAGGACCCGGGCGCCGCGTTCACGGCTGTGAGCCAGATCGGCACTGAGCTCGCCGTGATCGTTTACTTCAGGCGCGATATCGCCCGCATCCTCTCGGCATGGGCAAGGTCGCTCGTGAAGCCCGCCCTGCGATCTGGCATCGATGCGCGAATGGGCTGGTACATCATCGTCGGCACCATCCCGATCGCAGTGCTGGGCCTGGCGTTCTCGCACCAGATCGAGACGGCGGCCCGGAACCTGTGGCTCGTCTCGGGCACGCTCATCGTCTTCGGCATCATCCTTGGCGTGGCCGACGCCCTCGGCCGTCACCGCCTGGCACTCGCAAACCTCAATGCGAAGGACGGCATCCTGTTCGGCCTCGGCCAGGCCCTCGCGCTCATCCCGGGGGTATCGCGGTCGGGCGCCACCATCTCGACCGGGCTGGCCCTCGGCTACACCCGCGAGGCATCGGCCCGCTACGCCTTTCTCCTGGCGATCCCGGCTGTCGTCGCCTCGGGACTGTACGAGGCGACGAAGATCAGCAGCGACCCGGTCGTCGCCTGGGGGCCGACCCTTCTTGCGACCGTCATCGCGTTCTTCACCGGATTCGCCGTCATCGCCTGGCTGCTCCGCTGGGTCACGACCCGGTCCTACCTGCCGTTCGTCATCTACCGCATCGCACTCGGGCTGCTCCTCATCGTCCTGCTCCTCACCGGAGTGCTCGTCGCCTGACGCGCGCGATCACCCGGCCCCGCGGGGCACCTCTCATCAGGCCCTGCGGGCCGATGCTGCATGACGAACGGCCCTTGGCGCCGCGGCTGTTCCGGCGCACCTTGGACTCATGGACAAGAACCCGATGGAGCAGGCCGGCGGCCTCATCGCCCCGGATGACCTGCGGCGCTCGATCGACCACTGGCTGACCGACGGCGTCATCACGCCGGAACAGGCAGCGATCATGCGCGAGGACGTCTTGCGCGAGAACGTGGCGGCGACAGCCGAGCAGCCGATCGGCTCGCTGAGCCCGGCGACGGCACCTGAGCCAGCACCGTCCGCTCCCGTCGCACCGTTGGTGGCCCCGCATCATCCGGAGCACCGCACCTCACTGCTCATCGAGGCGCTCGGCTACCTCGGCGGCGTCATCATCCTCACCGCATTCATCCTCGTCCTCAGCCAGTTCTGGGAGGACTTCACCGCCCCGGTTCGCCTTGCGAGCATCGGCGCGGCATTCGTCCTGCTCCTCGCGGCGGGCTTCGTGGTGCCGCAGTCCCTCGGCGGGCCGGGCATCCGGCTTCGGTCCGTGCTGTGGCTCGGCGCGACCATGGCGTGGGCCGGCGTCGTCGGCTTCACGGCGAACGAGTACCTCGACCTCATCGACGAGCAGCTCGTGCTGTTCACGGCGGGGATCACCCTCCCGCTCGCAGCAGTCCTGTGGCTCCTCCACTGGCAGCCGCTCCAGCACCTGGCCTTCTTCGCGAGCATCGTCGCAGTGGCCGGATCGGGCGCGGCGATGCTGCCCGACCCGAGCGCCGTCATGGCACCCGACGCGAAGATCGGCGCGATGGTCTGGGGGGTGAGCGTCGCCTGGTTCCTGCTCGCATGGGGTGGCATCGTGAAGCCGCGCCGCCTCGGCTTCGCGCTCGGGTCGATCGTGGCCGTCTTCGCGGCGATGACAACCATGGGAGGGGAGCTGGAGAGCCAGAGCCGGCCGGGTGCCGTGCTGCTGCTGACAACGCTCGCCGCGCTCGTCATCGCGGCCGTGCTCTTCCGCGGTTTCATGCTTCTCGTCATCGCGGCAATCGGCTCACTACAGGGCATGCCGATCGCGATGAGCGTCTTCTTCCCTGGAGTCCTTTGGGCAGCCTTCGCGCTCCTCGTCATCGGTGCGGCGCTCATCGCCGCGGCGATCGTCATCGCAAGGAGCCGACGCAGGGAGCGGGCAGCGTCGCACCGCAACTGGTCCATCGGGTCCCAGCGGGCCGCCATCACCAGCGCTGGGCTGCTCCTGGTCGGCACGGCGGCCGCGGTCGTCACAACCAGCCTGATCGCTTGAACGCCCGGTAGAGCGAGAAGCACGCGGTGCCCATGAGGAGCAGTACCGCGGGGTAGCCCCAGGGCTGGTGGAGCTCAGGCATGTAGTCGAAGTTCATGCCGTAGATGCCGGCGATCATGGTGGGCACGGCGGCGATCGCGACCCAGGAGCTGATCTTGCGCATGTCGCGGTTCTGCTGGAGGTCCTGCAGCGAGGTCGAGGCCATGAGCATCGTCATGAGCAGGTTGTCG
>JBMOKH010000241.1:0-3437 GCA_049315365.1 Candidatus Nanopelagicales bacterium
TTGAGCGCACGGACGATGGCGGCCATCGCCTGCGGTGCGGCGTCGGCGTTGAATGCCGTGGCATACGGCAGCACCGCCGAATGCATCGGCGCGTGTGGCAGGTTGTAGGCACCGCCGAGGACATGGCAGATCTTGTGATGGACGCCCATGCCGGTCGTGCCGAGGGTCCACCCGGCAAGCCATGCGCCGTACAGTGCATCGCCCCGCGCATCGAGGTCGCCGGGATCCGCGACGACCCGGGGCAATGCGGCGGCAAGCGCCCTGACCCCCTCCTGCGCCTGCATCGCCGAGAGCGGCGACAGGCCCGGCGCGTAGAGGCCCTCGACGAGATGGGCAAGGGCATTCATCCCGCTCGCAGCGGAGATGTCGACGGGCAGGCTCACGGTGAGCTCGGGGTCGTAGATGACGGTTTTGGGGAGCACCCGCGGGTCGCGCCCGGTCGTCTTGCGATTGTCCTCGGTCAGGCCCCAGATGGACGTCATCTCCGAGCCGGCGTACGTGGTGGGGATCGCAAGGATCGGCAGTCCCGTCTCGAGGGCCACCGCCTTCGCCATGCCCGTGGATGATCCGCCGCCGAGGGCAATGACAAGATCAACGTCGTCGCGTCTAGCGAGCGCAATCGCCTGCTGCGCAACGGGTACGGGCACATGCATCACAACATCGGTGAAGCGCGAGACGATGCGCTCGCCCAGTTGCTCCTCCACCCGCACCGCGTACTGCGCCTCGGGCCCGCCCGACACCAGCATCGCCCGGGAGCAGCCAAGGCGCTCGACCTCGACGGCGACATCGGCGAGCCGGCCGTTGCCGAACACCACGCGAGAGGCGGGCACGTCGTGAACGAAGGGCGCGGTCACGCGACGCCCGCCTTCAGTGCCCGGAGCGCCGTGAGCTCTGCGTCGGTCGGCGGCTCGGTGGCCCTGAGGTGCTCAGAGATCCGCAGCGGCCAGCCGGTCGCGGCCACCGCCTCGGCCTCCGTTCGGCCCGGGTGAAGTGCGGTGAGGATGAATTCGCGAGTGCCCGGCTCGGGCCTGAGCACGCCGATGTCGGTGATGATGACAGATGGGCCTCCCCCGGTCATGCCGAGCGCATCGCGTGAGTCGCCGCCCCGGTAGTTGCCGACGCTCGTGCAGAAGTCGAGCTCGGAGACGAAGGCCCGGGAGTTTTGGCGCAGCATGATGAAGGTTTCCTTGGCACTCGCGGCGATCTCGGGAGCGCCGCCAGCACCGGGCAGGCGGACCTTGGGCCTGCGGTAGTCGCCAACGACTGTCGTGTTGATATTGCCGTGCCGATCCACCTGCGCTGCACCGAGGAATCCGACGTCGACGCGACCGGCCTGCAGCCAGTAGCTGAAGATCTCCGGGACGGAGACGACTGCGTCAGCGGTGTCGGCAAGCTCGCCATCGCCGATCGAGAGCGGCGGCCGCGTCGGCTTCGCCCCGATGGTGCCCGACTCGTAGACGAGCACGGCATTGGGTGCGTGCATCCGGCGGGCGAGGTTCGCTGCCGTGCTCGGCAGGCCGATGCCGACGAAGCACACGACACCGTCTTTCAGCTCGCGCGCGGCCACCACGGTCATGATCTCGTCGGCCGACGGCTCGCTCACGAGAGCACCTCCGACTTCGGGCGAACGATGTTCTCGTCCGTCCAACGGCGAAACGTCTCGCGGTCGCGTGCGATCTCGTCCCACGCCACGTAGAACCCATTGTCACGCTCTGAATAGCCGTGCGCGTATGACGGATGCGCTCCCCCGGGCACGACAGCGATGGCCGAGACGACCCAGGACGGCAGGGTGACGGTGACCCGTGAGTCGAGGACGTCGACGATCTCCTCTACCGTCACGATGCTGCGGGCGGCCGAGAGCACCGCCTCCTTCTGCACCCCCTGGATCCCCCACAGGCCGACGTTGCCGTGCCGATCAGCCTGCTGCGCATGGATGACTCCGACATCGGGCCGCAGGGCCGGTACCGCCGTCAGGCGCTCGCCCGTGAACGGGCAGGTGATCTCAGCGATGGTATCCGTGTACTCGGCGAAGCTCGTGCCGGTGTAGCCGCGCAGCACGCCGAACGGCAGCCCGCTGGCGCCCGCGACGTACCGCGCAGCCATGCCGGCGTGGCTGTGCTCCTCAATCTCGAGCGACCGCGGCCACTCATGCTCCACCGCATCGCGAAACCGGTGCAGGGAGCCGACACCGGGATTGCCGCCCCACGAGAAGATGAGCTTGCGGGCGCAGCCGGCTCCGATCATCTGGTCGTAGAGCACGTCTGGTGTCATGCGCACCAAGGTGAGGTCGCGCCGGTCCTGCCGGATGATCTCGTGGCCCGCCGCGAACGGGATGAGGTGGGTGAAGCCCTCGAGCGCGATCATGTCGCCGTCCTTGACGAGCGACGAGACTGCCTCGGCCAGGGTCATGACCTCCGCCATTGCCATCAGCCCCTGGGGTAGAAGGCTGGCAGCGCGGCGTCGATGTTGACCCAGACGGCCTTGGACTCGGAGTACTCGCGCATGGCCTCGAAGCCCATCTCGCGGCCGTAGCCCGATGACCCCATGCCGCCGAACGGCGAGCCCGGGTTCACCCGCTTGTAGGAGTTGATCCACACCATGCCGGCGTGCAGTTCGCGGGCCGCCTTGTGCGCGCGGGTGAGGTCCTTGGTCCACAGGCCCCCGCCAAGGCCGTAGTCAACCGAGTTCGCGATGGCCAGTGCCTCTTCGTCGGTTGAGAAGGTGTGGACGGTCATGAAGGGACCGAACACCTCCTCGCAGGCGACGCGCGCAGCGGGGTCGACGCGGACGACCGTCGGCTCGACGTAGCAGCCCGCTGCAAGCGCAGGATCAGCAGGCGCCTTGCCGCCGGTGAGGATCTCGCCGCCCTCCTGCACGGCGATGTCGATGTACGACAGCACGCGATCGCGGTGCATGACCGAGGTGAGCGGACCCATTTCAGTGGTCGGATCCTTAGGGTCGCCCAGCCTGATGCTGCGGGCAAGGGTCGTGAACCGCTCGAGGAACTCCTCGGCAACCGACTCGTGGATGATGAGCCGGCTCGCCGCGATGCAGGCCTGGCCCTGGTTGTGGAAGATGCCGAAGGCCGTGCCGTTGACGGCAGCGATGAGGTTCGCGTCGGCGAACACGATGTTCGCGCCCTTGCCACCGAGCTCGAGATGCACCTGCTTAAGGGTGTCGGCGGCCTGGCGGGCGACGCCCTTGCCGACCGCGCTGCTGCCGGTGAACGACACCTTCGCGATGCCCGGATGCTCGACGATGCGCTGCCCGGCGGTGGCCCCGTATCCCGGGATGATGTTCACGACGCCGGCCGGGAAGCCGGTCTCGTTCATGAGCTCGCCGATGCGCAGGGCGCTCATCGGGGTCAGCTCGGCGGGCTTCATCACCACGGTATTGCCGGCGGCCAGCGCCGGGCCCATCTTCCAGCTGCAGAACAT
>JBMOKH010000242.1:0-3434 GCA_049315365.1 Candidatus Nanopelagicales bacterium
ACCGACTCGAGCGAAGGAAGCCGAGGCCGTGCGCCTGTCCGCGATGCTGCGCGCCATCATCGGGGAGACCCAAGAGCCCGTCGACATGCACCTGCGGACCGTGCAGCGACTGTTCGACGTCGACGGGTGGCGCCAGGGCCTGGACGGCCGCACCGCCCGCCGGCCGCACCCCGAGCGGTTCGCCCCGTTCCTCGACGCCATGGCCGGGCACCTCGACGACGCCCGAACGATGACCACCGAGACGTACCTCGGTGTCAGGCTCGGCAGCCGAGGCAGCGCCCAGACGTCCCGCGGGCTGCTGCGCGACACCTGGTCCAGCATTGCCGGAGCGCTGTCGTCCGCGGCCGGCGTCGACGGCGAGCCGTTCCCTGACGATGAGCTCGCGTTCTGGCACGACAAGGCCGACAAGACCCTCGCGGCCGCCGCCAACGTCCACCCGGACATCGAACCCATCTCGGCCCGGGAGGCGGTGTGGCTCATCCGCAAGCCGTTCTACCCGACCTACGGCTGCCCAGAGCTGGACATCCCCGACGACGCCCCGCTGACGGGGGAGTCGCTGGACATGCTGCTGTCCGCAGACGTCGAGCACCGCCCGCACCACGTGAAGGTGTCGCAGCTGAATCCGCAGACCGGGGAGCGGGAGACGTTCTACACCGCGACGACCTGCCTCACCGAGTTCAACCGGCAGTTCTCCTGGCCCGAGGAGCTCGGCTGGGCCGACATCGTCAAGCACGCCGCCCCGAACGTCGAGTGGAGCATCCGGTTCACCGTCATGCCCGCCCACCTGGTCCGCAAGGCCGTCCGGAAGAACCTCGGCACCATCTCCGAGGAGCTCGTCGACGCGCAGAAGGCCAACGTGGCCGCCGGCCGGGCCCTGGGCGAGCAGTATGCCGAGACTGCCGACCTGGAGCACCAGCTGTCCCGGCAGCGCCCGGCATGGCTGTACGTCACCTACCGCGCGCAGTTGCGGGCCCCGTCGCCGGAGAAGCTCGACGCGCTGGCCGTGAAGGTCGCGACCGAGCTGCGGGCCTCGAACATCGCGGCGGCCCGGCCGGCCCACGACCAGCTGGCGCTGCTGATGGAGGCAGTCCCGGCCGGCAGGTGGCTGTCGGGGACGTACCAGCGCAAGCAGGACCTCGAGGTGCTGGGCGCCGGCGGGCTGATGGGCGGCTACGAGGTCGGCGACGACCACGTCCTGGGCCCGTACCTGGGACGGGTCGTCACCGGCAACGCCCCGCCGGTGTTCTTCAGCACCAATCGCGGCATCGCGCTGAACCGCCCGCCGGCGACCCTCATCACCGGGTCGCCCGGACGCGGCAAGTCGTTCCTCGCGTTCACCTTGGCGTTCCAGTGCGCCGTCCAGGGCTACAAGGTCGTGTACCTGGACCCGAAGGCCGACGCCGTCCCGTTCGCCAACCTGCAGGGCCTGGGCAACGTCCACCTGTTCGACCTGCGCCACGGGCACGACGGGCTACTGGACCCGTTCCGGCTCGGGGAGAACGTCGAGGCCTCCGGGCTGCTGGCAATGGAGGTGCTGCGGCTGCTCGTCGGGCACCTGTCCGAGGAGCGCGAGACGGTGCTGTCCAACGCCATCGAGCGGCAGAAGCGCTCCGGCAGCCCGAGCCTGTGGAACCTGTCCGAGGAGCTGTCCGCGTGCGGGCAGGGCACCCCGGAGTACAACATGGGCGCGCTGCTGAAGAACCTGCGCTCGGTCCCGTTCGGCCGGCTGCTGTTCTCCCCGGTGGCGAACCCCGCGAGCCTGCGCGCCGACGACGGCGTCACCATCGTGACCCTGCTCGGGCTGGACGCCCCAGGCCTGGACACCGCCGTCGAGGACTACTCCTACGACCAGCGCATCGCCGTGGCAACCATGTACCTGCTCACCAAGTACGCGTACGGGCTGATGGAGCTCGGCGACAAGTCCTACCCCAAGGCGCTGTTCGTCGACGAGGCATGGATGCTGCTGGCCACCCGGTCCGGCAAGGCCCTGGTCGAGCGGTGGGGACGCATGGGCCGCTCCCACAACGCCGCCCTGGTCCTCATTACGCAAAACACCGCCGACTTCACCGACGGGGCAATCCTCAACCAGGTGTCCGCCCGGTTCGCGTTCGGCGCTGACGACCGCAATGAGCACGAGGCCATCCTGCGGTCCCTGGACGTCCCCGTCGACGAGTCGACGCTGCAGCTGGTCGCGTCGCTGGCATCCAAGGAGTACGTCGGGCACTGCCTGATGCGCGACCCCCTAGGCAGGGTCGGGCTCATCCGCGTCGACGACTACGACCGTGAGCTCTTCCAGACGTTCAACACCAACCCGGAGACCCGCGGCAGCCGATAGGAGGGGGCCGGGCGACTCGCTGCGGCTAGTGCACGAACGCGGCCCCGCGACGGGACGCAGGACCCCAGGAGACGCCAGTGACCATCAACGCAGGACGAGCCATGAGAGTGGCGGTGGCCGCGATGCTCGCCCTCGCCGCCGCGGTCCCGGCGGTGCTCGCCTCGGCGCCGCCGGCTGCCGCCATCTTCGACACGTGCACCCAGTCCTCTGCCAGCGCCCTGCCGTTCGTCTCCCCGTGGACGGGGTCAGCGACGGCGTCCGGCGACCTTGCGGACCACCTCGGCGAGCCGGGCGTCGGCGCGACCGCGTACGAATGGTGGGGGTCCGGGGGGCTGAAGCTCACGACGAACAACCAGTTCAACGACGACACCGCCTCGGCGATGACGTGGCGGACCTGCGAGGACGGCAACGTGATGCTGCGCAACATGAACAACCTGTGGTCGGCGCCGTTCGACCAGCTGGTCACCGCCAACGACAACGCGCTGTCCCTGACGATGGCTGCGCAGACCATGAGCGTCCTTCCGATGTTCGCGGACAACGTCATCGTGCCCATTACCGAGGGCGCCGACCCGTCCGACCCCGACAGCGTCGGGCTCGGAGACGTGTACCGCGACGGGCTGCTCGTCGTGTTCGCGTTCGTCGGCGGGTGGGCCGCATGGAAGCTTGTCCGCGGCCGGCAGAAGGAGGCCGGCATCGGGATTGCCTGGAACCTCGCCGCCGCTGCGGTCGGCATGCTGCTGGTCGTCAGCCCGACGCTGCTGCCGGACACGACCGCGTACCTGCTGGGCAAGGGCCAGTCCGCGGTCGCGTCGGTTGCCCAGGCGGTCACCTCCGGGGTCCAGCCCGACAGCCAGGTCAAGGAGCTGTGCACCCTTTCCGACGACATCCCCGAGGACGTCACCGTCGTGGTGTCCAGGCCGGGGCCGGCCGGGCCGACTGATGAGAACGTGCGGCTGCCGAGCACGTCGACCCGCGAGGCGCTGTGCACGATGTGGGCGTCCACGGTGTACGCCTCGTGGGAGCGAGCCCAGTTCGGCGCCGGCGCCATCCCGATGACCGAGACGTACCGCGACGACGACGGGAACGTCGACAAGGGCGT
>JBMOKH010000034.1:0-15346 GCA_049315365.1 Candidatus Nanopelagicales bacterium
CCGAGGACATCGAAGGCGATGAGGCGGTTGCCCGGCCCGACCTCGACTTCAAGGAAGGCCCCATTCGGGATCTCCGGCAGTCGCTTCGACGACCAGACGCTTCCGATCACGCGGGCTCTGAGCATGGTTCCTCCTACGAGTCTTTCCTGATGACCACGCCGAGCGAGCGTGACCGGTCACGGGCGAGCGGGGTGATGACGACGCGACGGGCCGTGACGATCACCGCGCCTGCCTCTGCAGCTGCTCGCACGTGGCGCTCCGTGACAGCGCCCTTCTCGACTCGATGGACGATGGTGCTGGGGCCCGCAGCTGCGATGGGGGTTGAGCCGAGCACGAAGGAGATGTGGCCCCGCTCGATGGCGGCCCGGGCCTGCGGATCATGCGCAGCCTCCAGAACGCGCCGGATAGCGCGGTCGAGGTCCGCCTGCGAGCTGATCGTGACCCGCTCGCGGTTAGGTTCGCGTGAGCCTTTCGTGCCATCGGCCGAACCGACCCGGCCCGCAATCTCCTCCGCGATGACCTCGGTGAGGATTTCGCGCACCATCTCGCGCAGTGCCTGTGCGGAGACCGGCGTCGTCATGCGATCCCCCGCAGTGCCTCTTCAGCGGCATCGGCTGCCTGCCGAACATCGGCCTCCTTGCCTGACAGATACACCCGGCCCGTCGCCCCGAACATCCGGTAGTCGACGACCTTGATCCGGGCCGCCTTCTCGGCCTCATTGGTGGCGAGGATGGCGTACGAGGCCGGCTGCATCTCGAGGACGAACATCGATTCGCCCGGCAGTGCCATCGATCCAACCTTGTTCCGGTTGATGAGGAAGGCGTGCTGGCGGTCGAGCATCGTGACGATGCGTGAGGCGAGGATCTGCGGCCGCATCGCGTCACGCGCCGAGGCCCCGAGCTGCTCGAGCACCGCCTCGCCAGCGGCCTTCACCTGCGAGGTCGGGCCGTGGATCTCCAGGTAGCCGAACTGGCGCTCGACCATGAGGATCCCGGCCGACACCTCGGCGTGCTTCAGGGCAACGTCGGTGAGCGGCTCAATGTCCAGGCCGGGCGCGACCTCGATGATCTGCGCGGCCACATCGGCGCGCGGGAGCGCACCGCGAACCCAACTGCCGAGGTAGCACATCGTCTGCGGCTGCAGCCGGTCGAGAAAGATGAATGAGCGCAGTTCAGCCACGGTTCAGCCCTTGATGATCTGTCGGAGTTCTTCGATGACCATTCGCCGGATCTCCTCGCGGAGCTCATCAGTCTCGTGACCCGGGCTCGTGTCACGCGGGCGGTGCGGCGCCCCGGCCTCCATCGCGTTTGACGGCACCGGGTAGGCCGGCACCGGGCCGGCCGGCGCCGACCACGGGTCGATGCCCGCGAAATTCGGCATGATCACCGACGAGTCGGAGTTGTAGGCGATGCGTGCGAGATTGATCAGGTGCTTCGGCTCGAGGTTCTCGCCGAGGGAGGACCGCCCGAAGAACCCAGTTCCGATGGTCATGGTGGGAGCGAGGTTCGTCTCGATCCCGGAGCTACCAAGGCTACTGCCGACGTTCACGGAAACCCTCAGCACTCGTACGGCGGCCGCGAAGTCCATGATCGTCTGCGGGTTCTCGCTGTGGATCGCCGCGCTATGGCCGGCACCGGCGATGCGGAGCACCGCCTTGGCCGCGTCGATACCCCGAGCTGCGGTCGGGACTCGCACGAGCCCGAGGACCGGGCAGAGCTTCTCGTGCGCGAGCATCTCCTCTGGCACGACAAGATCGAAGGGCGCGACGAGCACGAGTGTCTTGGGGGGCACGCGGAAGCCCGCGGCCTGCGCGAGGGTCATGGCATCGCGGCCCACCTGATCGGCTCGGAAGTGATCGCCATCGAAGAGCAGTGCCCGCAGGGCCGCCGTCTCGTCGGGGGAGGTGATGTGACCGCCCTCGCGCTTGAGCGCCTGCGTGAACTGGTCGGCGATCGCCTCCTCGACGATGACGACGCTCTCGTTCGTGCAAAGGATCGAGTTGTCGAAGGACTTGCTCGCGATGATGCGTCGGGCCGCAGCCTTCAGGTCTGCCGTTGAGTCGACGAGAACCGGGACGTTGCCGGGGCCGACTCCGATCGCCGGATTTCCGCTGCGGTAGGCGGAGCGCACCATCGGGGATCCGCCCGTGGCGAGGATGACCGCGACCCGCTCATCGGTCATGAGCGCGTTGATGAGCGGGATGGATGGTGCCTCGACAACCTGGATGCAGCCGTCTGGTGCGCCTGCGGCGACTGCCGCCTCGCTCATGACCCGGGCGGCATCAGCGCTCACCTGCTTGGCGAACGGGTGGGGGCTGATGATGACCGCGTTACGGGTCATGAGGCAGGCGAGGATCTTGAAGTAGGTCGTTGCCACCGGATTGGTCGATGGCGTGAGGGCGAGTACCACCCCCGCCGGACGCGGGATCTCGACGAGCTTGCGGCCCTCGAGCACGCGGGGGCTCACGAAGTCCTCGCCCCCGTACATGGTCCAAAGGCCGGACGAGCAGGCGATGTTCTTCAGGTACTTGTGCTCGGCAACGCCGAAGCCAGTCTCGGCGACCGCCTCCTCTGCGAAGCGTCGGGCGCTCGCCGCCCCCGCCTCAGCAGCAGCTCTCGCGATTCGGCTCACCGTCGCGGCGTCGTATCGCGCGAACGCGCGGGCCGCCCAATCGGCACGCTCAACCATCGCCCGACCGCGTGGGACGCCCGCCGGTTCGAGAGGCATGTCGGTCATCGTCTGCAGGCTCATCGTCGACCCCTGTTCGCGCCCATCGCCTCATGGCAGGCCTTCCCGATCGCGACCTCTGTGCGATCGAGCAGTTCTTCCGCGAGCTCGGGCTTCATGAGGATCCCCGGCTTGTACTGGAGGACCTGCGGATCGAGGGTCGAGAAGATCGCCCAGACCCCGTTCTCGTAGAGGTGTCGCATGACGAGCTTGGCGCCCTGGGGGTCATTGAACTCCAAGCCGAAGATGACCCCGTTCTGCCGTATCCCCGTGAACCATTCCGGGTAGGTCTGCTGGATCTCACGCAGCCGCCGGCCGATGAAGTCGGCGATGTAGTGGACCATCGAACGGGTCTCCGGCCGCGAGCAGATCTCCAGGGATTTCAGGGCAGCGATGCACCCGAGCTCGGCGCCGCCAAAGGTCGAGATGTGGCCGAAGCCGTCCTCGGTGAGCCAACCAGCCGATCGCTCATTCACCAGTACGCAGGCGATCGGGTAGAGGCCGCCCGAGATGCCCTTGCCGGTGACCATGATGTCGGGCTCGATTCCGTCCTTCGTGATCGCCCAGAGCTCACCGGTCCGCATGAGGCCGGTCTGTACCTCGTCGGCGATGTAGAGCGCGTCGTAGCGCTCGCACAGCGCCTTGACCCCCCGAAGGTAGCCGGGCTCGGGGAGGGGAAACCCGTAGGTGGCCGGGATCGTCTCCATGATCACCGCAGCCACATCGCGGCCCCGAAGGGCGTCCTCCATCGCCCCGAGGTCGTTGAACGGCACGTGCGGGAAGTCCTCAGGCTGGTCGGAGAGGAACATCTTCGAGAAGCGATCGTCCCCGGTGCCGACGGCGAGGCCGGTATGACCGTGGTACGCCTTGAGGATCGAGACGATCTTGCGCTTCTTCGTCGTGTGGCGGGCGGTCTTGAGGGCGATGTCGATCGCCTCACCGCCGCCCGAGCCGTAGATGACCTTCGTGAGCCCCGCCGGTGCCGATGCGATGAGCGCCTCCGCGAGCGCGGTGCGGGCGAGTGCGGGAAAGTGGTGATTGCCGATGTCGAAGTGCTGCATCGCCGTCGTGATCGCCTGGACGACCTCTGGGTTCCGGTGACCGAGGTTGTAGGTGCCGCCGTTGAGGTGCACATCGATCAGGCGCTTGCCCGACATGTCGTAGATGAAGTACTCCTCGCGCCGGTCGATGACCAGAGGCACGCCGGAATCAATCCAGAACTGGGTCTTCCCGGGGTTCCAGTACTCCTTCGCCTTCTCCAGCACCTCGGCCTTCGATGCAAACGAGAATAGACCGTAGTCAAAGGCCGGAGCCTCGTCGGCAGCCGCGGTGCCGTCTTCCGTCTTCCGGGTCACAACCAAACCATACCGAAAAATCAGACCAATTCAATACCTTTAAGGTCGAGATTTTCAGCGTGATCATGTTTCAAGGATGAAAACTCTAGACCGAATTTGGTCAAAATGCTTGTACCCGGTCCACTCAACGCGCCATACTCCGGCGCAACTGACCCGCATCACGCGGGACCTTTGCAGAGGGATGGTTCATGACTACCAACAACGTTGACGACGGGCCAGCGGCCCTTCCGGGTGATCACAGGGTCAACCCAGCAGACGCCGCACGCCTCAAAGTCGGAGCAGTCGGACTCGTCGGGGTCCTGTTCATGGCCGTGGCAAATGCCGCGCCGATTACCGCCATGAGCTTCAACGTGCCGATCGCTGTCGGCTACGGCAACGGCATCGGCGTGTCGGGCGGCTACCTGTTCGCGACGATCGTCCTCACCATCTTCACCATCGGCTTCGTCGCCATGGCCCGCTACGTCACGACCGCGGGAGCCTTCTACGGCTTCATCTCCCAGGGCCTCGGCCAGATCTGGGGCATGGCATCCGGACTCCTCGCGGCTGTCGCCTACATCGTCTTTGAGGCCTCACTCATTGGCGGGTTCTCGTACTTCGCCTCGCAGTACGTATTCCTCCCGCTCGGACTCGACGTGAACTGGCTCATCATCGCCATCGTTGGCGCCGTCGTCATCACGTTGCTCACCTACTTCTCGGTGACCCTCGCCGCGGGCATCCTTGGCATTACGCTCGTCGCAGAGGTTCTCCTCCTCGGTGCGCTCGGCGTTTCCGTCCTGTTCAAGGGTGGGCCCGACGGCTTCATGACCGCTGACACCGTTCTGCCGCAGAACGCCTTCAACGGTCTCACCGAGGGTGCCTTCGGTACGGGAGTTGCAGCGGGCGCCGCAGCAATCGGTATCTTCTTCGCCTTCTGGTCGTGGGTCGGATACGAGACCACAGCCGTGTACGGCGAAGAGTCACGGAACCCGAAGCGGAACGTCCCCCTCGCGACCATGATCGCCGTCGTCGGTCTCGGACTGTTCTACACGTTCATGTCGTGGATGGTCGTGGTCGGCAACGGTGCTGCAACCTCAGTAGAGGTTTCGGCTGGAGCAGCACCTGTCGACCTGTGGCTCAATCTCGTCGACGCCAACCTCGGATCACTGCTCATGAACGCCTACAAGCTCCTCGTCGTCGTCGGCTCCTTCGCTTGCGCAATGGCATTCCACAATGCCGCCTCGCGCTATATCTACGCGATGGGCCGAGATGGCGCCTGGGGATGGATGCGCAACAGCATCGGCAAGGTGAACGTGAAGCACGGTTCACCCGCAGCAGCGTCGTTCGTGCAGAGCGCCATCACCCTGATCCTGCTCGTTGCCTTCTTCCTCTTCACGAACGTCTACGTCGAGGGCGTCGCAACACCGGAGCTCATCCCATACGTCAACGTCTACGGACTCCTCGCCCTCATCGGCACCGCACTTATCCTCATCGTCCAGACGATTACCTCCATCGCGGTGATCTGGTTCTTCTGGGTCAAGAAGGTGCACAAGGGCAATGTCATCACCACGATGATCGCCCCGATCCTGGGCGCCCTCGGCATGGTCTACGTGCTCAGCCTGCTCTGGACGAACCGTGACTTCGCCGCTGGCCTCGCAGCCGACAGTTTGGTGTTCAAGTACATGCCGTACTACGTGATCGGCCTGCTCGTCATCGGTGTCCTCTACGCGCTCTACGTGCGGGCAGCCAGACCGGCGATCTATCAGGAGATCGGTCGCAACACCAGCGAGGAGGCGCACGAGCGCGTCTAGCCTCTCCCGCGCCATGAATGAGGGGTGCGTCGTCTCCGGACGGTGCACCCCTCATTCATTCCGTACAGTTCAACCACCAGCCCGAACCGACCGGAGGTAGTCGTGACCGAGCAGACCGAACTCCGCTGGGAGCCAGATGTCGAGGCCGACCCCGCGACCCTCACATACACCTTCGGAGGCGTGGCGCCCGTAGCCTCCATCCGTCCAGGCGGCGTCCTGTCCACGTGGACGATGGACTGCTTCGGTGGGAGGGTCCGCTCGACCTCCGACATGGCGAGCGCCGTCTGCGACCCTCGCATGCTCAATCCGCAATCGGGACCGTTCTTCGTCGAGGGCGCGGTTCCCGGCGACACGCTCGCCATCCACTTCGTCTCAATCACCCCACGTGAGGCCTGGGGAGTGAGTTCGACCGTGCCCTTCTTCGGCTCCCTCACGGCCACCCCGGTCACGGCAATGCTGCACGGGCCACTCCTCGAACGCACATGGATCTACGAGATCGACCTCGCCGAATCCGTCGTCCGCTACGTCGCCGCTGACACCCCCTTCACCGCCAGCCTTGCGCTCGACCCGATGCACGGCACCGTCGGCGTCGCGCCGGCCCTCGGCGAGGTCCGCTCATCGCTCGCCCCCGGCGACTGGGGCGGCAACATGGACACCCCGGAGATGCGAGCCGGCGTCACCTGCTACCTCGGGGTCAATGTCGAAGGCGCCCTGCTGAGCCTCGGTGATGGGCATGCGCGCCAGGGCGAGGGCGAAACCTGTGGCGTCGCGGTCGAGTGCGCGATGGACACCGTCGCAATCGTCGACGTCGTGAGGGGCAGCCATGTCGCTTGGCCGCGGATCGAGAGCGACGAGTACCTCATGACCACCGGCTCAGCCCGCCCGCTTGAGGACGCCTTCCGCATCTCGCACCAGCAGATGGTGCTGTGGGTGGCTGAGCTCACCGGCATGAGCGTCATCGACTCCTACCAACTCGTGTCGCAGGCGGCCCTCACCCCGATAGCAAATGTGGTCGACACGAACTACACCGTCGTCTGCAAATTCCCGAAGGTCCTTCTCCGTGGAGCCGTCGCCATGGGTGGCATGCACGACCGGATGCGAAAGGCGGCGCGGCAGTGGCGCGCGTGAACCGGTTCGAGATTGATCTCACCCTCGGTCAGCGCATGGCCGAGGCGGCTCGCCGTTCGGCGGTGGCCTCCGGCGCCCTCGTGTCGGTTGCAGTTGTCGATGCCGGCGGGCACCTCGTTGTCTTTGAACGCATGGACGGCGCCGAGATCGCCGGCCCGGTGCTCGCGAGGGACAAGGCCTTCACGGCCGTCGCTCATCGAGTGGCAACCCATGAGCTCACCGACCTCGTGCTGCCCGGTGCTGAGCTCGCTGGGATGAACTCCGCCGACGGGGGTCGCTACATCGCTTTCGGGGGCGGACTCCCGTTGTGGGACGCAGACCGCGTGATCGGCGGGGTAGGCGTCAGCGGTGGCAGTTCAGAGCAGGACGTTGCAGCCGCGTCGGCCGCCCTCGCAGTGTTCTCCGCGGCGCTCAGCGCATGACGGAGCGGCGCCCCATCGGCCGGTTCCGGTTCATGGACGAGCAGCGGGTCAACCTCGACGGGTTTGCCGTCGAGAACCCCGGGCTCGGGCTCATCGCATTCAACTCGCCGGGCGATCCTGAGCCATCGCTCGTCATCGAGGCTGGTCGCATAGTCGAGATGGATTCGCGTCGAGTCGAGGATTTCGACGTCCTCGACTCGTTCATCGCCGGGCATGGCATCGATCTGAACGTGGCCGAGGAGGCCATGGCACTCGACAGCCTCACTTTCGCCCGCATGATCGTCGACCCGAACATCCCGCGCACCGAGGTTGTGCGGCTAGCAGGCGGCATGACCCCCGCGAAACTCGCCCGCGCGATCGCCGAGCTCAGGCCGGCCGAGCTCGTCATCGCCATGACGAAATGCCGGGCGCGCCGCACTCCCAGCAATCAGGCGCATGTCACGAACAGGTCCGATGATCCCCTGCTACTCGCTGCCGACGCAGCAACGGCGGCCGCGTTCGGATTCCGTGAGATCGAGACAACCGTCCCCGTGCTCGGCGACGCACCCTCCAATGCCGTCGCGGTGAGCATCGGCGCCGCTGTTGGCTCACCGGGCATCCTCATCCAGTGCTCGGTCGAGGAGGCGATCGAACTCGACCTCGGCATGCGCGGACTCGTCTCGTACGCCGAGACAGTGTCGCTCTACGGGACCGAGCAGATATTCATCGACGGCGACGACACCCCGTGGTCCAAGGCATTCCTCACCTCCGCGTACGCCAGTCGCGGTATCAAGATGCGAGTGACCTCCGGCGGAGGGGCTGAGGCGCTCATGGGCAGCGCCGAGGGATGCTCAATGTTTTACCTCGAGGCTCGGTGCGTGGCCCTCGCCCGTGCCATCGGATCCCAGGGCGTCCAGAACGGCGGCATCGACTCGGCCTCAGTCGCCGGATCCGTCCCCGGCGGGGTGCGAAGCCTCATGGCCGAGAATCTCATGGTCATGCTCCGCAATCTCGAGGCCTGCACCGGGAACGACGCTCTCATGAGCGAGTCCGACGTGCGACGAACCTCCCGTACCCACCCCATCTTCATCGGTGGATCGGACTTCATCTGCAGCGGCTTCGGCTCGATTCAGCGCTACGACAACATGTTCGGGCCCAGCCAGTGGAATTCCGAGGACATCGACGATTTCCTTGCCATGCAGCGGGATTGGGGGGTCGATGGCGGGCTGCGGACGGCCGCAGAGCCGGAGGTCGAACGACTGCGCCGACGTGCCGTCGAAGCCGTCCGGGATGTCTACGGACTCCTCGGGCTCGCCGACTTCACCGCCACCTGGCTCGACGAGGCGGTCGACGCCGCCGGGTCTAAGGACGTACCTGCCGCCGACTTCATGGTGCCGCTCACGGCATCACGGATCATCCGCGACACCAACGTGACGATGCTCGACGTCATCGGCGCACTCGATGAGTGCGGATACGAGGTCGAGGCCCAGCGATTGCTCGCAATGCTCCACGCCCGCATCGAAGGCGACTACCTCCAGACCGCGGCGATCTTCACCGAGGACATGCGCGTGCTCTCCCTTGTGACCGATCCGAACGACTACTCGGGTCCTGGAACGGGGTACTCGCCCAGCGCGGCACGACAGCTCGAGATCGACACGATCCGCCAGCAGCGTTCAGTCGATGACCTCCGTTCGGAGCAGGGTGGGTTCGTCAGCGATCGCCTCGTGGTCCTCGGCGCCGCGAGTCCGGGGAGTGATCCGCGTGACGTCGTCATCGGAGTCTCGCCTGCAACCGCGAAGGCCATCTGGCGAACACTGTCGGGGCTCACCGTCGTCGAAGCCCTCGAGGAACTGCTCGCCGGACTCGAGGAGGAGGGCTGCATCGGCCGGATCGTTCGAATCAACGACACCATCGATCTCGGGCTCATCGGGCTCAAGGCCGCACGCCTTTCCGGGTCCGGAATCGGCATCGGGTTGCAGGCAAAGGGAACGGCCCTCATCCACCGCCGCGATCTCACCCCGCTGGCGAACCTCGAGCTGTACAGCGTCGCTCCATCGCTGACCCGCGAGTCCTACCGGGCGATGGGCATCAACGCCGGCCGGCATGCGAAGGGTTCGACACCGGAGCCTGGGAGAAACCCGTACTCGGACGAGGCGATCGAGGCCAGGTACCACACCACTGTGGTCTCACTCGTCGCGATGGAACGCGAGATCTGCGACCCTGCCGCCTACTCTGAGTCGATGGCACTCACCGAGGGGGGCTCATGACCAACGCCAAGTCGGGCAAGCCCGTCGGTGAGGTCACCCTCGACGCACTTCGGGCCGGTGACCTCGGAGCTGACGACGTTCGCATCCACCCGGAGACTCTCGTCGAACAGGCCCGCGTCGCCACCGCCAATGGCAATCCGCAGCTCGCGGAGAACTTCCTGCGAGCCGCCGAGCTCGCAGGGTTGCCCGACAATCGAGTCATGGCGATCTATGAGTCGCTGCGCCCGCGCCGCTCGACTGCGGCGCAGTTGGAGGGGATCGCGACTGAGCTCGAGGAACTCGGGGCAGTGCGAAACGCAGCCCTCATCCGGGAGGCGGCACAGGTCTACCAGGACCGGAACCTGCTCCTGTGAGCCTCGTGGCTGGCGTCGATATCGGCAATGCCACAACTGAGATCGTCATCGCCGACACCGGTTTCGATCCGCCGAAGCCCATCGTCTGGGATCGAGGCGCGACGAAGGGTCCTAAGGGATCCACCGAGGCGGCCTTGCGAGCGGCACGCATGCTCACCCGCCTCGAACGCCGCCTCGGCGCCACCTGCGACCAGGCGGTCCTGACACCGCAAAGCCCCGTCCTCACCCATCGAATCGACCTCCCCGCTGCGGTCATCGACACCGGCAGCCTCACCCTCGTCGCCATCGGATCGCCTACTCCCGCAGGCATGGGCGTCGGCGTCGGACATCCGGTAGACATCGCCGCGCCGCCATCGAGCGCATCGGCTGATAACGGTGCCCTCGTCCTCGTCGCACGGGATCCGCTCGGCTATCGCGCGACCGTTATGCAGGTACCCCGGTGGCTCGCCGCCGGCCACGTGATTGCCGGACTCGTCCTTGCAGGCGACGAGGCCAGGCTCGTCGGGTCGCGTCTATCGGACGTCATCCCCGGCGTGCCGATCATCGATAGCGTCGATGCTGAACTCGCCTTCCGGTGTGATCTGATCGCGATCGAGGTCGCCGCGCCCGGCCAGCACGTGCGCGCCCTCGGTGATCCCATCTGGCTCGCCGATGCATTGCTCGCCGGCACCGACGCCCATGACCACTCCCGGGCCATGACGAGCGTCACCCGAGGCCACCGGTCAGCCGCCATCGGCCGGTTTCGGGATGGCCGGCCACCCCTTGGTGCCGCCCCGGCAGCGCCGATCATGCGATGGGCCGATGGCACTGTCACAGGGTTCGATGAGGCTCGCTCCCGGCTCCGGATACTGCCGGTCGGCTCGGTTGACGGCTTCACCGTTCCGCCCTCCGGCGAGGTGGCGGTGGACGACCTGTGGGTCGTCGGGCTTGACGCAATCGAGGCCATGCCCGGCCTACGCTCAGGCTCGGTGCGGGATCTGCGCCTTGTCATGGCTGCACTCGCAACCATGCCTCCCAACGGAGATTCCGCCAGCGCATTCACTGAGGCTTGGCACGGCCCAGTGGCGCTGCGTTCCAGTGAAGCGCAGGCGGCGCGACTCGGTGCCCTCACCACTCCCGGCGCACGAACCGATGCGCTCATCGTCGACCTCGGCGGCGGCACCATTGACGTCGTCCCCTCCCACGGCTCTGCCATCACGGCGGCGGGCTCCGGTGATCTCCTCACCGAGGCCGTCGCCCACGCCCTGTCGATTTCGTCGGGAGCGGCCGAGTGGGCCAAGCGCGGCCCGGCATCGCGGATCGAGTCACCGCAACTTGTCACCGACGAATCAGGTGACCGACGGTTCCTCGACACGCCCGCGCCGCATGGCGCGGTCGGCTGGCTCGTCGTGCCAGGACCGAGTGGTCCACTCCCATTCTCGCGAGAGTTGTCCGTCGCTGAGTGGCGGCTCATCCGCCTCACCCTCAAGCAGATGGTGCTGGCGGACAACCTGCGACGGGTTCGGGCGCATTTAGGTGAGGGCGCCGAGCCCAGTGACGTCATCGTTGTCGGAGGCCCAGCCGGCGACGACGAGATCCTCGAAATCCTCAGGGGAAACGAGCCCGCTTCCGCGTTCGGACGAGCGAATGTGGCGGGCGCTTTGGGTCACCGCTGGGCTGTCGCCTACGGACTGGTGCTGGCCAGTCCCGACCCGGGATTCGCCTAGCCTCGGAGCTCGGCGAGTGCGTGGTCGAACAGCGCGGTGTGCAGGTCGACATCGGCTGCGGTCGTGGTCGGACACATGAGCGCCATGTTGTGGAACGGCGTCATGAGGATCCCGCGATTCGACATATGCAGGTGAAGGTACTCCTCGAGCTCGTCGTCGTGGGCCGCAGCCGATTCGGTTCCGTTCACTGGCGCGGGCGAGGTGAAACGGTACTCGGCGCGGGCACCGAGTTGCTCGATGCTCCACGGCATTGCATACCGCGCGAGGGCGGCCTCGACCCCCTCGCGATACCGGGTGGCCAAAGTGATCATGTGCTCGAACGCCGCGTCCGTGAGGACATGCTCGAGTGTCGCCCTCATGGCAGCAGTCGACAGGACGTTGCCGGCGAGGGTGCCCCCAACCCCGCCTACGTCGATGAGGTCAGCGGTCGGATGGCTGCGGACCCTGTCGGCCACCTCGTGGGTGATGCCGTAAGCGCCACAGGGGATCCCGCCGCCAATGCTCTTTCCGATGACGAAGATGTCGGGCTCCAAGCCCCAGGCCTCGGTGCAACCGCCGGGGCCGGCCGAGATGGTGTGGGTCTCGTCGATGAGGAGGAGCGTTCCGTACCTGGTGCACAGCTCGCGGACGCCGTCCATGAAACCGGGTTCGGGAAGCACGATGCCGATGTTCGTCAGTGCCGGCTCCATGATCAGCACCGCCACATCACCGTGCGCAAGCCCGCGCTCGACTGACGTTAGGTCATTGAACTCGACCACCCGCGTCGTCTCGCTCACGTCCACCGCCGGGCCGACATTCCCCTCGCGCAATGCCGTGCCGCCGTCACCGTCGAGCACGACAAAGGTCTCGTCTACCGAGCCGTGGTAGCAGTAAGCGAAGGCCATGACCTTGGGGCGGCCTGTGACCATTCGTGCCAAGCGCAGCGCCCAGCGATTGGCATCAGTTGCGGTGAGGCTGAAGGACCAGAGCGGCATGGTGAACCGGCGGGTCAGCTCAGCGGCAACCCATTCGGCGTCCTCGCTCGGCATCATCGTCGTGATGCCACCGGCCACCTCGATGCGCTCCCGCACCGCTGCCACCGTCGCCGCCGGGGAGTGGCCGGCCATGGCGCCCGTGTCGCCGAGGGCGAAGTCGACGTACTCGAGGCCATCGATGTCGACGACCCGGTTGCCTCGCGCCGTCGCGAGGTAGAGCGGATAGCCGCCTGACCACTTGTTCATCCAGGTCATCGGCACGCCGCCGAAGAGATGTCCCGCCGCGTCGAATGCGGCCCTTGACCTAGGCGTCCGCTCCACGTGGGTGGCGCGCTCGTGGGCGAGCAACCGGTCGAGGGTGGCCCGGTCGATGCCAGGGCGATCGGAAACAGTCATTGAGCGGCTCCTCAGCAGGCGGTGGTCACGCCTGACTGTAGCCGTGCGGTTGAATCACCTCATGACCGTTGACCACGATCCCCGCATGAGCCTTGGCCCTCTTTGGATCGAGCCACGGGTCGTCATCTACGCGACCCTCATCCAGATGACTGCCTACGCACTCTTTGACGTGCCTGACGTGCCCATAGTGATCGACGGGTTCAATGTGCTGTTCTGGGTGGCAATCGTGCCAATGTTCGCCCTCGCGGTCGCCCACGCCTTTTCGGAGGTCCTTGACCTCCAGATACGACTCCGGCGGCGCATGAACTGGGTTGACGTGCGGGTGATCCTGCACTCGAACGTGCAATTCCTGTATGTAAGCCTCATTCCCGTCATCATGCTTTCCCTCGGATGGTTGCTCGGGGTGAGTCAGGACACCGCTGTCAAGGCCATCCTTTATCTCGGCGTCATGTCACTCGCCGGCTGGGGTGGCTACGGAGCACGTCAGGCGGGTCTGCGGCCGTGGACCTGCGTGCTGTTCGGCGCCGCGTACGCATGCCTCGGTGCGCTTGTCGTGGGCCTCGAGATGCTCATTCGCCACTGAGCACCTGTAAGCGGGCGCTGCGGAGGGGCCGCCGCCCCCGAAGCGGCACGAGCAACCTGCTTCAGGGGCGGCGGGGGCTAGCTGGTCTTGACCTGCTGGACGGCGAGCTTCAGGCTTCCGTCAGCCGCCGATCCCCACGCGTAGACGATCGTGTTGACCCCCTTCTTGATGGTGAGCGTTGATGGGCCGATCACGACCTTCTTCGTTCCGGCGAGGACCACGTCAGCGCGGTACTTGCCGGCAGGCACGTTCGCGAGCGCCTGCTTTCCATTGCGGAGCTTCTTGAATAGCACCGACCCATCCGCTCGGACGTCGACCGCAGGTGCCGCAGCGATATGCCGTACGGTCAGGCGGCCCTCGCCTGAGCGCAAGGTCGTCGTGTCGTTCACGAAGACATTGAGGGCCGGTGCCCCGACGGCGTTGAGATTCGCGGTGACGGTCGCATTCGCGCCCGCGGGAACCTGAACCTGGGGGGCGCTGAGAACTGCGGTGCCATTCCCCGGCCCCTGACCATCGGCGAAGACGGCGAGATCATAAGTGCCGGCCGGGACCTGCAGGGTCTCGAGCGTCCCCGGGGTGAAGTTGTCGATGAGCATGGCGCTTCCCGCATACACATCAACGACGTCCGCGCCCTTGCCTGTTGGGATCGCATGCAGCACCGACACCGTGGCCATCGCCTCCGCTGTTGCCGGGGGCGCGGCCGAAACCGCAGCCAGCGGGATGATCAGTGCTACGGCGAGAACGCCGGTCGTACGCAATCGCTTCGTGGTCATCTTGAGCCTCTCGTTTCGGCCGCCCCCGATGGGCGGCTGCAACGAGCACTTCGCCAGTCACGCGAGATTCGGATGCAGGCTTCTGGCTCCTCTTTTTGTGACAGACGGCCGCATCCATGCGGGGTGCTCTCCGCGAATAGGGACTGGGAACACGAGCAAGACCGGCTAAGTCCGAGCCAACCGACGCTGCGAGTGGAGTGGAGCCTGCCCGTGTCAGATACTGCTTTGCAGCCCCTCCACACGGGCTGCTGGTCGAGTGAACTCGGGGGGGTTGCGTGCTTGATGATGAGGATGCGCAGTTGGCGGAGCGGTTCGTTGCCGACGGTGACGCGTTGCTTGCAGAGGTCTACCAACGCTGGTCCCCGATCGTCTACACCCTGGCCCTCAGGAGACTCGGGAACACCGCCGACGCCGCCGATGTCACCCAGGCCGTGTTCGTCAATGCCTGGCGCAGCCGCGACGACTTCGATCCTGCGCTCGGCTCCCTGCCCGGCTGGCTCACCACGATCACTCGCCGTCGCATCGCAGACCACTGGAGGGCCCAGTCCCGCGACAACCGGCGACTCCTCGCACTCGCAAGCACTCAACTGGCGGATCGGCCCGTGTCGAAGGTCGACCCTTGCATTGATCGCATCATGGTCGTCGATGAGCTAGGACGACTCGGGGAGCCGCAACGTCGAATCATGGAGCTAGCCTTCTTTGAGGAGCAGACGCACGTCGAAATCGCCGAACGGCTGGAGATTCCACTCGGAACGGTGAAGAGTCACATTCGTCGATCCCTTGAACGATTGCGGGCGCGCTTGGAGGTGGATGATGGAGCACTGCCCTGACGAGACCCTGGCCCTGCTCGCGCTCGGCGAGCCCGTCGGCTCAACCGCGCTGTCACAGCACCTCAC
>JBMOKH010000243.1:0-3409 GCA_049315365.1 Candidatus Nanopelagicales bacterium
GTGTTCCTCGGCAGCGGCGGGCCGCTGCTCCGGGTCCCGTCATTCACCCTCGGCAGCATGGAGGTCACCCCGCTCGCCATGGCCAATGCCTACGCCACCTTCGCGGCCCACGGCGTCTACTGCAAGCCCCGGTCGATCCTAGAGATCCGCGACCGCGACAACCGCTCGCTTGACGTCCCCGACGAGGACTGCACGCAGGTCATCTCGCAGGACGTCGCCGACGGCGTCACGGCGATCCTCACCGGCGTCATCGACGGACCGATCACGGGTCGAACCGGCGCAGCGATGTCACTCGCCGATCGCCCCGCCGCGGGCAAGACCGGCACGACGAACGAGTCTGCGGCCGTGTGGTTCGCCGGTTTCACCCCGGACATTGCCGCCGCCGCATGGGTCGGGGATCCGCGCGGCGGGTTTGCGCACCCCATGAAGAACCTCACGATCAACGGCAAGTACTACGACCAGGTCTTCGGCGGAACCCTCCCGGGGCCAATCTGGAAGCAGTCGATGACGTCCGCGCTCGAGGGCACCGACCCGACCCCGTTCACGCTCAGCAACGAGTGGAGCCTGCGCCCGGCGCGCGGGGTCACCTCCATTTCGTCGCTACTCCCCGATCCGAAACCTGGTGAGGGGTCCGACGAGTTCGTCTTCGACAACAGCGCGAAGCCCACGGCGACGGCTACCGCAGAGCCCCCGGTGACCGGCACTCCCGGCGACGACAGCGCCCCGGAGGTGCCCGAGGCAGCCCCGGTCACCGCTCCCGAGTAGTAGGACCCTCCAGGCCCGCTACATGCCCAATCCGGCCTTCACGAGAGCCGCCACCTGACCCCCGTCAGCCCGACCCTTCACCTGCGGGGTCACCAACTTCATCACCGCGCCCATCGCCGCTCCACCGGTCACCCCGGTCGAGGACACCTCGGCCACGGCCGCCTCCACGATTGCGCTCAGTTCGTCCTCGCCCATGGCCTGCGGAAGGTAGCGCGCAAGCACCCCGAGCTCAGCGCGCTCACGCTCGGCGAGCTCCGGCCGGTCGGCGGCGTCGTAGGCCTCGGCTGACTCCCTGCGCTTCTTCGCTTCGCGACCAAGCACCGTGATGACGTCGTCGTCGGAAAGCGACCGGGCCTCCTTGCCGGCCACCTCCTCGTTCGTGATCGCCGTCAGGGCCATCCGCAGCGTCGCGGCGGCCAATTCGTCGCGTGATTTCATCGCGGCGGTGAGATCATCCTTCAATTGGTCCTTGATCTGGCTCATGACCGCATTCTCGCAGGCCGGGCGACGAATGCCTGACGCTTCGAGCATGGGACCATGCTCATGTGCACAGCGCCACGAAGATCGCCCTCGCAACCGTCGGCACGGTCGCCACGGGAGCAGCGGGGCTGGCGTACGCCCGCTGGGAGGCCCAGCGGTACACCCTCCGGAGGGCAACGGTCGCCGCACTGCCGGCCGGGCAGGCACCGATGAGCATCCTTCACCTCTCCGACCTCCACCTCGTGCCGGGCCAGCTTGGCAAGCAGGAGTGGGTGCGATCCCTTCGCGACCTGCAGCCCGATGCCGTCATCGCCACCGGCGACTTCATGTCGCACCAGGACGCCGTCCCCCACGTCCTCGACACCCTCGAGCCGCTATTCGACCTCCCCGGCGCCTTCGTCCTCGGAAGCAACGACTACTACGCCCCACGAATGATCAATCCTGCCAAGTACTTCGCCGGGCCATCGCAGCTCGAGCCCCGTCGGCCGATGCTGCCGTGGAACGATCTCGTCGACGGTCTCGTCGACGGCGGATGGACGCATCTGGACAACACCCGGGCGACCCTCGTCATCGCCGGGCGCGGCGTTGACCTCCGTGGCGTCGACGACCCGCACATCAGCCGCGATCGTTACGGGGCCATCGCCGGCGCGTTCGACCCGGCGGCCGACCTCCGGCTCGGGGTCACCCATGCTCCCTACCTGCGGGTGCTCGACGGCATGGCCATCGACGGCGCCGACCTCGTCCTCGCCGGGCACACGCACGGCGGTCAACTGCGCATACCGGGGATCGGGGCCCTCGTCACCAACTGCGACATCGACCGGGCCAGGGCCCGCGGTCTCTCCTCGCACCGGGCCCTCGGCAGCCGCCACACGGCGGCCCTCCACGTCTCCGCGGGCCTAGGGACCTCGCCCTTCGCTCCCTTCCGCTTCGCCTGCCCGCCGGAGGCAACCATCCTCACGCTCACCGCGAGGGCCTGAGCCACTCCGGACCATCGCGGGCTATCGAACCTCGAACATCTCGTAGACGATGTCATCGCCATCGTTGCGCCCCTGACCCACGGCCTGCACGGCGTTCAGCCAGCCATACCGCTCATCAGCCGTCTCGAATGTCGGGGCAACGGTGTAGGTGCCGCGATCGCGATCGCACCGACCGTGATAGCTGACGTAGATGAGCGCACCGTCGTCGGTCTGAAGGAGTTGTCGTACGTCGAGGATCATGATCTGGCCCGCAGACGGGATTGCCCAGTCGCCGCCGGGACCGATGATGGTCGCGTTCAGGCGCTCACCTTCCCAGCGGCCATTGGAGATGCCGCCGATGACGCGGCGGCCAAACGGGCTCTCCCCGAGGCGGTGGATGTCGCCACGGGTGACGCGGACGGTCGCGAGTGGAAGAAGTTCGAATGGCATGGTCACGATGGCTCCTAGCTAGGGGACGACATGGGGGATGAGTCGGCGGACGGGCCTGCTGACGGGCTGCTGACGGGGCTCGGGGCACGCTCGCGCACCGGGTCGGTGACGCCGTCCCACGCCTCGTGCAACCCCCTCAGGTGCGCGAAGAAGCCGGTCGAGCGCTCAGTGCGCCCGTAGAGCTCGACAAAGCACCCGAGGTCGGCGCGGCAGTCGAAGTAGACGGCCGGGGCCGAGGTCATGAGCGATGCTGCCAGCGCGTACCCCGCATCGACGAAGGCGGCGACCTGCGAATCCCAGTCGTCGAGCGGCACGAGTGCGCACATGTGGTGGAACCCACCCTCCCCCGGGCCGTACATGTCGCGGTAAATCGACAGGCCCGGGCCCCGCTGGGCGATGAGCTGCACCTGAACCTCACCGCACTGGCCGAAGGCGTAGTCAACGGCGGTTGCGCTCGGTTGACCGCGGTAGGTCAGGTCGGTCCCGACGAAGTCGCGCATCACCACGAAGGGACCCGCCCCCATCACCCGAACCCAGTGCTCGAGGCCCTCGTCAAGGTCGGGGACGACAAAGGCCGTCTGGAGCACTGGGTGCCGCAGGAGCCCGGGCGCAGGAGTCACGGCAGCATTCTGGCAGCGCACTCCATCGGTGTCCGGGCCTTCCCGATGCGCGGCCCAAGTTCGCCGTCCGTTAGGCTCGGCACGTCCTTCGGGGTGTGGCGCAGCTTGGTAGCGCGCTTCGTTCGGGACGAAGAGGCC
>JBMOKH010000244.1:0-3357 GCA_049315365.1 Candidatus Nanopelagicales bacterium
GTGCCAGCTCGGGGCTGCCGATCTCACGCTTCGAAACGGCCGTGCTGGCCTTGCGGGCCGCGAAGCCGTTCATTATGACCCCCTCACTCACGCGGATGCCGATCGCCGCCACCTTGCGATCTGGGCCCTTCGCGTCCGCTGGCACCCAAACCCCGCTGCGCCCAGTCACCTGCGTCGCCGCCACCCCGAAGACCTCACACACCTTGATCAGCATGGCCTCAATCCGACGCACGTGCGCGACGACATCGAGCGAGCTCGGCAGGCGGACGATCGGGTATCCCACCAGCTGGCCGGGGCCGTGCCAGGTGATCTTGCTGCCACGGTCGACATCGACCACGGGGGTGCCGTCTACGGGACGCTACAACGTCTCGGTGCGCCGACCCGCCGTGTAGACGCTCTTGTGCTCCAGCAGCAGCAGCACGGTGTCAGGCGCCCGACCGGCGACCACGTCGGCATGCATCCGGCGCTGCAGGTCCCACCCCGCCTGGCACTCGACCGCATCGGCCCCGAATCCCAGGTAGTCGACCGGCATCACTGCGGCTGTCAAGGAACTACGCATTGGGAGCTCTCCACATGTCTGGTATCGTTTCCACTAAATCAGAGGAGGATACATGCGCTCTCGTCGATCAAACCTGGCGGTGCCGGGGTCGAGCCCGAAGATGCTGGAGAAGGCGAAGGGTCTTGCCGCGGACCAGGTGTTCATGGACATCGAGGACGCCGTCGCGCCGATCGCGAAGCCGGAGGCTCGCAAGAATATCGTGGCGGCGCTGAACGAGGGCGGCTATGAGGGCATGACGCGCACGGTCCGCGTAAACGACTGGACCACCCAGTGGACCTACGCCGACGTGGTGGAGGTCGTCGAGGGGGCAGGCCCCAACCTCGATTGCATCATGCTGCCCAAGGTGCAGACGGCCGACCACGTCGTGGCGCTCGACCTGCTGCTGACCCAGATCGAGAAGAGCAACGGCTTCGAGGTCGGTCGGATCGGGATCGAGGCGCAGATCGAGAACGCGAAAGGCCTGATCAATATCGACGCGATCGCGCAGGCTTCCCCGCGGGTTGAGACGCTGATCTTCGGTCCCGCCGACTTCATGGCGAGCATCAACATGAAGTCCCTCGTCGTGGGGGAGCAGCCGCCGGGCTACGACGTCGGTGACGCCTACCACTACATCCTCATGCGGATCCTCATGGCGGCCCGCGCCTACGACAAGCAGGCCATCGATGGCCCGTACCTGGCGATCAAGGACCTCGACGGCTACCGCCGCGTAGCCGGCCGATCCGCCGCCCTCGGATTCGACGGCAAGTGGGTGCTCCACCCTGACCAGGTCGCGGCCGCGAACGAGGTCTTCAGTCCCCGCCAGCACGACTACGACCACGCCGAGCTGATCCTGGATGCCTACGACTACTACACGTCCGCCGAGGGCGGCGCCAAGGGCGCCGTGATGCTCGGCGACGAGATGATCGACGAGGCCTCCCGCAAGATGGCCCTGGTCGTCTCCGCCAAGGGCCGCGCCGCCGGCATGACCCGCACCAAGACGTTCGAGAAGCCGGAGGCCTGAGGCATGAGCGATGAGACGACCCCCACCGTGCTCCCTGCCCAGCTCGGACGGTTCTTCGAGGACTTCGAGGTGGGCACCGTGTATCAGCACCCCTTCGGTCGCACGATCTCCGAGGCCGACTCAACGTGGTTCACGCTCCTGACGTGCAACACCAACCAGAACCACTTCAACGCGCACCTGGCCCAGTCGAACCCGATTACTGGCGGTCGCATCATCGTCAACTCCGGGTTCACCGTGGCGCTGGTGCTGGGCCTGTCGGTCATCGACATGAGCCAGAACGCCGTGGCCAACCTCGGCTGGACCGACATCAAGCTCACCCATCCGGTGTACATCGGCGACACCCTGTACGCCGAGAGCATCTGCCTGGACAAGCGCGAGAGCTCGTCGCGGCCGGAGATGGGCATCATCCGGATGAAGACCCGCGGCCTGAACCAGGACGGCGACGAGATCGTGTCGTGGTTCCGCTCCGTCATGGTCCCCAAGCGCACCAGCGGCATCGGCCAGGACTACTTCCCCGAGGCGAAGACCGGCCAGCTCGCGCTCGAGAGCACGGGCGCGTAGCAAGCCATGACCACAGGACGGGCACGCCCTCTGGCCGGAGTCACCGTCATCGACTTGACCTCGAACGTGGCTGCTCCGTTCGCCAGCGCCGTCTTGGCCGATCTGGGAGCGGACGTCATCCACGTCGAGGGCCCCAGCGGCGATGCCTGCCGGCGAATGGCTCCAACGATGGATGGGAGCTCGGCGTACTTTCAGGTGGTCAACCGGAACAAGCAGGGAGCGGTCCTGGATATCCGAGTCGAGGCGGACTATCAGCGGCTCATGGAGATGATCGAGGGCGCTGACGTCTTCGTAACCAACCTTCGGCCCGGCAAGCTCGATCGCCTCCATCTCGATGGGGCGAGTCTGCGGGTCCGCTTTCCTCGGCTCATCCACGCGAGCCTGTCGGCGTACGGGTCAGTGGGAGCCGAGCGGGACAAGCCCGGATACGACGCCGTCCTTCAGGCACGCACCGGGATCGCAAGCGTGACTGGCACATCCGACGGACCGCCCGTGCGGGCAGGCGTCTCCATCCTCGATGTGGGTGCCGGGACATGGCTCGCCCTCGGGGTCATAACGGCGCTCTACCACCGCGAGCGCACCGGAGACGGAGGCGAGGTGGCCACCTCGCTCTTCGAGACTGGAGTGTCTTGGGTTTCGTATCACTTGGCAGCCCATCAGGTGACGGGCCGACCATCGGAGCGCCACGGCAGCGGCCATCCGGCTTTCTCCCCCTACGGCATCTTCCGCACCGGGGACGGAGAGATCTGCATTGGGATCGGCAGCAACTCCCTTTTCGAGCAGCTGTGCTCGGCCCTGGGTCTGCCCGAGCTGCTTGACGAGCCGAGGTTCGCTACGAACGAACTGCGAGCCAGGTACGCCGATGCCCTTCGTTCCGAGTTAGAGGCTGCGATGGCAGGGACGTCGGCGGACGAGCTCGCGGAGACACTGGGCCGGGCGGGCCTTCCTGTCGACGCGGTGCACCGGCCCGAACATCTCCTCGCCGATCCTCAGGCCCATCAGACCGGGATCCTCGTCGAGATCCCGGGCACGGGCCTCAAGGTTCCTGGCCTGCCATTGACCTTCGACGGCTCGCGGCCACAGATCCACCGCGGGGCCCCTTTGGGCCCCGACCGCGCCGCAACCTAGGTAGCAAGAATGCTGGTCCTGGTCATAGGGCTTGCGCAGAAATAGTTCCGGCAGGTGAATTACATGCGTGTGGTTCGCGGGCGGAGGGTGTAGTTCCAGTCTCCGTGGA
>JBMOKH010000035.1:0-14987 GCA_049315365.1 Candidatus Nanopelagicales bacterium
GTGACCCCTCGCGTGTGAAGCGAGTGCTCTAACCGCTGAGCCAATCGCCCGGAGTGCATTTACTCTACCCCAAGGCTTGACCCACCCGGCTGAGACCGTCCGGGCGGGGTAGGGAACCCGCCCCCCCTACGGATTACCCGAGGGAATGCAGGGCTTTTCGGGGTTATGGGCGTACCGTTGCGATTAACTACCAACACAAGGAGTTCATTCATGCGCGATAACCGCCGCTTTGTCGGCACCCTCGCCCGGGCGACTGCCGCCTCGGCCCTCCTGCTCGGCGCCATCGGAGTAGCAGCGGCGCCGGCACAGGCAGAAAGCGCGTCCGGCCTGTCCAACGGCTACGTGGGTGTGACGCAAAGCATTAACGTCACCGACTTCTGCCCCGGCAGCAACGTCCAGCTCCAGGCCACCGTGAACGGAAACCTCGTAACCTCGCCATCTGCGTCGTCCGACAGCAACGGAAACGCAACCATCCTGTGGACCCCGGCGACCGTCGGTTCCGTGACGAATGCCGTTGTCCAGTCCTCACTCGTCGGTTCGGCCTGCTCCACGATTCCGCTGCCGAACGTCGCGATCTCCCAGGTCGGAACGAACTCGGTCCTCACTGCGCCTAACTCGGTCACCGTGAACGTCGCTACCCAGATCACCGTCACGGTGCAATCACAACTGCGCAGCACGTATGCCCCCACCGGCAGCGTCGTGGTGAAGGACGCGAACGGCGCCACCATCCAGACGCTGGGCCTGACCCCTAATGCCGGAGGAGGATCGTCGTACGCCTACTGGCGCTGGACTCCCACGACTTCGGGTTCATACACCTTCCAGGCGATCTACTCGGGTGACGCGAACTCGCTGGGCTCAACATCAGCCCAGGACATCGTCATCGCCACTACGAGCGGCGTCCCGATCGCACTCAGCCTCCCGCCGACGATGACCGTGGGCGTCCCGACCACGCTCCAGGCGAATGTCTACCCGGCAAACGTCCAAGGCTCCGTCGGATTCACGTTGAACGGCGCGCCGATCAGCGCGTCCGTACCGATCGTCAATGGCGTCGCGAAGTTCCAGTGGACTCCGACCGTCGCCGGCAACGTCACCATCGGCGCGAACTACACGACCAACGGCGGTGGCACCGGATCGACGAGCAATGCGGTCACGATCGTCGCCGGGCCGGTGTCCACCGACGTGATCACGCTGACCCAGCCGGGCTTCGGCACGTGGGCACCCAACGGCACCTACACGGTGAGCAACGGCACGACGATCAACTTCACGGCCACGACCCTCTCGGGCGCAGCGGTCACCCTCTCGGAGACCGGTCCCTGCCAGGTGTCGGGCCTCACGCTCGTCGTCGATGCGTCGAACGCCACCTGCAACGTCACGGCGAGCAGCCCCGGCGGCAACGGCTACGCACCGGCGAAGTACGGCTACACCGTCACCACGGGCCTCGGCCAGCAGACGGCGATCCTTGCGGCGCCACAGTCGGGCCGCGTCAACGTGGGCAAGACCCTCACGATGGAATCCCCGCAGCAGGGCGATACCAACGCCGGACAGAACATCGTGTGGCGGATCACCAAGGGCAAGGGCAAGATCTGCACCCTCGGCTTCCCGTCGAGCGGTGCCGTGACCCTGAAGATCAAGAAGCGCGGACAGTGCAATGTCCGCGGCGATGCACCGGGCGTGCCGAACGTGTGGGCGCCCTTCGTGGTAACGCGCTCCTACCAGGGCAAGTAGCTGCCGAACCGAAAGCGGCCCCCCTGCCTCGGCAGGGGGGCCGCTTCAATTTTCGCTTCGGCAGCGCAGGTCACGGGTCGTCGTCGACCGCAGACTTGGCAATGAACTCCTCGCGCAGTCGCGAGGAGTTCAGCCCCGGCTCGGCCCAGGTTCGCTCGTCGATTCGGATGACCGGGTGCACATCACGGGTCGACGACGTGAGGAACACCTCATCGGCCGTGAGCAAGGCGTCGTAGGGCAAGGACTCCTCGACTGCGCCGAACCAGTCGATCACGAGCTGCCGGGTGATGCCCGCAAGGCATCCGCTGAAGATCGGCGGGGTTAGCAGCCGGCCTTCAATGACGACGAAGACGTTGGTGCCGGTGCCCTCGCAGAGCTCATCCCGCGTGTTCGCGAGCACGGCCTCGCTCGCGCCCCGGTCGTGCGCGTACCGCAGCGCCACGACGTTTTCTGCGTAGGACGTGCTCTTGACCCCGACGATCGGCGATCGCTCATTGCGAACCCACGGCACTGTCGAGCACGTGGTGGCCTCGGGCCAGGCGGAGCTCCTCGCCATTGCAACGACGAGGGTCGGCAGGGCGTGCCCCCGATCACTGCCCAGCGGGGCCTCACCTGCGGTGTAGGTGATGCGAAGGCGACCGAGACTGCCGATGACCGGCGCATTCGCGAAGATCACCTCACCCACCGCATCACGGACCACCCCCTCATCGGGCGCCTGCAGGCCCAGGGCCGCCGCGGAGCGGGCGAGCCGCTCCAGGTGCCTCGTGAGCGCGAACGGCCGTCCGTGGGCAACCTTGAGCGTCTCGAACACGCCGTCGGCGACCGTGAACCCGTGATCGAGCACGCTCACGAGCGCCTCGTCAGCGGGGACGATGCTGCCGATCTCGCGATCCCCCAGCCAGATCATCATGGGACCTCACCCTGCCAGATTCCCGATGCCAGCGACATGAGCCGCTGGGCCTTTAGCTCGGTCTCCCGCCATTCGCCGGCAGGATCCGAGCCCCAGGTGATACCCGCCCCGGTGCCGAAGAGCACGTCTTGGTCCTCGAGCCAGAAGGTTCGAATCGTCACGGCGAGGCTCGACGTTCGCGCATCGGCATCGACCCACCCGAATGCGCCGCAGTAGGGCCCCCGCGAGGCATTCTCGAGCCCAGCGATGAGCCGAAGCGCACTGGACTTCGGGGCACCGGTGACAGAACCGGGCGGGAATGTCGCCTCGACGATCTGCGGCCAGTCGGTCCCAGCGACCAGTTCCCCGACGACGTCCGAGACGAGGTGGACGAGGCCCGGGTGCCGCTCGAGGCGCAGGAGCGCTGGCACGGCGACGGTCCCGGTCTCGCAGATTCTCGACAGGTCGTTGCGCATGAGATCAACGATCATCACGTTCTCTGCCTCGTCCTTGGGGAGCAGGTCCTCTGCCGTGCGGCCGGTGCCCTTGATCGGGCCGGACTTCACGGTGTTGCCCTTCCGCTCGAGGAAGAGCTCCGGACTCGCCGACGCGACGTGCATCCCGATCGACGGAACTCGAAGGAAGCCTCCGTACGGCGCCGGATTTCCCTGCTGCAGCAAGGCGAACAGGGCGGCCACATCTGCTTCGTTCCGATCCGGCATCGGAGCACTCAGCACCCTGCAGATGTTCGCCTGGTACACCTCCCCGCGCGCGATCTCGTCGCGCGTTCGCGCAACGGCCTGCTGGTACTGCTCTGATGTCATGGACGACTGCCAGGAGGACACCGCGGGGCCCGACCACGCGCCGATGGACGCCTCACCGGCAAGTCCCGGCGACCAGTGCCGGAATCGAACGCAGGTCGGCGACCCGTCGTACGGGAGCACGACCGCCCACCGGCCCGACGAGTCGAGGGCCGCAACATCGGAGGTCACGTCCTGGACCTCCCATGCCCATTGGCCGCCGAGGTAAGCAAGGCCGTCATCCACGGGCCAATCATGCCGCGAAACGCGCGAACGGGTCCCCGCGTTAGCGGTGCACCCACCCCGT
Organism: Candidatus Nanopelagicales bacterium; assembly: GCA_049315365.1. Lineage (GTDB taxonomy): Bacteria > Actinomycetota > Actinomycetes > S36-B12 > S36-B12 > WLND01. Next base: position 3,722 of record JBMOKH010000035.1, read on the forward strand.
CAGATACTGTTCCTTCTCGAGCCACTTGGGCCTCTTTGCCCGAATGGATCATGCGGACGTAGCGCAGCTGGTAGCGCATCACCTTGCCAAGGTGAGGGTCGCGGGTTCGAATCCCGTCGTCCGCTCGCAGGATCGGCCATACGCGGGCAGTTTGCCGCAATGGCCCACGGTGGAGTGACCGAGAGGCGAGGTAGCGGCCTGCAAAGCCGCGTACACGGGTTCAAATCCCGTCTCCACCTCAATCGCAAATCATGGCACCACGAGTGCGGTTTATCTCAGGCTCTCTTGATCGTCGCGCCCTGCGTAATGCTCAGCCTGCGGTCCATACCGGCTTCGGACGCCTGCCGACCGGAATGAGCAGCGTCACGATGATCGCGATCACCGCACCGACGAGGGTGTCGAAGCCACGCCAGAGAAGTGCCTCGCCCAGCGGTGCTTGTACCTGTGAATAGGCGATGACCGCCACCATGCTGATCCCGAGTACCGAGATCGCATAACTCCTGCGCACGTAGGCAATGGTGAGAACCAGTCCCGCCCCGAGCACGAGCAGGCGCAATGCACCCGGCGCAATGGTGGCATCCACGACCGTGAGCGCGACCATCGCAACGACCGTGCCCGCGAGACGCTGCACCAGGCGGTTGATCGTCAGTGGCAGTCCCGGCGGGAGCAACGCGATGAGGGTCATGAGGACCCAGACAGCGTTGTGATCCCTCGTCGCCGAGACGACAATCGCGCCAATGCCCAGCCCGATGGCCGATCGAAGTGTCGTGCGTCGCAGCCTCGCCAACTGCGGGCCCGGCAGCCGCGGGAATCGCCTGCTCAAAAGGCCTCTGCCCTGAACCTGATCGGGAGGACTGGCCTCGTCGGTGGCCTTGACCTTCACCGGCGCCCGGTGCTTGGGCACCAGCGCGACGATCGCCCTCAGGGCAACCGTGCACACGATCATCACGGCGAAGCCCAGGCCCAGGAAGCCGAGCGGAACACCGCTGCCCGCCCCGAACACGAACGGCACGAAGTAGATGTACAGCAGGATGCTGCCGAGGGTGGCGAGCGGTTCACCGTGCCGCGCGAGAACGCCCGCGACCACTGCCGCCGAGGCAAGGGCTAGTCCCGATGCAATCGGCAGGGGCCGCACCCCGATGGCGATGAGGGTCAACGGCACCGAGAGTGCGGCGAGGACGAACGCCCGAACGAGGCCACTGCGGGTCGTGCCACCCAGTGATCCAAGGAATGCGAACATTCCGCCGAAGACCGCCGGGAGGACCGCATGGGTCAGTCCTTCGCCGGGGTGCCCGGCCATGACCAGCGCTGCGCGCACTGCGACGAACACGACGATGACATCGACGAGGACCGCGATGCCGGTTCGCAGAAGGACCGGCACCGGCTCTGGCTGGAGAGCGAAGGCCAGCCGAGACCTCACGGGCTTGGCATCACTATTCGCGTCCACGGCTCTCAGCGTCCTCCATTCGCGCAGGGGATGCACCGAATGACCTAGTGATTCATGCCACGTCCCGGCGCACCGCACGTATGGGGGCCGGGGACCGAAAATCGAGCATCATCTGGGTGGGGCCCTCTGGTCATTTACAGGATCTTCATCAAGCGACCCGCGTCAGTCGTCGTGGCCGTCGCGCTGAGCATGTAATCTCGAACGCAAGCCCATTGACCATCGGAGCCCACCGGGCCATGTGAGAAAGTGAGTCGCCACTGTGGTTCTCGCGCATCGGAGAACCCCCGGGGTCGCGTTCCTGGCGTTCTTCGTCGCAGGCACCCTCCTGATCGGCATGCCCTCCCCCGGGCAGGCAGCGCCTCAGGCGGACATCAAGGCCGTTCAAGCCCAGGTCCGCGAATTACGCAGCCAGGCCGAGTCCGCCAACGAGAAGTACTACGAGGTCCGCGCAAACCTCGCCGACGTTCGGACGGAAATCGACAGCATCAACGCCAAGATCGCCCGGAATAAGGCCGCGCGGCGCGAGCAGGCTCAGGCGGTCAATAGCCTAGCCCGATCCCTGTACATGATGGGATCAATCGACCCGACGCTGCAGGTCCTGCTTGCAGAGGACCCATCCGCATTCCTCGCCCAGGCTTCAGCCATGGAGCAACTGTCACAGTCGCAGCAGTCAACGCTGCGCAAATGGCAAACGACGGGCCTAGCACTCGCCCAGTCGGAAGCGGTGCTCGCCGATCGTGAGCGTGCGGCCAAGGCCCTGAACGCGTCCATGGCCGACCGGAAGACAGAGGTCGATGACAAGGTCAGGCAGGCCGAGAACGTGCTGAGCAAGCTCTCGGCGGAGCAGCGACGCCTCATCGCAGCGCAGCGCGCAGAGCAGCGACGGCAACAGGCCGCCCAGGCCGCGGCCGCAGCCCGGCAGATCGATAGTCAAACCGGGGGTGGCGGCGGTGGATCCGGGGGCGGTGGATCCGGGGGCGGCAGTTCGCCCGGCTCGGGGCGGGCTGCAGCGGCCGTTCGATACATGCTCTCGCAGGTCGGCGATCCCTACTCGTACAGCGCCAATCCGCCGCGATCATGGGACTGCTCAAAGCTCACCGCGGCCGCATGGGGCCAGTCCGGGGTTGGGCTCACGGCCCTGAGCTACCGTCAGTGGGACCAGACTCGTCGTGTTCCGGTCTCGCAGATCCGCCCTGGGGACCTCGTCTTCTACTTCGGCAAGGGCGCGCACCACGTCGCGATGTACATCGGGAACGGGAAGATGGTGAGCGCATCCAATCCCGACGACGGCGTCGAGATCATCGACTTCCTCGGTCCGTGGTACCGCGAGCGATTCTCAGGCGTGGGCCGAGTCATCGGCTGAGTCAGCATCGCAGGCCGTTTGGGTTCGGAGGGACTTCGCCAAGTAAAGAGACTGATCCGCGCGCGCTAGTGCTGCATCGAGCGAATCTTTCGCCGCCCATGTGGCACGACCATGACACCACTTCGCCGGGTGCGCTTCCGTCAAGCGCCTCGTGACGTCATCCACCCGGCGCTGATCGGCCGTAGGAAGGATCACCACGAACTCGTCACCGCCGATTCGGATGAGCAGGTCCCCGGGATCCAGTCTTCGGCGCCATGACATGGCGAGTTGCGCGAGCAGTGCGTCGCCCGCCGAGTGGCCGTGGACATCGTTGTAAGACTTGAAGTCGTCAAGGTCGATCACGAGAACAGTGGCGGTGGCGTTGGACATCAGTCGAACGCCCGCCGTCGCACGGTGCCTCGCGATCGAATCAAGACCCCTGCGATTGAGCGCGCCGGTGAGCGGGTCCCGCTGCGCGAACGAGCGCAGGCGATGCGCCATCCACATGACGACCCATGACGAACACACGATGATGACATCCACCATGACGACAGAAACTGGGCCATCAATTCTCGGGTTGATCAGCCAGGAAGCGTTGTAGATCGCCAGCATCCATACGAGCAGGACGATCACGCGGGCCGTGGGCCGTATCGTCGCCGCGAGCACTCCAATGGTGAGGATGAGCATTCCCTCAGACATCTGGCCTTGTGCAGTCTCCATGAATAGCGTGCTTACCGCTATGAGACCGCCGGTGCCTGCGATGGAAATGTCCAGTCCCCAGCCAGACGGCACCCGAGGCCCGAGCCACGCGGTGGCCAGACCGAGCGCAATGACGAACACACCCACGGCCCCAGCGGCAGCACGAGCCTGTACCGATGCTGGGGCAAAGAGCCCCAGAAGTACTCCAACAGCGCCGAAGGAGACCTCTATGCCTGCGACCACTCCGTACCGGCTCCCGATCCCCATCATCGAGCCCCCCCGTTACCCCCGCTTGGATGCTTTCTAGGCATCGATGTGCGCGCACGCCTCAATTTGCACACATGTCCGCGATCGCCCACAGGCCTTCCCCTCGTCCAGCGGTCCCCGCTTCGCTTGCAGCAGCCGACTTGGATGTGCACGGGCCGCCTCTTGATCCTCTCCAAAGGTCAACTGCCGCCTCGTGGATTTCGGTGCCCTACCCGGGCCAATCATTCGGCCGTATTCGCCCGTGGCTCGACGGTGCTTCCGGGTCGGTACCAGCCACTTCGGTAGCCTCATCTTCACGGTGAGCCCTCCGCGTAGCCGCGGTTCGCCCCGTTCCTTCGTTTCCATTCATCGGGAGAGCACATGCGCACTCGCACCCTCGGCCCCTCGCTTACCGTCTCCGAGCAGGGCCTCGGCTGCATGGGCATGAGCCACAGCTACGGGGTGCCCGACGACGCCGAGTCGCGAGCGACGATCCGCCGCGCACTCGACCTCGGGATCACCTTCTTCGACACCGCCGACATCTACGGATTCGGCGCCAACGAGGAACTGCTGGCGCCCGAACTATCCCCCGTCCGGGACGAGGTCGTCATTGCCACGAAGTTCGGTCACGAGATCGTCGAATCCGGCGGCGTCCGCGTCAACGGCCATCCGGACTATGTCCGCGCTGCCTGCGACGCGTCGCTCAGCCGGCTCGGGATCGAGTGCATCGACCTGTACTACCAGCATCGGGTCGACCGGAGCATCCCCGTCGAGGAGACCTGGGGCGCGATGCGCGGACTCGTCGACGCGGGGAAGGTGCGGTTCCTCGGCATCTGCGAGGCTGCTCCGGACACCATCCGGCGGGCACATGCCGTCCATCCCGTGACCGCGATCCAAAGCGAGTACTCGCTGTGGACGCGCGACGTCGAGGGCAACGGGGTCCTGGACGTCGCCCGCGAGCTCGGCATCGGCTTCGTGCCCTTCTCCCCTATGGGCCGGGGCATCTTCTCGGGAGCCATCACCAGCCTCGACCAGCTACCGGCGACCGACCACCGTCGCGGCAATCCTCGTTTCCAGGGCGACAACCTCGGCCAGAACCTGGAACTCGTGCGAGCACTCGCCGCAATCGCCGACGAACGGGACGTGCTGCCGATCCAGCTGGCCCTCGCCTGGGTAATGGCTCAGGGCACGCAGATCGTGCCCATTCCGGGTACGAAGCGCACGGCTTACCTCGAGCAGAACATCGCCGCGGGCGCCCTCGGCCTTTCCCCCGACGACCTGGCCCGCATCGCCGCGGTCTTCCCCGTGGACGCCATCGCCGGACCCCGGTACTCGGACATGTCGAACATCTACGTTTAGCGGAGGCCTCGGCTCGGACGCCCCCGGGCACCACGACAGGATGGGATCATGGCAGCGACCGCGCAGGTGAAGGGCGTCTCCGTGACCCACGGCGATCGCGAGCTGTTCGCCGGCCTCGACCTCGTGGTCGCGCCCGGTGATGTCATCGGCCTTGTCGGGCCAAATGGTGCCGGAAAGTCGACCCTGCTGCGCGTCCTAGCCTGCGAACGCGAGCCGGATTCTGGGACCGTTCGGCTCTCCCCCTCGAGCGCCCACATCGGCTACCTCAGCCAGGAGCCCGACCTCCGAGAGGACGAATCAGTGCGGGCGAACCTTGCCCGGCGAACCGATGTCACCGCCGCCCAATCGGAACTCGATCGCCAGGCCGACCTCCTCGCGAGCGGCGACCCTGATGCAGGCGATGGCTACTCCGATGCCCTCGACGCCTGGCTCTCGCTCGGCGGGGCAGACTTCGATGAGCGGCTCGAGGAGGTCGTCCGCGAGATCGGGCTGGACGTCGACCTCGATCTGTCGATGACCGCGCTCTCCGGAGGCCAGGCCGCGCGGGTCGGCCTCGCCGCCCTCCTCCTGTCCCGATACGACATATACCTGCTCGACGAGCCCACGAATGACCTCGACAGCGAGGGCCTCGAACTCCTCGAGGAGTTCGTCGAGAACGCGAAGGCACCCATCGTCGTCGTGAGCCACGACCGTGAGTTCCTCGCCCGGACCGTCACGTCAGTCCTGGAGATCGACCGGAGCCTCCAGCGCGTCACGACCTACGGCGGCGGCTACGACGCCTACCTCGAGGAGCGATCGGTCGCTCGACAGCATGCCCGCCAGTCCTACGAGCAGTACGCCGGACGGCGTGCCGAGCTCGAGGCGCGGGCACGGTCCCAGCGTGCCTGGATGGAGAAAGGCGTGAAGAACGCCCGGCGGAAGGCCAAGGACAACGACAAGATCGGCCGCAAGTTCCGCTCGGAGGCAACGGAGAAGCAGGCCGCAAAGGCACGTCAGTCCGAGCGGCTCATCGAACGCCTCGAGGTCGTCGAAGAGCCCCGCAAAGAGTGGCAGCTTCAGTTCTCGATCGCTTCGGCTCCCCGCTCGGGTGAGATCGTCACGGTCGCCCGGGCAGCGAGCGTGACCCGCGGCGACTTCACCCTCGGGCCGGTCGACGTGCAGCTCAACCTGCGCGACCGCGTCGCAGTGACCGGTCCGAACGGCGGGGGCAAGAGCACCCTCCTCGCGCTGCTCCTTGGGCGCATCCCACCGGTCACCGGCCTGGTGAGCATGGGGAACGGCGTGGTCATCGGCGAGGTCGACCAGGCGCGTGCCCTGTTCGAGGGCCCCGATCCCCTCGTCGTGGCATTCGCGCGAGAGGTGCCGGAATGGCCGACCGCAGAGGTGCGCACCCTGCTGGCGAAGTTCGGCCTCGGCGTCCATCAGGTGACGCGGCCGGCGGGCTCGCTCTCGCCCGGCGAACGAACCCGGGCCAGCCTCGCACTGCTTCAGGCCCGCGGCGTCAACCTGCTCGTCCTCGACGAGCCGACGAACCACCTCGACCTTCCAGCCATCGAGCAGCTCGAGGAGGCCCTTGATACCTTCGACGGCACCCTCCTGCTCGTGACGCACGACCGGCGAATGCTCGACACCGTTCGACTGACCCGGCGCTGGCACGTCGACGCCGGAACCCTCGAGGAGATCGCCGCAGACTGACCCTCAGCCCGTGACCCGGGCTTGCCCTGTACATCGCGGTCGATGACATCGACCAGACCTCGCTTGCGATCGAATCCTCAGGGGGCCGGGGACTCACCGAACGCCTCCTGATCCACACCGTCGCCTAGACTGAATGCGGACGCGGGCACCGAGGGCAACCGGTTGGGCCTGTTTCAGTCCGATGCCGCTGCTGGCTCCGGAATGGGGATCGCGGCTTCATTCAGGTAGCGTCAGCGTCGATGGAAGGCGCAGGAAAGTCCCGGGAGAGTGGGCAACGGCGGTGGTGGCAGAGCAGCTACGCGCGGCTCGCCCTGCTCACGGCGATCGCCGCGCTTGCCGCGTACGTCATCGCCGAGGCACTTCCGTACGCCGATCCGATCCCCGCAGCCATCACCGCGGCGGTCGCCACGAGGGCAGCCTTCCACCATGCGGCCAAGGAGACGGCCTTCCAGATCCTCGGCGCCCTCTTCGGCGCCCTCATCGCACTCGCCATCGTCTCGGTCATTGGCACAGGGCCGTTCGTCATGTTCCTGCTCGTCCTCCTCGCATTCGCGTTGGCCCGCCTCCTGCACATTTCAACTCCTGACGAGTCCCCCTTCGTCGCGGCCAGCATTTCGGTCACGATGATCCTCGTCGTGGGCACCCACTTCACGAACGAGCTCGCCCTCGAGCGCTTCAACGGAGTTGTGATCGGAGCGCTTTGCTCGCTGGCAGCAAGCTTCTTCGCCACCTCGACGAAGAACACCCGGCTGCTTCGCGCCCAGATCAACGACCTCCAGCGGGACCTCGGACTGCTCCTCGCCGATGTCGCGACCGGACTGCGCGAGACACCGACATCGGATGAGGCAGCCTCATGGCTCGATCAGGCCATCGCGCTCCGCAATCGCGCCCTCGGGCTCGATGCCACCTTCGAGGATCTCAAGTCGCATCGGCGCTGGAGCCCGCGCATCGACCCGGATGACCTCGAACAGCTGCGCCGCGGCCTTGACGCGGGTCGCGTCACTGCGGCCCGAGTCCTTTCCATCGCATCGGACCTCACGCATGCGGCCGGCGGATCAGGAGCATCTGCACTCCCGCCCGCCGCGCTCAGCCCGCTCGCAGACCTCATCGCCCTCGCCGCGGAGAACATCGCCGCCGAGGATCCTGCGACCTCGGTGGGCGCGACCAAGGCGCATGAGGCCGTCCGAAATGCCGACCAGACCGCCCAGATCGCCCTCATCGGCGGCATCGTCTCCCATGTCAACCGCATCAATCGCGCGACGAGCGAGGGCTCAGCCGACGACGATCCGGGAAGCCAGTCGTAGGCGGCTCGGAGGCATCCTGTATCGTTTGCGATCGTTGCATTGCGAATCCGGACCGTTAGCTCAGTTGGCTAGAGCGTTCCCCTGACACGGGAGAGGTCACAAGTTCAAGTCTTGTACGGTCCACCGGAGAAGCATCAAAAACCCCCGCCATCGAGCGGGGGTTTTTGTTGTCCGGGGCAACGGTGCCGGCCCCTCGCTACCCGGCGCTGCCGCGCCGGAACAGTGCCGCCACCAGCGCGACGAGAATCGTCGCGATGAGGATCTGAGCCCCGAACGTGAGCAAGAAGGGCCAAGCCAGGGCCTTGCCGAGAACCGCCCCGAGGGCACCGCCGATGACGCCGATGATGATCGTCATGAGGCAGCCGATCGGCTGCATGCTCGGCACGAGCAGCCGAGCAATGAGCCCGATGACGATTCCGACGAACAGGCCGCTGAACAATCCGGTGATCTCCATGGCTGCCACCCAACCACCTCCGACAGGCCCACTGCAAGGGGCGTGACGCATGGCGCATGGCACCATCGACCCATGCTCCCTTCGTCCCCGGCCCTGACTCCCCCGATCGAGCCGATGCTCGCTCAGCCGCTGTCGACAGGCGATCTCGAGTCGCTTCGCGGCGTGGCTTTCGAGCCGAAGTGGGATGGCTTCCGGTGCCTGCTGTTTCGGTCCGCGTCAGGGGTGATCCTGCAAGGTCGGGGCCGATCCCGTTCTCCCGGCGAGGACTATGTTGACCTCGCGTACGCCTTCCCCGAGATCGTCGCCGCCGCGATCGCCCAGGTGCCCGAAGGCGTCGTGCTCGACGGGGAGATCGTCGTGATCCGAGGCGGCCGGCTGGACTTCGCCGCCCTTTCCTCGCGGCTTCGGCCCCGCTCAGAGGCCGGGGGACCATCGATCGTCCGCCTCTCGACCGGCACGCCCGCGAGCCTGCTCGCCTTCGACCTGCTCGCCGGGCCCGACACCCTCATGACGAAGCCCTTCACCGAGCGGCGTACAGCCCTTGAGTCGATCTCGCGCACATGGTCAGCGCCGCTGCTCCTCACCCCGAGCACGGGCGACCCCGCCCTCGCCTCCGTCTGGTTCACCCGCCATGAGTCCTCCGGCGTCGACGGCCTCATCGTCAAGCCCCTTAATGCGCCGTACGCGCCCGGCAAGCGCACGCAGGGCAAGATCAAGCATGAGCGGACGCTAGATGCCGTCGTCGCCGGCTGGCGGCCGCAGCTGGCCAAGGATGGCCGGAGAGTCGTCGGCTCGCTCCTACTCGGCCTGCACGACGCGCAGGGCAGGCTCCACTACGTGGGCGGGACTTCAGCCTTCACTGCGGCGATGCGCACCGAGCTCGCCGCCGTCCTCGAACCACAGGGCGTGGCCGAGGGCCAATCGCATCCATGGGTGGCGGCCGACGACGTGCGCGTGCCCGGGGGCGCGAGCAGGTGGAGCAAGGGCAAGGACTGGCTCCCACTGGCTCCCTCCCTCGTCGCCGAGGTCACCTACGACCAGATGGAGGCCGAACGCTTCCGGCACACTGCAGGGTTCGTCCGGTGGCGCCCGGATCGCGAGGCATCGTCCTGCACCTTCGAGCAGGTCCCATCGATTGAGGCTTCGACCATCGAGGACCTGCTTCGCGCGTCGCGCGTCGCCCCCGGCTCGTGACCCCGAGGCGTCACCCCTGACGCTTCCGGCTCGGCTGCACGCGCGGCGGCTCCCCCGGCATCTTCGGGAAGTCCGGCGGATAGGGCAACTCCGGCAGGCCACCGTCGACGTCGCGTTCCCAGGCCTCCAATGCCGGTGCGAGGTCGACGGCTCGCTTCGCCATCGTGGACCACGGATCGCTCCACGAACCGCGGGAGATGATCTCAGGCACTGTCGCGATGGTGAAGTCCATCGGCGAGCAGTCGATCAGCTCGGGCCAGGTAAGCGGCATCGAGACCGTCGCCTGGGCATTTGCCCGCAGGGAGAACGCGGATGCCATCGTTCGGTCCTGGGCGTTTTGGTTGAAGTCGATGAACACTCGCGGCCCGCGCTGCTCCTTCCACCACGACATCGTCACGAGATCCGGATCCCGGCGCTCGATCTCGCGGCCGATCGTGATTGCCGCGTGCCTGACATCGATGAACGAGTTCCCTGCGATGATCGGGACGTAGACATGGACACCCCTGCCGCCGCTCGTCTTGGGATACGACGGCCAGGACCACAGGTCCATGACCTCACGGGCGATGCACGCCGCGCGCACGGCATCGGTGAACCCGGTGCCGGGCGCCGGGTCGAAATCCAGCCGAAGCTGGTCCGGCAGGTCCGTGGTCGGCGCTGCGCTCGGCCAGGGGTGGAAGGTCACGGTGCTCATCTGCGCCGCCCAGGCGATGACCGCTGGCGATGTCGGCATGAGCAGCCGGCCGGGCCGCCCGCTCGGGAAGCGGATGTCGCACCCTTGCACGAATGGGGGCACGGTCTTCGGCATGTGCTTCTGGTAGAAGGACTCATGACCTTCAAAGACCCCGTCCGGCCAGCGTTCGAGGGCTGTCGGTCGGTTGCGCAGATGCTCGATCATCAGCCCCCCGACCACGATGTAGTAGTCGACGACGTCACGCTTGCTCACCCCGGGGAAGAACGGCTTGTCAGGGCTCGTGACCCGGATCACCTGACCGTCGACCGTCAAATTGAGCGGACTACCATTCGCCATCCCGGCACCGTACCCCTCGCGGGCGCCCGGTTACGCCAACCGCGCGCGCCCGGCGAGTAGGGTCCACCTGTGAATACCGCAGCCGTGACGTTCCTCGTCTTTGCAATCGTCCTTGCCATCTTCGGCACGCTCTTCGTCGCCCTCGGGCTCTCCAATGAGCGCGCCTACTGGTCCCAGCGCGACACCCACGGGGATCCCCGCCGCGACGCCACCAAGTTCCGGGCGATCGTCAAGCAGACCTGGCACTTCGCCGCCGGGGAGTACCGGGCACCGCTGCGCGTCGCGGCTATCGGCGTACTCCTGTGGTGGGTCGCCCTCGCCTGCCTCGTCATCGGGATCATCATCGAGCTCACCTCGGCCTAGCCCGACAGACTCGTCCATCCCTGCCGAAAGCCAAACGGTGTCAGGTCCACGACACTTCGTGGACCTGACACCGTTTCTGTGGTCGGGCTGACAGGACTTGAACCTGCGACCTTCCGGCCCCCAGCCGGACGCGCTA
>JBMOKH010000245.1:0-3341 GCA_049315365.1 Candidatus Nanopelagicales bacterium
GCGGCCTCTGAATCCTCGCTGCGCGGGGTTATCGAAGCAGTTGCCGGAGAGCCGGCCGGATGATCGTCGAAACGGTGACGAGTGGTTCGCTCGCCGTGGCCCTCGCGATCGCATTCGCGGCCGGCATGGTCGCGTTCCTGTCGCCCTGCGTTCTCCCGTTGGCGCCCGGCTACGTCTCCTACGTGACCGGGCTCACCGGGGCGGAGCTCGCCGACCCGGCCGGCCGGCGCGGACGCGTCTTGGTGGGCAGCCTGCTGTTCGTCCTCGGTTTCAGCATCGTCTTCGTCTCATACGGACTTGCGTTTGGCAGTGTCGGATCACTCCTCCTGCAGTACCAGGAGCCGATCAATCGAGTGCTCGGCGTCGTCGTCATCATGATGGGCCTCGTGTTTCTGGGCGTCATCCCGGGTATGCAGCGCGAGTGGCGACTGCACCGCGCGCCGACCTGGGGGGTCGCAGGGGCGCCGCTGCTCGGGATCATCTTCGGCCTCGGCTGGTCCCCGTGCATCGGCCCCACACTCACCGCGGTCCAGTCGCTGGCCTTCACGGAGGCAAGCGCTGCCCGCGGTGCAGCGCTGTCTATGGCCTACTGCCTCGGTTTGGGGCTTCCGTTCGTGGCACTCGCGGTGGCGTTCAGCAGAACTGCGGGTGCGCTCGGCTGGGTGAAGCGCAATTATGAGTGGGTGATGCGAATTGGAGGTGCCATGCTCATCATCGTTGGCCTCCTGCTCGTCACCGGTGCCTGGACCTCTTTCACGATCTGGCTGAGGGTCACCCTGCCCGGATTCGAGACGGCACTGTGAGCGTGGGCAAGGAGCCCGTGGCACCGTTGCCACCCCTCGGTGGACTGGGATTCGCCCGGTGGGCGTGGCGGCAACTCACGAGCATGAAAACGGCGCTCATTTTGCTGTTCCTCCTCGCGATCGCGAGCATCCCCGGATCGATCCTGCCCCAGCAGGGGAATGACCCGCTCAAGGTGAAGGAGTGGATCGCAGGCTCCCCGGAAGTCGGGAGGGTCCTGCAGTCGCTCGGCTTCTTCGATGTCTTCGCCGCGCCGTGGTTCGCCGCGGTCTACCTGCTGCTGTTCATCTCCCTCATCGGATGCGTCATCCCCCGGGCGCGACAGCACTGGCGGGCCATGCTGGCGCCGCCGCCCGCGGCCCCCCGCAACCTGGATCGCCTCGGTGGAACCGTCACGCTGGACGTGACCGCGGATCCTGCCGAGGTGCTTACCGGCGCGGCCGATTACCTGCGACGTCACCGCTGGCGCGTGGTGTCCGGCCCTGCGGGCAGCGCGGATGGGGCGCAATGGGTCGCAGCGGAGAAGGGCTACCTTCGCGAGACCGGAAACCTCGTCTTTCACTTCGCGCTCCTGCTCGTCCTCGCGTCCGTCGCCATCGGGGGGCTGTTCGGCTGGAAGGGCAACGTCATCGTGAAGGAGGGCGGGGGGTTCGCGAACACGGTGACCCAGTACGACGCCTGGGGCGGCGGGCGGCTCGTCGATCCGGAAAGTCTCACCCCCTTCTCGTTCAGCCTGGACTCCTTTGACGTCGACTTCGAGCGCGAGGGTTCGCAGCGCGGGGCGCCGAAGTACTTCGAGGCAAGGGTCACCTACCGCGATGAGCCGGGATCGGCCGATCAGCAGGCCGTCATCGAGGTGAATGCTCCGCTCGAGGTAGACCGCGCGAAGGTGTTCCTCGTCGGGCACGGCTATGCGCCGAGTTTCGTCGTCAAGGACTCGAGCGGCAAGGTCGTGTTCAAGGATGCAGTCGTCTTCCTCCCGCAGGACGGTAACTTCACATCGACTGGGGTTGTGAAGGTCCCCGACGCAGATCCCCAGCTGGGCCTGCGCGGGCTTTTCCTGCCGACCGTGTCCGTTGACAAGATCCGAGGCGGCGAGTCGGTGTTCCCGGCCCCCGACGATCCGGCGATGTTCCTTTCCGCGTGGACCGGCGATCTCGGACTGGACACCGGCATGCCGCAGAGCGTCTACCGGCTCGACTCTGAATCGATGACCCAGATCGGCCTGGCGACCCTTCGCCCCGGCCAGGTCTGGGACTGGCCGGACGGCTCCGGCTCGGTCATGTTCACCGGCTTCGATCGCTGGGCGTCATTCCAGATTGCCTACGATCCCGGCAAGGAGGGCGCGCTCATTGCGTCGATCCTCGCGATCGCCGGGCTCATGCTTTCGCTGTTCGTCCGGCGGCGGCGCATCTGGGTGAAGGTGCTCGCGCCGTCCGGGGCGGCTACCGTAGTTCAGGTGGCCGGGCTCACCCGGTCATCCAGCCTTGACGACATCGATCTCGGAGCCCTGACCGACGACATCGACGCCCTCGTTCGCGAGATCTCGCGCGCTGAGGCGACACCGAAGGAGCACACGTGACCACAGCGGCGCTAGCGCAGGCGAGCAATGCGGCCATCTACGCGGCCATGATCACCCTCACGTTCGCCATGGTCGCCTTCGCGGTCTCGTTCGCTGCGGGCCGCCGGCGCGCAACGAAGGTTGCCGCGAGTGTCGGGGTGGGGCAGGGCGAGGGCTCTGTGGCGGTGCTCACGCGCCCGTCCGACTCCGCTGAGCAGCCAGAGGCGGGCCGACGTTCGGGCAACATCGCCATGTCGCTGACCTGGCTGTCGTTCGTCCTGCTCCTCGCGGGTGTCGTCATGCGCGGCATCTGGGCCGGCCGGGTGCCCTGGGGCAACATGTACGAATTCTCCATCTCCGCCGCCCTCGCCACCCTCGCGGTGTTCCTCTTTTTGTCACTGCGGACTGATGTGCGCTGGCTCGGTTTGTTCATCGTCATCCCGGTGCTCCTCACCCTCGGCATGGCGGTCACCGTCCTGTACACCGAGGCGGCGCAGCTCGTGCCGGCCCTGAAGTCGTACTGGCTCGTCATCCACGTTTCCGCGGCAGTCATCTGCTCCGGGGCATTCACGATCGCCGCTGCCGCTGCCGGTCTCGGCCTGCTCAAGGGCGGGCTCGAGAGGCGCGCGCTGAAGCGCACCGGGAGCTCCGACGGAGTACTCGCGCGGGTCCCGAGTGTCGAGCGACTTGAGGCGTTCACGAATCGGGTGGTGGCGTTCAGCTTTCCGCTGTGGACCTTCGCTGTCGTGGCCGGTGCGATTTGGGCCGAGAATGCGTGGGGACGCTACTGGGGCTGGGATCCGAAGGAGACGTGGGCCTTCATCACCTGGGTCATCTTCGCGGCGTACCTGCATGCTCGATCAACGAACGGTTGGCGGGGGAGCAAGGCCTCTTGGATCGCCATCGTCGGGTGGCTGGCATTCCTCATTAACTACTTCGGGGTGAACTTCTTCGTGAACAGCCTGCACTCCTACGCCGG
>JBMOKH010000246.1:0-3341 GCA_049315365.1 Candidatus Nanopelagicales bacterium
TGACACCGAGACTGCGCGGATGGCGCCGGGAATCGGCACCGCGGCCGGCACCGCGGCAACCGGCGCGGCGGGGGGCGAATTGCCGAGCGTGTTCGCGCTGATGCCCGACACGCTGTACGTGGCTCCATTCGCGAGACCGGTGATGGTGCAGAACGGCGATAGGCGGTCACGGCGCGGTGCGGCGAAGCAGTTTGCCGTGGCACCGGTGGCAGGGTCGGTTGCCGTGGCGGCCAGCGTGCCGATCGCGGAGCCGTCCGATGTGGTCGCGAACGTCACCCGCAGGCCTCCGGAGAGCACGTCGACGCCGAGCACCGGCGCAAGGGTTGGGGCAAGGGTTGAAATCGCATTCTGGGCCATGAGGAAATCGGTCATCGCCACGATCCGGGTGTAGACCCCAGGATGCCTCGTTCCGCACGCCTCGCCCCAACTCACCACCCCGAGGAGTCGCAGCGCAGCGCCTTCGCCACCGACGAGCGGGCCGCCAGAGTCACCCTGACAGGCATCGATGACCTTGCCGGCCTGCGTTACCCCCGCGGCGCAGATCATGAGGGCGGGCTTGGCCTCGTCCCAGTTGAACCCGTCAAATGTGATCGAACCGATCGTGTACGGCTCATTTCGGCCGCAGGCGCCATCAGGGAAGACAACAAGGGCGCCTTGGCGCATGGCCTCCGGATAGGAACTGCCGTTAATCGACTGATTTCCCCACCCCACGACGGACACAGGGGAGCCCGGCGCAAGGTAGTCGGAGACGTCACCGGGGCGCATCGGCATGATGATTGGAATGTCCGTCACGGGCTCACTGAGCGTGAGCACGGCGACATCGTTCTTCACCATCACGGGGTCGTACTCCGGGTGGACCGCAATTGAGGACACGCGCACCACTCGGATGCCGGTTGCCTTGAGATTCTCGGCAATCGCCACCAGCATCGATGATGCGTCGTCCTGCCGGCCGGTCTTCTCGTCGACGATGCAGTGGGCTGCCGTGACGATCGTCGTCGGGGTCGTGAGGGACCCACCGCAGAACTGCGCCTGGAAGGCGCCCTCGCGTTCGAACCTCTCGGCATCGACGAGGGCGACGACGAACGGAAATTGGCCCGCCACGGCGGGTTGACCGTTGACGACCCGCGGACTGGCACCGTCAGCTGAGGCCGGGAGTCCTGAGGCCGGGGCAGCGACAAGCGCCAGTGCGCCCACGAGCACCGCCGCCGTAGTCGTGGCACGCATCGCCCAACCCATGCTCACACGGTACGTCACCTATCGGGAAACAGCCGCCTCTGACGGTGTCGCGGGGATCAGGGGGGCCGGCGGCGAATCGCCGATCGCGTTCGCTGCGATGCCGGAGACCGCGTAGGTCTCGCCGTTGACGAGGCTGCTGATGGTGCAGGCGGCCGGCTTTCCGTCGCTGCGAACGGGGGCGAAGCACGGGGTCGTGACATTGGTGACGCTGCTCGTGGCGGTGGCCGCGAACGTCTGAACCGCGGAGCCATCCGCCGCAGGGGTGAAGGTGACTCGAATCGATCCGGAGAGCGCCTGAACGGCAATGGCGGGCGCGATCGTCGGCGGGAGGATCGCGAGGGCCCCATTCGCCGCAAGGAATTCGGTCATCGCCGATACTCGCGTGTAGACACCCGGTCGCCTCGTCGCGCACTCCTCCCCCCAGCTCACGATCCCGACGAGTCGCATGAGGGCGCCCGTCCCGGCCACGAGGGGACCACCGGAATCGCCCTGGCAGGAGTCGATGATCTGCCCCGAGCCGGTCACACCCGCCGCGCACATCATCGTCGCGCGATCGGCGTCCGCCGGCGAATACCCGACGAAGTCGATGCCCCCGACCTCATAGCGACCCTCCCTGCTGCATGCCCGGTCCGGGAACACGACGAGGGATCCCGTTCGCAGGTCTTCAGGAAAGGCGTTGCCCCCCGCGACCGCATTGCCCCACCCGAGCACGGACACCGCGGTGCCCGCCGAGGTGTACTGCTGCCGTTCGAACGACTGCACCGGCGTGAGCGCGGCAACCTCAGCGACCGGCTCGGCCAGGGTGATGACGGCGATGTCATTGGCCCAGCTCACCTGCTGGAAGCCCGGATGCACGGAGATCGATGCGATAGGCACCGTCCGCAGGGCATCCGACCGCAGGCTGCGTCCGACGCCCACGAGGACCTGATCCGTGCGCGCCCGAATCCCGGTTGCCGGATCAACGACGCAGTGCCCGGCCGTGACCACCGTCGTGGCGGTCGTGAGCGTGCCCGCGCAGAACTGCGACTGGTAGACGCCATCGATCTCGAGCCGATCGGTGCTGAGGAGCGCGACGACGAATCCGTACTGCCCCTCCCCGGCCTCGGCGCCGTTGATGACGCGGGTCACCCGCTCGACGGGATCCGTTGCACCGGCCGCCGGGACGGCCGAGCCAAGGATCGACACGACAAGCGCCGACGCGACAGCAGGCCACGCGCTACCCACGGCCGCACCCGCACACCTTCTCCCCCATCGCATCCAGTAACGGTACGTCCAAGATCGCCAAAGCCCGGGTCCCGAAAGGAGACCGTGCTCGAGGTGTGAGGATGAGCCATGCGAGTCCCCGGCACCGCACTTGTCACCGGTCCCACCTCAGGCATCGGGGAGGCCTTTGCCCGGCTCCTTGCGTCCGAGGGCCACGACCTCGTCCTCGTCGCGCGCGACGAGGAGCGGCTAGCCCGCCTGGCGGAGTCCCTCGCCGAGGCGCACGGCATCGTCGTCGAGGTTCTGGCAGCCGACCTCGCCGACCGCGAGCAACTTCACGCGGTCGAGCGCCGGCTCCTTGACCCTGACCGGCCGGTCTCAATCCTCGTGAACAACGCCGGCTTCGGCGTGAAGGCGAGCTTCGCCCGGGCCGATCTCACCGAGGAGCAGAGGATGCTCGACGTCCTCGTCGTGGCCGTCATGCGGCTCAGCCACGCAGCGGCAACATCGATGACGGAGCGCGGATACGGCGCGATCGTCAACGTGAGCAGCGTCGCGAGTTGGCTGACGGGCGGTACCTACTCAGCGGCGAAGGCCTGGGTAACCGTGTTCTCCGAGGGGCTTGCGGGCGAGGTCGCGCCGTTCGGCGTTCAGGTGACCGCGGTCTGCCCCGGCTTCGTCCACACCGAGTTTCATTCGCGGGCAAAGCTCAACATGTCGGGTGTCCCCGGCTGGATGTGGCTCGACGCCGACGCGGTGGCGCGCAAGGCCCTGCGCGACGTCGATCGCGGGAATGCACTGAGCGTCGCCGGTAGCCAGTACAAGGTGATGGGCGCGCTCCTTCGCCACGCCCCCCGATTCGTCGTTCGCCGGGTTGGTGCCGCACGTTCGGCTTCCCGCTC
>JBMOKH010000247.1:0-3338 GCA_049315365.1 Candidatus Nanopelagicales bacterium
GACCACCACCCCCCACCCATCGGCACCACGGCCTGAGGCCAACCACACGAACCGATGCGTTCACTCGTCCGATTACCTCGGCGATGACAGCGACGGGCCGTGACGTTGTCGACGTTGTGACATAACCCCCTGCTTCTCCGCGTAACTGGCGCTTCAGGAACTCGCGCAGGGCTGGCCTCTCTGGCTCCTTCAAGACCCAACCGCTATGGGGCGGAGGTTTTGCTGTGAGTTACGTGAGTATCGGGCGGCAGCCTTGCCGTGAGCATCATCCCAACAGCGACAGCGACGGCGACGAGTGACGAGTCAGCGACGAGTGACCAGTCACCAGCGACCGTTGAGGGAGTCAGCCAGCGAGGACGCAACTGCGTCGTGAGGCATGCGTCGTGAGGCATGCGTCGTGAGGCATGCGTCGTGAGGCATGCCTCGTGCGTGATGCGGCATGCGGCATGCCGCCGAACGTCATGCAGCCGACCACTTACGCGCGAGAGTTCGGCGCCATCTCCCTCAATGTCGAATACGACGAACTCGAGGCACGTCAGACGGCTCCGCCGGTGCAGGTGAGTCGACGGCGAAACTGAATGCGTGGATTCATGACGGAAGGCCTTCGCTCAGCCGAGGCCGACCGGCTCGAGAGTGACCGCGGTAGTACTGAGCATGCGCATCAATTACGCGAATAACGTTCCGAGGCCGGACTTCACGATCGTGACATGCATACGTAGCTCGAAACGCCGCGGCTCCCCTGCCATTACCTGGTCGTGCGCACACTCACCGCATTCGGGCCGCCCACTCCCACAAGACCCGGATCACCGTTCCCGCACTCCGCCGCGGAAGATCTGCACGGACCCATGGATACGCCGTAGAAGAACGTCCCGATCCGGCCGAACTCGGCCTCGATCATGAAACCGCCGGCCTTGCGAACCGTGGTGCAGGCCCCTTCGAGCGCAGTGCCTGCCCAACTGCCGTCAGCCTGAGGGGCGGGCGCGTAACGGTCGAGGCAGATCACGTTGGCGCCCCGCGTCCAGGACTTCAGGTTCTTCATCGCCTCTGCGCTCAGCGTGCCGGTGAAGGTGACGGTCTCGCCCACTGGAGCCGTTCGGCGGTCGACTTCGATGCACGCGTACTTTTCCGCGCCATTGGAGCATGCCGACTTGGCGGGTGTGGGCGGTGCCGCATTGGCCGAAGGAGCACCCAGCCCAACGAGTGCGAGTCCGACAACGATATACGCTGCGAATGCCTTGCTGCGCATGGGAACTCCTCAGTGAGTTGGTGGGACGAATATAGCGGCGACGCGACAAGTGCGCGGGACACACGTACCCGCAGCCGGCACGGTGAGGAGTCGGCGATTGTGGTCCTGCCTGCTGCGCGAGGCGCTGCTGCGCGAGGCGCTGCTGCGCGTGCTATCCCTTGCGCCGGATGGCACGACTGCCCCTTGTCCTCGGCGCGGCCTGCATCGCCACGGTCACCGTCGCGATGCTCATCGGGGGGACTTCGTGGGGCGAGCTCGGCACCGCAGGAGCCCTCCACCCAGTCCAGCGGACCGGCCAACGACACCGCCTCCACGACCGCCGGGATCGCCTGCGCGGCCGTCATCGAGTCGCTCGCCGGCTTCGCTCACGCCATCCCCGGAGCCCTCCCACGAGAGATCAACGAGGTGGCAATGCGCGGGAGAATAGCCGAGCAGCCCTGAGATACCCACAGAAGAGTGCAGGGTTACCAAGGAAGCCAATGATGCTGAGCAAGATCACCGTGGATTCAAGTCCCGTTACTCACCCAATGTAGGCACCTGCTGCTAGCGACGCCAACGAATGGCGCTGCCGATCCGCCTGCAGGTAAGGGTGCCGAACTTCACCGTCGTGGCCGTTTGCCCGACGAGCGCCTTCGGGCACGCGGCTCCGGGCCTGATGTTGCGTGCACTCGACTGCCCGACTGCGCCGGCTGACGGGGCAGGTGTCGTTGAGGGCTCGGCGGCAATGAGGGGTGCGAGGTCCAGTGCGAGTGAGTCGAGGTAGGAAAGTCGATGCGGGATCTGCCTCGAGATGGCATCAAGCTGGGCCGAGGTGTAGCCGCTGGCCGCGCCGAGCTTCCAGGCGAGGTAGGGGACAAAGGACTCCGCAACATCCTCTCTCGCGGGGTAGTCGGCCGCGTACGTGGAGATGAAGCCCGGGTCCCGGGCGACCTGGGCATCCCACTTCGCCCGGTCAACCGTTCCCTGCCAGGCGTAGTCGAGTGACGTATGAGCGCACTCGTGGAGGAGCGCCTCCTCGATGAATGCCGGGTCCCCATTTGCGAAGTCGCTGTGAATCAGGATCGAGCGATTGCCGCCGCCGAGGCTTTCGTTGCCCGAATGAATCCAGAGCGCATCGACCTGCGTGCGGCAACTGCGTGGCAACTGGCCAAGGATCCGGGCAAAGAACCGTGCCTGGGTGGCAGCGGCATCCTGTGAGCCGAACTCAGGATTGACAATGATTTCAGCCGGCTTGGATCCCGTGAACCTGGCGACGAACAGGTAGGCGTCCTGAGTCACCCACCCGCTCCGCCTGTCGTAGGTCGTGCGGCTCGCACGACCTCCCGTCCCGGCCGGTTCCATGCCGAGGAGGTCACTGGGACTGGCCTGCGTGATGATGTCGGGGCCGATCCACACGGTGCCATCAAATGGCGGGGCAGTCGCCGCAATCCCCGGAGTCGCCGGAATCGCGGTGATCACCGCGGCCAGCGCGAGGCAAGCGAAGGTGCTCACCGCCAGACGCGCCACGTGCATCGGGCCTCCTCGTCGAATGGGATCACCCTACCCAGATCTCCTCAAACCTTGGGATCACAGATCGCCCAAATTCGCGAATTGATGCACTCGGAGCTTTGGGTTACCAATCCCGGAAATGCTCCCCGGCCGGCAGGTCCCTCCCCTTGGCTGAGATCACCGGGCACCGAATCTCACCGATTTTCGAGGCCCTCGCTGACGAGGAGTCGGCGGACTGCAGCTGGCTCTGGCTCTGGCTCTGGCTGCGCAGCCAACCTCGGCCCCGAGTCGGGCATGGGCTGATCCGCATCGGCCGAGGGAGCACCCGCGCCAACAGGTGCCTGCCCGCCGAATGTGAGCCTGCCTGCTGCGTCACATCCTCGAGGCGAGAGGGTGTCCCTGTGACCGAGCGGATGTGGCTGCTGCGCGAGGCGCTCCGGCGCGTTCTATCCCTCGCGCCCCTGCCCCCGGCGACTTGGCCCTCCATCGCCCGCAGGGTCGCCGTCATCATCGCCTTCTTCGCCCTCGGAATCACCATCGGCGACCTCGCCACCACCGTTGCCGCCTGCTTTGGCGCACTGCAGGTCGGACTCGTCGAAGCGGC
>JBMOKH010000248.1:0-3332 GCA_049315365.1 Candidatus Nanopelagicales bacterium
GGCGTCAGCGGGCCGGAGCGGTCACCAGCGGTCACGAGAAGACTCATAATCTGGTCGTCGTCGGTTCGAGCCCGACCCGCCCCACCATAGATACCAACGGTTTTTCCGTTTTTCGGCGTTCTTCCGAGGCCCTGTTTTCCCCCGTTTTCCCCCGAGCGTGACGTCGTCTCGGGGGACGCCGCGTCGCGACGAATACGCAACCGGGGGCGGGGCGAGGGTCGGCGCACGCGAAGTCACCTGCGCGCCACGTTCGGCAGCCGATGGTGAGTTCGGCAGCGGGCTGTGAGTCTGTCCGGTAAACGCGTTCGCGGCGTTTGACCCACTTCATCCCGTTCGGGCGCTTCTCCGCTTTCCAGCCTCGAGTCGCCCGACCTGACGCCTCACCACGATGCCGGTGCGGGGGCCAGATCTCCGGTGCAGCTGGTCGCGCTGGCGGGATGACCAGTTGAAGTAGATGTCGAGGGTGCTGGGCGGCGTAGGAACTCGACGTCGGCGACTGGCGTGATTGCGTGGTCGAGGGCTCCCCGCGAAGGTCGTCCAGCCGACGATGCCCCTGCTCGACGAACCCCTCGGCAGGTATCGCGAGTAGTCGGCTCCGCTGTTCGTCCACGAGAGGCCGAAGGCTGCGCCGGCGATCACTCCGGCTCCAATGCAGCCCGCGACTGACACCCCTTCGATGCGGCCAAGTGACGTCCAGTTCACGTTGCCGATCGTGAGAGCGATGAAGGCAATGATCATCGCAATGCTCACGACTGTCACGACGCTCAGGAATCGAGTGACGAGCCTGAATCCGAAGACTCCTGGGCTGACCGCCTCCTGACTCACGACGGCAGGGGATTCCCTGTTGGTCCCTTGCTCGAACAGGGTGTCACCGTCACGAGTGTTGCAGAGCGCCAAGGCACGTCTGCTCAACTGATCGTGGGCCACAACGACTCCGAACAACTCAGCGGATGCCGTCAGGCATCGTCAGACGAAGACCCTGGCCGTCCGCGACGATCGACTCCAAGTAGGCATGCGTGTCGTGCATCTGCGCATCCGACCGCTCGAATGTCGACCAGTCCACCGCCGCGGTCCATTTCTGCGCGAAAGCCAGAACCGCAATCAGCTGCTGACCGGCCCCAGTGCCGCGTGATTGCGCCGACAGGGCCGACAGGTAGTTGCCCCTGAACACCGTCGGGATGATGATGCGCCCGTACCCTCGGTTCGACAGCTCCGCGTTCGCCATCATGCGCGAGACACGGCCGTTGCCATCATCGAACGGGTGGCATTCGGTCAGCAACACGGACATTGCAACGGCTCGCGCGAAGGGATCGAAGAGCGGTGCGATGAGCCCGAACCCCTCTTCCAGAGTTCCTCGTACGAGTTCGGACGACGTGAATATGTAGTCCCCGACCCGGTTGTCCTCGTCCTTGATCTCGCCGGGTCGCTTCTCCGGCCTGCTGGCCATCAGGACGGCATGACGCGACTGGAGGATGTCAATGAACTCGCCCGCGTGCTCTGGAACCTCCGATCGTTCTGGTCCCGTTATCAAAAGGTAGGTGCTCGATACATCGTGAGCATCCTTGGGACGCCCGGCCGGGACCTCCTCATCGACGATGATGCGCAGCGCCTCGTCAATGGTGAACGTCGTGCCCTCGATGTAGTTCGAGAAGTACGCCTCGAAGAACGGCAGCCATGCATCTCGTCCCGCGATGGACGGAGCAGGTACAGCAATCGGAGCTTGACTCTCGAGAGTCGTCAGCGCGGACGAGACGAGGTTCAGCACTCGCTGGTCGTATGGTCTCCCGCCCAGCCGCGCAGCCAGTCGCGCCGACTGCGGGCGTTGTGTGGGACGCGCGTTGCCTTCTACAGCGTCGAGGAGTTCCCGCACTCGTCGAACGGCCGACTGATCGAAGGAGCCGGCTATGACGTTGAGTTCAGTGCGGATCTTTGCGACGTGCGTTGCACCTCTGCGCGCCATCGACTCAAGGGCGTCCTCCACTGCCTCTCTCCCAGCGACATGCACTCCAGGCCGTCCCGCTGTCGGCATGTTCTCCACGAGCCGACGGGCGTCACCGGACAGGTACAGCCCGGGTGGGTAGTCGAAGTCGCCGGGGAGGTTGCCTGGGGCGTTGACAGGGGTGATGGTGTACTCGCCAATGACCAGCGGTGTTCGCCGCTGGTCACCCGCACGCGCTATGAACAGGTGCCCATCTCGCGGCTCACCATTCTGTAGCGCGGTCTGGCCGCACAGGACCCCGCCCGGCCACACGGCCGCGAGGATCTCGCCAAGGTGCAACTTCACGCACCTGTCGGGAGGAAGGCTTGCTCCGACTATGTAGGCGGTCGGGAAGATGCGAAATGCATTCCCTGCCTGAGCTTGCCGATGCAGGCGCTTGCGGGATGCCTCGTCCTGGGAGAACTCAAGTTCGCCGGCGGGTGAGGGTGTCCGGATCATTACCTTTACCCCTCCAAACCGGGCATCAATGTCCCGTAATGCATAAGAAACACTACCATCATGTCCCGTATTATCCGTGATATTACCGTTCCGGATTGGCCCTGCTTCGTCCGTATCGCACCCGAAACTCCCAAGTGGGCGCAACGGATGTCCCGAATGACAGGCTAAACAAAACTCCAATGTCCCGTTACGTCGTCTAAACTAGATGGCGGCGGGTCTAGGTCTTACCCGGAGCTTCTGATGCGACGATTGGATGCGGTCCGTCAAATACGCTCAGCCATCGGGGCCGGCGTTCAGGTTCTAGGGATTCGTGCTGCGGATCATGCCGTTGCCGGATCGGGGTCGCCGGGCGACAGCCGGCTTCGAGGGCCTTTGCGTGAATGAAGAACGAGGTCACGGACCGACGATTGGCGTGACCGTCGGAGCCGAATCTTGTTCCCACGAACATCACGGGATCCTGGACCAGGAACTTTCCGTCGTCGTTTGAGCACTCGCCGAGGCCCCAGCTGACGAGTGTCGACGAGCCACCTTGGCGTTCATGCGCCTGGAAGCTGGGATGGAGCGCCATGAACGTGTGGAACAGTCCTCCCCGCTTCTCCTACCACCGCAGGCACACCCGGTTCTCCGCGACGACCGCCTGTCCCCGGTGAGGGGCAAGGCCGCGCGGTCCCGCCCGGACGTCATCGCAGGCGAAGGTCTCGCCCTCGAACGGAATTCCCAGAGCGTGGCAGTAGCCGGTTCCAGGTAGCTTGCGCAGTCTTCCCGAGCTATGTGCTGGTAGGTAACGGTTGGTTGCCTGACCGGGAGTCCGCCGGTACTGTAGGCAACCGTTGCAGACGACGGAGCAGGTCCGCGCATGGGAGTGAAGACACCGACCAAGCCGGTCGAGGACACG
>JBMOKH010000249.1:0-3325 GCA_049315365.1 Candidatus Nanopelagicales bacterium
CGACCTCCTTCATCGGCTCAGTCCACCGGACGACCGGGGTGCTGCTGAGCCCTACGGGTGCACCTGACCGGCGGCCACGCACACAAAGCCTTGGTGTTCTCGCCTCGCACCGTTAGGCGGAGCGGTCGGGGGCGAAGGGATCGCCCACGGTCGCAGTCACTGGGTCGAGCGGCCCCTGTGCCAGCCGGGTCACCCGAGGGGGCACTGGCGGCACAAGGTCGGCCACTCGCCGCAGTGCGGCAAGAACGTCGTCGGGTCGAACGGACGGTGTGACGTGCCGAACGACTCCCGTGAGTATGGCACAGTCTGTGGCTGCCGACGGCAGCGGCGCGTCCTGCGCGCCGACCGCCTGCATTAACACCACGGCGACCCGAGCATCGAACCGGCGCAGGCCCTGCTTCGTCAGCCGCTCCACCTCAACCTCCGGCGCGGCGAGCAGCGCCTCGACGCAGCCGGCTAGCGCATCAAGGCCCACCCCCGGCATCTCGAACTGCCATGAGCTCGCCTCGAGACGCTGGACGAAGTCAGGCGTGCGCGCCTGCACGACCTCGACGATGTCGAGCCCGGGCGGCAGCGCCTCATCGAGGGCTGCGCGCATGCGGTCCGGATCACATTCCGCGGTCACGCCGATCTCGACATACTCGGCCTCGCTCGCCACCCCGGTCGGGGCGGAATTGGCGTACGAGATCTTCGGGTGCGGCGAGAATCCGGCGCTGTAGGCCATCGGGACCTGCGCCCGGCGCAGCGCACGCTCCAGGGCCCGCTGGAAATCGCGATGGCTGGAGAACCTCAGCCGCCCGCGCTTGGCGTAGTGGATGCGCAGTCGTTGCACGGTGGGCGCGACATCACGCTCCGGCGGCCTGCGGGCCACCTGGACTAGGCCAGCACCGGCGGACGTGCCGGCATCGCTGGCATGGGAAGGTTCGTGATCCCGGTCGGGCCCACCTGGATCTCGGTCTCCATCTGGTCGCAGACACCGCAGTCGAAGCAAGGGGTCCAGCGGCAGTCCTCGACCGCTACCTCGTCGAGCGATGCCTGCCAGTCCTCCCAGAGCCACTCGGCGTCGAGGCCGGAGTCGAGATGGTCCCAGGGCAGAACCTCTGCACGCTCGCGCTCGCGGATTGTGAACCAGTCGACGTCGACCGACTCTTCCGCGAGGGCCTTCGACGCGGCAAGCATCCAACGCTCGTAGGAGAAGTGCTCGCTCCAGCCGTCGAATCGCGCGCCATCGCGCCACGCCTGAACGATGACCTTTCCGACGCGACGATCACCGCGCGACAAGAGTCCCTCGACGATTCCGGGCTTGCCGTCGTGGTACCGAAGGCCGATTGCCTTGCCGTACTGCCGGTCGGCCCTGATGGCGTCGCGAAGCTTGAACAGCCGCGCATCGGTCGACTCATGATCGAGCTGGGCGGCCCACTGGAACGGGGTATGCGGCTTGGGCACGAAACCGCCGATCGAGACGGTGCACCTGATGTCATTGCGGCCGGTTGCCGAGCGGCCGGCCTTGATCACCTCGCGTGCGAGGGTCGCGATCTGGAGGATGTCGTCATCGGTCTCGGTCGGCAGGCCGCACATGAAGTACAGCTTGACCGAGCGCCAGCCCGCCGCATAGGCGGTCGTGGCCGTGCGGATGAGGTCCTCCTCGTTCACCATCTTGTTGATGACCCTGCGCATCCGCTCGCTACCGCCCTCGGGCGCGAACGTGAGGCCGCTGCGACGTCCATTGCGGGAGAGCTCGTTGGCGAGGTCGACATTGAAGGCGTCGACCCGGGTGCTCGGCAGCGAGAGCGAGGTCTGGGTGTCCTCGTAGCGATCGGCGAGGTTGCGGGCGATGTCAGCGATCTCGGAGTGGTCGGCGCTCGACAGGGACAGCAGCCCCACCTCCTCGTATCCGGTCTTTTGGAGCCCGGCCTCGACCATCGCGGCGATGCCAGTAATGCTCCGCTCGCGCACGGGCCTGGTGATCATCCCCGCCTGGCAGAACCGGCAACCGCGGGTGCAGCCGCGGAAGATCTCGACGCTCATGCGCTCGTGCACGGTCTCGGCCAAGGGGACGAGCGGTGCCTTCGGGTACGGCCACGCGTCGAGGTCCATGAGCGTGTGCTTGCGGACCCGCCACGGCACGTCCGGCCGATTCGGCGCGACACGCTGGATGCGTCCGTCCTCGAGATAGGTCACGTCGTAGAACTGCGGCACGTAGATGACGCCGGTCCTGGCGAGCTCGAGCAGCAGGCCCTCCCGACCCCCGGGGCGACCGCCTTGCTTCCAGGTGCGCACGATGTCGGTGATGAGAAGGACCGCCTCCTCGCCATCGCCGAGGACCGCTGCGTCGATGATGTCGGCGATGGGCTCGGGATTGAATGCCGCATGACCCCCGGCGACGATGATCGGATGGGTCTCGTCGCGGTCGACTGCGAGGAGCGGCAGGCCCGCGAGGTCGATGGCGGTGAGCATGTTCGTGTAGCCAAGCTCAGTCGAGAACGAAAGGCCGAAGACGTCGAAGTCGCCCACCGCACGGTGTCCATCGACGGTGAACTGCGGCACCGAGTGCTCGCGCATGAGTGCCTCGAGGTCGGGCCACACCGCATAGGTGCGCTCCGCGAGGACGTCGTCACGCTCGTTGAGTACCTCGTAGAGGATCTGGACGCCCTGGTTGGGCGCGCCCACCTCGTAGGCATCGGGGTACATGATCGCCCAGCGCACGGCGGTCGACTCCCACTCCTTGAGGGTCGCGTTCAACTCGCCGCCGACGTACTGGATCGGCTTCGAGACGAGCGGCAGGAGGAGTTCGAGCCGGTCGAAGACCGAGGCGCCTGACTGCGCCGGCAGGGTGCGATTCATGCGCCGAGTCTAACCGCGCTGGCGCTTTCCACCCGTCGACGTGTTGCCCGGCGCCCGGGACGTCACATGGACGTGCGCCGGCCATGCAGGCGCACGTTCTCGAGGAGTCCGATGCCGACCCAGCAGGCCATCATCGCCGTCCCCCCGGCCGATACGAAGGGCAGCGGGATTCCGGTGATCGGCATGATGCCAAGGCTCATCCCGACGTTCTCGAACATCTGGAACGCGAGCCAGGCAACGACACCGGTCGCGACGAGCCGGCCGTAGAGGTCGTCTGCGCGCAGGGCGATGAGCACGCCGCGCACGAGGATCACGCCGAGCAGGATGAGCAGCACCATGGCGCCGATGAACCCGAGCTCCTCCCCCACCACGGTGAAGATGAAGTCGCTCTCGTTGACCGGCACGAAACTGCCCTGCGTCTGGGGTCCCTCGAACAGCCCATAGCCGGTCATGCCGCCCCCGCCGATGGCGATGCGCGCCT
>JBMOKH010000036.1:0-14870 GCA_049315365.1 Candidatus Nanopelagicales bacterium
GCTCCAAGATGGCCTGACGCTCGGCGCTCTTGGCCCGGAGGAACCTCGCGAACTCGCCCTGGGGCAGCACCACCGTCTGGAGGAACTGGCCCTTGTCGAGTCCCACGGCCCTGACGATCTCGATCTCAGCCTCGCGGTGGCGTCCCGAGACGAGCTCCCACCCCTGTTCGCCGGTGGAGCGCCACACCTGAATGGTCGAAGCTACTTCCACGTCGGCACCCTCGCCGCGCCGCCGAGACCTCAGGTACTCCGGCGTGCGGCGAACACGGTAACGACCCGAGGAACTGCTGAACTCGACCTCGGCGAACGACTCGGAACCCTGGTCCGCAAAACCTGACCTCAGCCTCTGCTTGTCTGAACCCTCCCCGGCGACATCGGAGTACAGGGCAAAGACGATGGCATCGAGAATCGTCGACTTGCCCGCTCCGGTCGGCCCCTCGATGATGAAAAGGCCGCTCCCGCCGAGCATCTCGAAATCGATGAGATGCTCGCCCGCGTAGGGGCCGAGCGCAGCGAATCGCAGCCGTTCGAGGCGCATCAGCGGCACGCCTCGTAGCCGGAACGCAGGATCGCGAGCTGGGCATCGTCCGGGTCGCCGCCGGTCACCTTGCGGATGAAGTCGGCGACGACGTCGAGCGGCTCCTTGCCTCGGGCGTCGCCGCGATCGCGCTGCAACGACACCCGGTTCGCCGGCTCATGACTCTTCCTGAGGGCATACGCGAACACGGCGTCGAGCCTGGCGTGCATCCGCTCAGGCGGAGCGTCATCGGTGACGACGAGCTCGACGAAATGCTCGCGCGCGTGGGCATAGGCATCGGAGACGAGTGCGTCGATCGAGTCGCGCAAGCGGCTCATCGGACGTGGCTGCGGAAGCGGCACCTCCCGGACCTCGCAGGCCGAGCCGGGGGCGCCGATGTCGACGATGACGACGTGCTTGGCGTGGGCCGCCTCCGAGAACGAGTAGCGCAGGAGGGATCCGCTGTAGCGGACGATCGTGTCACCGCCAGAGACCTCATGCCCGCGGTGCAGGTGGCCGAGCGCGACGTATTGGAGGCCTGCCCCGGCGAAGACCCCCGCCGGCACGACCTGGACGCCACCGACGGTGAGATCGCGCTCGCTCTCCGACGTGGTCTCGAGCTCGTCGGTCCACTCGTCGGCGCGGCCGACATTCGCGACGAAGGCGTGCCCGATGGCTACCGCGCGGGGGGTCGGGCCCGGCCGGCCGGCGAGATCGCGGCGGATGAGCCGCACCGCCGCGCGCATAACGGCCTCATGACTGCGCTCGAGCGGCTCGTCATCGTCGCTGAGGCGGACCCGCGCGACGTCAGGCTCGAGATACGGCAGCGGGTAGAGGAGCACCGGCCCGAACTCGTCCTCGAGGGTGACCGGGGTGCCGACCGTATCGAGTGACCCGACGAGGTGAACCCCAGCCGCGAGCACTCCGGAGTAGGTGGCGAGGCGGTCGCCCGAGTCATGGTTCCCGGCCGTGATGATGACCGTGACTCCGGCCCGCGCGAAGGCATCGACCGCTCGATTGAGGAGTCGCAGCGATTCGATCGGCGGAATGGCTCGATCGAAGACATCACCCGCGATGATGACGCAATCAACCGACTCTGCCACCGCGAGGTCGATGATGAATCCGACCGCATGCTCCTGGGCGGCATGAAGCGACGTGGCGTGGAGCGAACGGCCCAGATGCCAGTCAGAGGTGTGAAGCAGTCGCACGCAGATCCCCCGACCTTGGCCGGGTTACGCGGTTGCCGCAGGGAGATTGGACGAGGGACCGGTGACCTTCGAGGTATCGACGGATCCGGTAACGCTGACGAGGGCTGACTTCGCCAGCCACTGCGCCGTCGGGATGTTCCAGAGACCTCCCGGTCCGTTGCCCGGCTCGACGGTGGCGCCGCCGGTGTTCGTGTAGACGACAACGTCGCCGGGGACGGTGACGTCGTAGATCCACTTAGCGTCCTCGACGCGCATGTTCGTGCAGCCATGCGAGCCATTCCATCGGCCGAGGCGCCCGAGTGCCCATGGCGCGGCGTGCATGAACTCGCCGGTCGGGGTGAGCCGGGTGTTCCAGGGGATGTCCTTGAGTTCGTACGGCTCCTCGACACTGGTGTCGATGTCGAGGGCCACGCTCGTGTAGGTGTGCTTCGGCTCCTTATGGGTCGAGATCACCTTCACTCCGTTGCGGGTCTCCCATTCGCTCTTGCCGAGCGATACGGGGAAGGTGCGCACCCGCTCGCCATCGACGTAGACCTTCATGTTGTGGGTTGATCCATCAACACGCGCAATGAGTGATCGCGCAGTCTGGAAGGTGTAACTCGTCTTGAGGCTCTTGGCACCCACGACGTAGTCAGCCCCCGTCTTTCCCATGACGACGCCATCGAGGCTCGAGGTGATCGTGATCGTTGAATTGCCAGGCCAGAACTTCGCCGGGCGGAAGATCGCACTGCGGTCGTCCATCCATCCCCATGATCCGCGCACCGCCTTCGTCGCGCCTGTCAGGTCTGAGGTGGCAGTCACAGCAAGGTGCCGCTCGACGGCCGCCTTGTCCGGGATGGCGCGGGTGAAGCGCAACTTCGGCAGGGTGCCGACCCCGAGCTTCGTCCTCGTGCCATCGACACCAAGGCTGTTGCTCGCGGCATTGAACGAGGCGCCAACCCGAACGCGCGGATTTGGCAAGGTCACCGGCTTATCCGGATCGGCGCCCGCCGGGATCGAGGGAGTACCAGACATTGCCGAACTCGTCTGGCCTGGGCCGGCCGCGCTCGTCGCGCGCACGACCACGCTGTAAGGCCGGCCATTTCCGAGGTTCAGAAGGGGGCAGACGCCCACCTCGCCCACGCACGCGAACCACACGGTGCCGCCGTCGAGGGACACCTCGTAGCCGGTGACAGGTGAGCCACCGTCGGAGGCGGGCGGGGAGTAGTTCACAGCGAGCTGTCCGCTCGCGGAACCGCCGGTCACGGACGTGATGACCGGTGCATCAGGGACGCCATTCGCGGCCGCGGCAGGAGCCGCGAGCGCCAGGGAGAGGCCCAGCAGGGCGGTCACGAGGGCCGCTACCACTGCACTGGAGGAGCGCTTGGGTAGCGACGGCCGGATCAGGCGCGCGAGGGGGTCACGAGGCACCTGTCAACTGTACGTCGGAGATCGCCTGTGGACAAAAATTCGACGAAGCGGCCAAGGCGGATAGTCTCCAGTCATGCCCACAATCGGCCAGACCCTCACCGTGGAAAACCTCTCCAAGAGGTTCGGCAAGGTGCATGCGGTCCAAGACCTGTCCTTCAGCGTTGAACCGGGCCGGGTCACCGGATTCCTCGGCCCGAACGGATCGGGAAAGACAACGACCCTGCGCTGCATGCTCGGCCTCGTCCGCCCGAGCGGCGGCGCGGCCCGCATCGGGGGCCACATCTACCGCGACCTCGACCACCCCGGCAGGGTCGTCGGCGCAGCCCTCGAGGCGAGCGGGTTCCATCCCGGCCGCACCGCCCGCGGCCACCTGCGCGTCATCTCCGACGCGCTGGGCCTGCCGAAGTCGCGGGCCGACGAGGTGCTCGAGCTCGTCGGACTCGCTGATGCGGCCGGGCGCAAGGCTGGCGGCTTCTCCCTCGGAATGCGCCAGCGGCTCTCCCTCGCCGCCGCACTCGTCGGGGATCCGGGCATCCTCATCCTCGACGAGCCGGCCAATGGCCTCGACCCGGAGGGCATTGCCTGGCTGCGCGGCCTGCTTCGCAACCTCGCCCGCGAGGGCAAGACGGTGCTCGTCTCGAGCCACGTGCTCTCCGAGGTCCAGCAGACAGTCGACGACGTCGTCATCATCAGCCGTGGTTCACTCGTCCAGGCCGGAACCCTCGCTGAGCTCGCCGGCAACGGGGCCGTGCGGGTCCGCGTGCGCTCCCCGCGCCGGGAGGCGCTCATCGCAGCGCTCCGGGTAGGGGCCGGCAGCAGCCAGCCAACCGGCATGGAGCAGATGGGTCACGACGAGCTCCTCGTCACCGGGCTCTCACCGGGCGACATCGGCCGCAGGGCCTTCCTCGCAGGGGTCGAACTCCACGAGCTCGCCCAGCAGACCAATGACCTCGAGGCGCTCTTCCTCGAACTCACCGCAACGGGCACCCCGGGAGGAACCGCATGATGCCGCTCCTGCGATCCGAGTTTCGCAAGGTCACGACCACGAAGGTGCTCTTCTTCCTCACTCTTGCGGTCGTGCTCTTCACCGCCCTCAACGTGTTTCTGCTGGTCTACCTCACGCCCAGTGCCATGGAAGTCGAGAACAACGACCAGCTCCTCATGAACCCCGACTACGTCACCAACATCATCGGCGCCGCTGGTTCATCTTCGATCTTCGTGCTCATCCTCGGCATCGTTGCCATGACCGGCGAGTTCCGGCACATGACCATCACATCGACCCTCCTCATCACCCCGCGTCGCTCCCGCGTCCTCATCGCCAAGGGCGTCATCTTCCTAGCGATCGGCGCGGTGATCGGCCTCATCGCCTTTGCCACGGCAATCGCACTCGCGACCCTCACGCTCTCGGGCACGGATCACGCGCCGATCGACTCCGGGGTCGCCCTGCAGATCCTCGGCGGCGTCGTCCTCGGGTTCGCGATCTACGCCTTCGTCGGGGTCTCCGTCGGGGCGCTCATCCGCAACCAGGTCGCCGCGGTCGTCGGAGCGCTCGTGTGGGTGCTCATTCTCGAGGCACTCCTCACCGTGTTCGTCGACTGGATAGGCAAGTGGCTGCCCGGCGGCGCCCTCGATGCGGTGCTCCAGTCCACGAACGTGTCCGGACGCGGCGGCAGCGAGGTGCTCTCAATCGGTGCCGGGGCCGCTGTCCTCGTCGGCTACGCGGTGCTCCTCGGCGCACTCGCGTCCGCCACGACAATGCGCCGAGACATCACTTGATGCGCCGCCGCGAGGAGTTCACCACGGGATGACCTCCCGGTCCTCCCACAGGAAACCGGAGGGAACAGGGCTGCCGTCCGAAAGCAGCGCATCCCTGCTGGCGAGCCAGACGATGGTCTCCGCGCCCTCGTCCGCCGAACGGGGGGCGTCGGGGCCTCCCATGTCGGTCCGGCAGTGATTCGGGCACATGGCATCGACGAGCACGCCGCGCTTGCCGAACTGCATCTCGGCCGCGAGGTTCTTCACGAGGGCATTCAGCGCGGCCTTGCTCACCCGGTAGGGGGCGAGCCCGCCCGACGTGCCGGGCCCGCTGAACCTGCCAAGGCAGGCACTCACGGCGATGATGCGGCCGCGCCGCCGCTCGACCATGCCGGGACCAAACACGTTCATCGCGTTGAATGCACCGTCGAGGTTGACGCGCATGACGCGCCTCCACTCCTCGTCGGTCGTCCGTAGGGTCTTCGACATCCGCTCGCTCATGACCCCGGCGGAGGCCACGAGGATGTCGGCCTCGCCGAGCGGTCCCAGTCGCGCAGCAAGCGCCGCGACGCTCCCATGATCGCTGACATCGCACGCCGCACCCATCGCATCGATGCCCACGGCCTGGAGCGACTCGGCCGCGGCGGCCGCGCGATCGGCATCCCGGCCGACGAGCACGACCGTCGCACCGAGCAGGCCGATGCCGCGAGCGGCTGCAAGGCCGATCCCGCGCGAACCGCCGGTGATGACCGCCGTCGCCCCGTCCAACTCGCCCATGCCGAGCCTCCTTCATCCGAACCCTCGCGTGCCCGCGTCCCGAGGCGACCTTGCGCCCCACGACCCAACCCTCGTGCCTGCACTACTGTTGAGCAAGCGCAGCAGCGTGCATCCCAGTGTCGAATGCGCCAACTCGGCGCGTGCGAGAGGACCGATAGTGGCGACCGACCCCACCGACGGACGCTTGACCGGGTTCGGCCCGAACGAGTGGCTCGTCGATGAGATCTACGATCAGTTCCTCAAGGATCGGTCGAGTGTCGATCCGGCCTGGTGGGAGTTCTTCGAGGGCTACACGCCCGCTGACAACTCACCGGTGGCCGCGGCGCACGCCGAGGCGGTCGCGCTCGTTGCCCCGCCGATCGCACCGGCTGCCCCCACTGCGAAGGCCGCTCCGGCACCTAGGCCGTCTCCCGCACCGGCGGCGCCCACCGATCCGTCAGCGGGCGGCGGGGTCACCGTCCTTCGCGGAGCGGCCGCCCGGGTTGTCACGAACATGGAGGCGAGCCTCGCAGTCCCGACCGCGACGAGCGTACGCGCTCTCCCCGCCAAGCTGCTCATCGACAACCGCATCGTCATCAACAACCACCTCGCCCGTGCCCGCGGCGGCAAGGTCTCGTTCACCCACCTCATCGGGTACGCAGTCGTCCGTGCTGCGGCCGAGATCCCGGCAATGAATGCCTCGCTCACCTCGGTGGGCGGCAAGCCCGCCATCTCGCTCAACCCCGACGTCAACCTCGGCCTCGCGATCGACCTCGCGAAGCCTGACGGCACCAGGCAGCTCCTCGTCCCGAACATCAAGCGGGCCCAGTCCATGGACTTCGCGATCTTCTGGGCGAGCTACGACGACCTCGTCCGCAAGGCACGGGGTGGCAAGCTCACCGTCGAGGACTATGCGGGCACGACCATTTCCCTGACGAACCCCGGCACCATCGGCACGAACCACTCGGTGCCGCGCCTCATGGACGGCCAGGGATGCATCGTCGGCGTCGGATCGATGGACTACCCCGCCGAGTGGGAGGGCGCATCGCCCGAGGCGATCGCGCGCAATGCCGTCTCCAAGATCCTCACCCTCACCTCGACATACGACCATCGCATCATCCAGGGGGCGCAGTCCGGGGAGTTCCTCGGCCGCGTCCACCGGCTCCTCCTCGGCGACGACGACTTCTACGGCGAGATCTTTCGCTCGCTGCGCATCCCCTACGAGCCGATCCGCTGGGCGCGGGATATCTCGTCGAGCCACGAAACCGACCTCGACAAGACCGTGCGGGTCCAGGAGATCATCCACGCCTACCGGGTGCGCGGTCACCTCATGGCCGACATCGACCCCCTCGAGTACCACCAGCGGATGCACCCCGATCTCGATGTCCTGCAACACAGCCTCACCCTGTGGGACCTCGACCGCGAGTTCGCCACAGGCGGCTTCGGCGGCCGGCCGCTCATGAAGCTGCGCGAGATCCTCGGAGTCCTGCGCGATTCGTACACGCGGACCGTCGGCGTGGAGTACATGCACATCCAGGACCCGGACCAGCGCCGCTGGATCCAAGATCGCGTCGAGCTCCCGCACACCAAGCCCGATCGTGAGGAGCAACTGCGCATCCTGCGCAAGCTGAACGAGGCCGAGGCCCTCGAGTCGTTCCTCCAGACGAAGTACGTCGGCCAGAAACGCTTCTCCCTCGAGGGCGGCGAGTCGCTCATCCCGCTACTCGATGCCATCCTCGACGCAGCGGCCCACGATGACATCCTCGAGGTCGCGTTGGGGATGCCGCACCGCGGCCGGCTCAACGTCCTCACGAACATCGCCGGCAAGTCTTACGCCCAGGTGTTCCGCGAGTTCGAGGGCCACTACGGCGAGGAGTCGGTCCAGGGGTCCGGTGACGTCAAGTACCACCTCGGCACGACCGGGGTCTTCACCGCGTCAGACGGCGCCAGCACCGCCGTTTACCTCGCTGCGAATCCCTCGCACCTCGAGGCCGTCAATCCGGTGCTCGAGGGCGTCGTCAGGGCGAAGCAGGACCAGCTCCCGCGCGATCGCGTCTTCGACATCCTGCCGGTGCTCATGCACGGCGACGCGGCATTCGCCGGCCAGGGAGTGGTCGCCGAGACCCTGCAGATGTCGCAGATCCAGGGCTATCGCACCGGCGGCACGGTGCACATCGTTGTGAACAACCAGGTCGGCTTCACGACGAGCCCGAAGTACAGCCGGTCCTCGGTGTACTCAACCGATATCGCCCGCGCCGTGCAGGCGCCGATCTTCCATGTGAACGGGGAGGATCCCGAGGCGGTGGTCCGCGTGGCACGGCTCGCCTTCGAGTTCCGTCAGGCGTTCGCCAAGGACGTCGTCATCGACCTCGTGTGCTTTCGCAAGCGCGGCCACAACGAGGCTGACGATCCCTCACTCACCCAGCCGCTCATGTACTCGATCATCGACGCCAAGCGGTCGGTGCGAAAGCACTACACCGAGGGCCTCATCGGCCGAGGCGACATCACGGTCGAGGAGGCGGAGGAAGCCCTCAAGCACTTCCAGGAGCAGCTCGAGCGGATCTTCCAGGAGACCCGCACGGAGGCCGACGACACCGACTTCTCCGAGACCTCGCGCGACATCATCACGTCCGGCCAGCGCGAGCTCACCCTGCAGGGCCCGGCAGCCGAGGTCGCGACCGCGATCACCCTCGAGCAGATCGACACCGTCATCAGCTCGCAGCTCAACATGCCAGAGGACTTCACCGTCCACCCTCGCCTCGCACCGCAGCTCCAGCGGCGTGCGCAGATGGTCGCCGACGACGCGATCGACTGGGGCATGGGCGAGGCCCTCGCGGTCGGCTCGCTACTGCTCGAGGGGAAGGTGGTTCGCCTCGCCGGCCAGGACTCGCGGCGCGGAACCTTCGGCCACCGCCACATGGTCATCGTCGACAAGGAGACCGGGTGGCAGTACAAGCCGCTCAAGCAGTGCTACCGCGGCGACGCCAAGCTCTACGTGTACGACTCCCTCCTCAGCGAGTTCGCCGCGATGGGCTTCGAGTACGGCTACTCGGTCGCAAGGCCCGATGCCCTCGTCATGTGGGAAGCACAGTTCGGAGACTTCGCCGATGGCGCGCAGACAATCATCGACGAGTTCATCTCCTCCGGTGAGCAGAAGTGGGGGCAGCGCTCCGCCGTGACCCTCCTGCTCCCCCACGGCTACGAGGGACAGGGCCCCGATCACTCGTCAGCGCGCGTCGAGCGGTTCCTCCAACTGTGCGCCCAGGACAACATGACCGTCGCGATGCCATCAACCCCCGCCTCGTTCTTCCACCTCCTGCGCTGGCAGGTCCACAGCCCGCTCACGCGCCCGCTCGTCGTCTTCACTCCGAAGTCGCTGCTGCGGGCGAAGTCGGCAGTCTCCCGCCGCGAGGACTTCACGAGCGGCCACTTCCAGCCGATGCTCCCCGACGCATCGGTCGACCCGGCCAGCGTGAAGACGGTGCTGATGTGTAGCGGCAAGGTCTACTACGACCTACTCGCCCACCGCGAGGCGAGCGGGCGCACCGACGTCGCCATCCTCCGGATCGAGCGGCTCTACCCCCTCCCCTACCGAACCCTGCCCCCCGTGCTCGACGCGATGCCGGGTGCCGACATCCGCTGGGTGCAGGAGGAGCCGGCGAACCAGGGGCCGTGGTCCTTCATCGCCATGAACCTGCCGGAGATCGTCGGCCGGCCGATCACGGGGGTCAGCCGGCCCGCCTCCTCGTCACCGGCGGTCGGCGCCCACCATCGTCACGATGCCGAGCAGAAGGCAATCGTCGATCAGGCTTTCGCCGCCCGCGCCTAGAACGGAGCCGCCGTGTACTTCACCGATCGGGGAATCGAGGAGCTCCAGAAGCGCCGGGGCGAGGAGGACATCAGCATCGACCTGCTCGCCGAGCGCATGCGCGAGTTCGTCGACCTCAACCCGGAGTTCGAGATCCCGGTGGAGCGGCTCGCGACTTGGCTTGCGCGCCTCGATGACGAGATCGATGACGAGGACTAGTCCGAACTGAGCTGAATTAAGTGGCCGTGACCGCCAGCACGGGCAGACCGACCAGCTCGCAGGCTCGCTCGAGCCGATCGTCGAACGTGATCATCGCATCAGCGCCGACGCGAAGCGCCGCAGCGAGATGCAGGGCGTCCAGGCTCCGCACTTGCCCGCCGCCGACAGTACCCGCCTGGCGAAATTGCGCTCGATCATGCTCGAGGACGTCGAGCAAGTCGAGAACCTCGGTCGCCTTCGCCTGATCGATGCCCTGACGAACGGCGACGCGACGCAGTTCGGTCTCGAGAATCCGTCCGGTCACGACAAGGTGCTCATCATCGATCAACTGGGCAACGAACTCACGAACCGTCGCAGACTCTGGCTCTCTCTTGAGAAGTTTCGCAGCCGCCGAGGTCTCCAAGTAGACGATCATGATTCCCCTCTAAGGAAGTCAATCGATTCCTGCGTCGTCTCACCTGCGCGACCTTCAGCCGGCTCGAGTTCGCGTAGCCTGCGCGTGCGATCCCCTCGCTGGACGCTGAGTCCCCCATAGTCAGGCACTGACACGGGCCTGATGACGGCCACGGCCGAACCATGATTGGTGACCACGAAACTCTCGCCAGCAGCGACGGCACGCAGGATCCCGGCGCTGTTGTTGCGCAATTCACGATGACTGACGGTCTTGCGATCGCTCATCTCGATCCCTCCGTCGCACACCGTAGCACGTCCCGCCCACTGCTATCCGTTCGTCAGGACGACCTTGCCGTGAATATCGCCAGCGGCCATGGCCTCAAAGGCCTCGGCAGCCCGCTCCATCGGCAGCTCGCGATCGATGACCGGCCGGACTCCGGTGCGGACGAGGAGGTCGACCAGTTCGCGCAGTTCGTCCGCCGTGCCCATCGTCGAGCCGACGATGCTCAGCTGGAGGAAGAAGACCCGGTTGAGGTCCGCGGGCGGATTGGGGCCGGAGGTCGCCCCCGAGATCACGATGGTCCCGCCGGGGCGAAGCGACTTCAGCGAGTGGTCCCACGTTGCCTCGCCCACGGTCTCCATGACGGCATCGACCTTGGCCGGCAGCCTCGCACCGGTCTCAAATGCGGCGTCGGCCCCGATCGACAGGGCCCAGTCGCGCTTCTCCTCGGTCCGCGAGGTCACCCACACCGTGCGGCCAAGCGCCTTTCCGAGGACGATCAACGCGGTGGCCACGCCGCCCGCGGCGCCCTGGACGAGGATCGTGTCGCCCTCCGACGTCGCCGACTTCGTCTTGATCATCCGGTAGGCGGTGAGGTAAGCGACCGGCAGGCAGGCCGCCTCGGCCCAGGTGAGCTCTGCGGGCTTGTCGATGAGATTGCGCGCCGGCACTCGCACCCGCTCGGCGAACGTGCCGGGGTAGACCTCGCTCAGGAGGGACCGTCGCGGGTCCAGCGTCTCGTCGCCGTGGCCCACCTCGACGTCGCCGACGACTCCGTGGACGATGACCTCCCGGCCGTCGTCGGTGACCCCCGCCGCGTCCGACCCGAGGATCATCGGCACGCGCTCGGCCGCCAGGGCCTGACCCTTGAGCGACCACAGGTCGTGGTGGTTCAGGCTCGCCGCCCTCACATGGACGGTCACCCATCCCTCGGGCGTGGGCGGCTCGTCGATTTCGCCGACGGTGAGGCAGGACAGCGGGTCGTCACGGCTGACTCCGTGCGCGTAGCAGGCGATCATGGGCAGACTGTACTCAGCGGGCGGGATCCCCGGCCATTGATACTGTTCCCGGCATGAGAACCCTGGCGAGCGACAACTACGCAGGTGCACACCCAGCCGTGCTCGAGGCGATTGCCGCGGCCAATGCTGACCATGCACCCGCCTACGGCGGAGATGCCATGACCGCGCGGGCCGTCGAGCTCTTCCGGGAGCAGCTCGGCGCGCACGTCGAGGTGTTCATGACGTTCAACGGCACCGGCTCGAATGTCATCGGGATGCAGTCGCTCATGCGATCGTGGGAGGCCGTCATCTGCGCCTCATCCGCGCATATCAATGTCGATGAGGCCGGGGCGCCGGAGAAGCTGCTCGGATCCAAGCTCATCACCCTCGACACCCCCGACGGCAAGCTCACCCCGGCGATGATCGAGGCCGTGCAATGGCGCGCCGGCGACGTCCACCAGAGCCAGCCCAAGGTCGTGCTCATCACCCAGTCGACCGAGTCCGGCACGCGCTACTCGCCCGAAGAGGTCAGGGCGATCGCGGACACGGCCCATGCTCGCGGCCTGTACCTCTACATGGACGGCGCACGAATCGCCAATGCCGCTGCGGGCCTCGGAGTCGAACTTCGGGCCATCACGACCGATGCCGGGGTCGACGCGATGTCCTTCGGCGGCACGAAGAACGGCACGATCCTCGCCGAGGCCGTAGTGATCCTCAACCCCCGGCTCGTCTCAGGCGGCGATCTCAACGTCACGGGCAATCTCGGCTTCATCCGCAAGCAGTACATGCAGCTGTCGAGCAAGATGCGGTTCAGCTCGGCCCAGTTCGTAGCACTCCTCACCGACGACCTGTGGCGCAAGAACGCCTCGCATGCCAACGCGATGGCGCAGCGTCTCGCCGCCGCTGTCGCCGACGTCCCCGGGGTGTCCATCGAGCGGCCGGTCGAGGCCAACGGGGTGTTCGCCACCCTCCCCGCTCACGCGATCCCGGTCCTCCAGGAGCACACGCCCTTCTACGTGTGGGACGAGGCCGCGAGCGAGGTGCGCTGGCTGTGCTCGTGGGACACCACCGAGCACGACATCGACGACTTCGCGGCGACCGTCAGGTCGGTCCTCGCCGGTACCTGAGCAGGAGGCAGCCGATCACGCGGTCGCGGGGCACGGACCCGAAGCCGCGGCTGTCGTCGCTCCACGCGGCATTGTCGCCCTCGACCCACCAGCCGGCCGGGTCCTCGCGCACCGCTCGCTTCACGACGAGCAGGTCGGGTCGAGCGGGATGACGAAGGAGCAGGACGTCGCCGGGCCGGATGCGTCCGACCGTGCGGACGAGCCACCAGTCCCCCGACTTCAGGGCAGGCTCCATCGAGGGTCCGGCGATGCGGACCGCGGTCAACCCGAGCATGGCCCTATCCTCCCGCGCTCCTGAATCGACGATCGGCGCTAGGCTCAGATGCCGAGCAGTTGATTGCTGCCGATGACCACCGAAGGGAACAACATGCTTACCCGTTTCTTCGCCCCCGCGCAGACTGCATACGCGCACTGCGACCTGCCCTGCGGCGTCTACGACCCCGCTCAGGCCCGCCTCGAGGCCGAGTCGGTCAAGGCCTGCATGGTCAAGTACCACGCCTCCGATGATGGCGACTTCAAGGCACGTGCGATCACGATCAAGGAAGACCGCTCGAACATGGTCAAGGAGCACCTGTGGGTGCTGTGGACCGACTACTTCAAGGCCCCTCACTTCGAGCAGTACCCGCAGCTGAACGGCCTGTTCAACGAGGCCACGAAGCTGGCCGGCGCGGGCGGTACCAAGGGCACGGTCGATGTCGCCGTCGCCGACAACCTGCTCGCGAAGATCGATGAGATCGCCGTGATCTTCTGGGAGACCAAGAAGTAGGTCGCAGGTCTCCCATACCCGCCGAGGGCTCCAGCTCTCGGCGCGAATCGCTCGCTTTGCTCGGATGATCCCCGGGGTCCTCGGACCTCGGGGATCATCATTTCTTCGTGCCGTTGACGACCGTCCGGCATGACGCGCTCATCATCACTCGAAGAGGCCGAGGCCTGTAGCGAGCGAGCGCATCTGGCTGGCAAAGAATGCCTTCCGCAACCTGGGCGACTGCGCGATCACGCCGGTGAAGTGCCCGAAGGTCTCCAGCGACACGGCACCGACCAGGCCCGTCCAGGCATTGAGCCCGCGGGCGAGTTCGGCCGGTGGGAGGTCTGAGCCGATGCCATCGCGCAGCGGTGCGATGGCCGAGGCCACGGGAGCGTCACTCCCCGCGCCGTGACCCCCGCGACTCCCCGGGATGTCACGCAGTATGCCGATGAGGAGGCTCGCGATGCGGGTGGCCGGCCCGATCGTGTCCTGGGGTGCGGCATAGC
This sequence comes from Candidatus Nanopelagicales bacterium, assembly GCA_049315365.1. GTDB lineage: Bacteria > Actinomycetota > Actinomycetes > S36-B12 > S36-B12 > WLND01. Next base: position 13,723 of record JBMOKH010000036.1, read on the forward strand.
CGGGCACCGGCGTTCCATAGATCAGCGCGTACTCATGGGGGTTGGCGAGGGCCCATGTGCGTATGGCCTCGCACACGGCGAGGAACCGGCCGGCGCGGTCATCGCGCGGCACTGCACGCTCGGCCCGTTCGGCAGCCTCGCCGAGGTCGTCGTATGCCTCGATGACGAGGAGTGTCAGGAGGGCATCGCGACTCGGCACGTAGCGGTAAACCGCCGAAGAAACCATGCCGACATCCCTCGCGATCGCTCGCACAGACAGGGAGCCTGCACCCGACGTCGCGAGATGCCGTCGCGCGGAGTCGAGGACGGCCTGCATCGTGGCGTCTCGGTTGAGGTATCGCTGGGACTTCACCACGTCCGGAGTGTGTCATAGCAAGCCCTGGATTGACGTATGAGAGCACTGCTCTCTAAAATGAGAGCAGTGCTCTCGCAGCAAAGCGGGAACCCAGTCGAAGGAGACTCAATGAACGCGCATCACCTCGTCATCGGCGCCGGCCCGGTGGGCTCGGCGCTCGCCTCACAGCTCGCCGCAGCGGGTGCGGATGTCACGGTGGTCACCCGGTCCGGATCAGGGCCGCAAGGCCCCGGAATCCGCAGGGTTGCACTGGACGCCTCAAGCGCGACCGCACTCCTCGATGCCGCGCCGGCGACGGCAATCTACAACTGCGCGAATCCCCCGTATCACCGCTGGCCCCAGGAGTGGCCGCCGCTGGCGTCAGCATTCATTGCCTATGCCAAGCGCACCGGCGCGGTGCTCGTCACCTGCTCGAACCTCTACGGCTACGGGCCGCACGATGGCCCGCTGACCGAGGACCTTCCGCTGGCTGCCACCGGCGCCAAGGGCCGGGTGAGGTCGCAGATGTGGGCCGATGCCCTTGCACTCCATGAAGCGGGCGAGATTCGCGTCACGGAGGTCCGAGGGTCCGACTACGTGTCTGCGGGTGAGCAGAGCCGGATGGGCGACCGGGTCGTGCCGCGCATCCTGGCCGGCAAGGGCGTGCAGTTGGTAGGCGCGCTCGACACTCCGCACACGTGGACCTCGCCAGGTGACGTCGCCCGGCTCATGGCCGTCGCGGGCAGCGATGAGCGCGCATGGGGGAAGGCGTGGCACGTGCCGAGCAACGCCCCCCGCACCCAGCGGGAGGTCG
>JBMOKH010000250.1:0-3313 GCA_049315365.1 Candidatus Nanopelagicales bacterium
TCAAGAAGGCACCCGCAAAGAAGGCCGCAGTCAAGAAGGCACCCGCAAAGAAGGCTGCTGCAAAGAAGTCGTAGTCGACATCAGGCTTTACGACGAACGGCCCGCACCAGCAGGTGCGGGCCGTTCGTCGTCAGCGGAGAAATCTGTTCAGTCGTCGTCCGCGTCGAAGGCCTCGTTGCGGTCATGCGCCTTATCGAGCGCAGCGCCAGCCTCGGCTTCCGTGGCGTAGGGGCCCATTCGCTCCGCATTCGCGCAGCCCGCCTCCGGTTCGACGCACTTGTGCACCAAGCAGTAATACCAACTCATCGGAATCTCCTCACCATTCTTATCCCGTTGACTGCCATCCCGTTGCCCACGGTGGCCTTTGGCACGACTCTACCGATCCCAGCGGACGATCTAGACTGAGCATCATGTCGACCGCCATTCGAACCGAGCCCCTGCGACCCGGGCAGGTGACCGGCATGCGAGGCGTGCCGGTTTCGATCCCCAGACCGGAGTATGTCGGCAGGCCCGCCCCGACCCCCTACAAGGGCTCCGAAATCAAGGACCTCGAGACACTCGAGGCGATGCGCATCGCTGGCCGAATCGCCGCCGATGCACTCGTCGAGGTCGGCCGGCACGTGCGTCCAGGCATCACGACCGATGAGCTCGACCGGGTGGGCCACGAATTCCTCTGCGACAGCAATGCCTATCCGTCGACCCTGGGCTACCGGGGATTCCCGAAGTCGCTCTGCTCCTCGCTCAATGAGGTCATCTGCCACGGCATTCCCGACTCCACCGTCCTCGTCGAAGGCGATATCTGCAACATCGACATCACCGCGTTTATCGGCGGGGTGCACGGCGACACCAACGCGACCTTCCTGGTCGGCGACGTTGACGAGGAATCTGCGCTCCTCGTCGAACGCACCCGCGAGGCCACCCGGCGAGGCATCGCTGCCGTCGCACCGGGCCGGCCGCTCAATGTGATCGGACGGGTGATCGAAAGCTACGCCCGCCGATTCGACTACGGGGTGGTCCGCGACTTCACCGGCCACGGGATCGGCACGTCCTTTCACACCGGGCTCGTCGTGCCGCACTACGACGATCCTCGCGCCGATGTCACCATCGAGGTCGGCATGACCTTCACGATCGAACCGATGCTCACGCTCGGCACGCACGACTACGACATGTGGTCTGACGGATGGACCGTGGTGACCAAGGACCTTCGCAGGACCGCCCAGTTCGAGCACACGCTCGTCGTCACGGAGAGCGGTTCGGAGATCCTCACCCTTCCGACGGGAGTCACCACCTGGCCACTTCCCGCCGGCTCGTGAATCAGGTTCGTCAGTGATCAGGTCCGGTACGGGCACCGTCTGGCCGACGGATGTTCGCACCCTCGCGATCGACATCGGTGGCAGCGGGCTGAAGGCCTCGGTGCTCGACGCCGCAGGGCAGATGACGACTGAGCGGCGGAAGGTCGACACTCCATATCCATGCCCGCCGGAAACCCTCGTCTCCACCGTCGCCGCGCTCATCGATCCGCTACGCGACGTGCACCGGGCCTCAGTCGGGTTCCCGGGGCTCGTCCGGTGCGGACGGGTGATCGAGGTTCCGTCGCTCTCGCGCGCCTACTACGCGGGCGATCGAGATCCCGGGCTCGCACTCGCATGGTCGGAGTTTGACCTTGGCTCGTCGCTCGCCGAACTGCTCGGTGTTCCGACGAAGGTGGTCAACGACGCTGACATGCAAGGTTGCGCGGTCGTCCAAGGACGGGGCCTGGAGTTCGTCATGACCCTCGGTACCGGTGTAGGAACCGCACTGTTCAACGAGGGCAGACTGCTACCGCACCTCGAGCTCTCGCACGGGCCGTTCCGCCGTGGCGAGACAACCGATGTCGCCCTCGGCAATGCGGCACGCCAGGCCATCGTCAAAGAGAAGTGGGTCAAGCGCGTGCGACGGTCCATCGATCACTTTCACGAGATGCTCTGGTTCGACCACCTGTACGTCGGCGGCGGCAATGCAAAGCAACTGAGTGCCTCCGACGTCGGCCCGAAGGGTCAGATCATCCCGAACACAGCCGGGATCCTGGGCGGGGTACGAATCTGGGATCTTCACACTGAGGATAGTTAGGGATTCAACCAACGCGGGTACCATGGGGGAATGTCGAACTGGCTCACCCTTGACCAGCAGCAGTCCTGGCGCGCCTGGCTCAGCGCGTCACGCCTTCTCACCGATCGGCTGAACCGAGAACTGCAGGATCAGCAGGGCCTCACCTCCGCCGACTACGAGATCCTCGTGTGGCTCTCCGAGGCGCCGGATCGCCGCCTGCGCATGAGCGAACTCGCCGAGCGCACCCTGTCGTCACGCAGTCGCCTCTCGCATCAGATCGATCGCATGGAACAGGCGGGTCTCGTTGCACGATTTGTCTGCACCGAGGACCGGCGCGGTTCCTTCGCAGCGCTGACGGACACCGGTTGGTCGACCCTCGTGGCCGCTGCTCCCGATCACGTTGCGAGTGTTCGCTCGCATCTCGTCGATGCCCTCACTCCTGAGGAGCTTCGAAGCCTAGGCGTCATCTGTCAGAAGATCAGTGACCGGCTTCAGGAGTCGCAGACCTGCCCGGCGCAGCCCCAGGATTGAGCCGCAGGTCCCGTTCTGCCGGCGCCGGCGAGCAGCATGAGCGCATGGTCAGGCGCCCGGTCAGGCCAGCAACGGCGAGGACGACGATGACGCCGATCGCCAGAATCCCGAGCACGATCTGCATCGCGGCGCTACCCGGCAGCCGTTTGGCGCATGATCGCGAACTCGGCGACCTGCCTGCCAATGGTCTCGAGCTGCGCCTTGGTCGCAGCGTCCTCACTGCCCTCGGTCAGCGACACGGCAGCAGCGTTGACCGATCCACCGAGCGGCGTCGGCCACGCCCGTAGCGCATGCGCGACCTGCCTCAACTGGTGCAGCGTCGAGACGGTTGCCTGCCATCCATAGGCAACAGCAATGCATCCCACCGCGCGACCGTCGAGATAGGCGCGGTCATCCTTCGCAAGATCCTCGGCGTAGTCGAGGGCGTTCTTGATCATGCCGCTGATACCGCCGTGGTAACCCGGACTGGCGACGATGACGCCATCGGCCGAGCGGAGCGCGCTCACGAGCGCTGACGCCGCCTCGGTGCGCTCGGCACTCTCCGTGTCGTAGATAGGCAGCATCAGGTCGCGGCCGGTGATGTAGACCACCGTCGCACCCGCTGCCTGGGCGCCCTTACCCGCCATGCGAACCGCGAGCTCACTTGACGACCCCGGGCGCGTGCTGCCGCCGATTGCCACGATGTTCACCATGT
>JBMOKH010000251.1:0-3300 GCA_049315365.1 Candidatus Nanopelagicales bacterium
TAGGCAGAAATCTGCTCCTCGACAAGGGCACGGACCTGCTCGAACCGGTACTCGCTGCTCGAGTTCTCCTGGCCGTCCGTGACGACGACGAAGAGCACCCGGCCGGGTCGCTCTGCATCATCGATCGAGGCGAGATCGGCGCCCGTTCGCTTAATCTCGATGCCAGCTGCATCAAGGAGACGGGTCATCCCTCGTGGTTCGAGCAGGTACGTCACCGGCTCACTGCCCATTCGCACCACCGTGTCGATCTCGGTGTCGAATTCGACCAGCGTGACCGTGAGTTTTCCGGGCAGGGCGAACTGTTTGGCCAACAGTTCGTTGATGCCTCCCTGAGCATCGCTTTGGACGGTTCCCATAGATCCGGACCGATCGACGAGAAGTGTCAGGTGGGTGTAGTCGGCGTTTGTCATGGGGCTCCCCTGTCAGCAGTCGGTGGCACGAAGGACCTACCGGCCCGTCCGTCATGCATGAGCATCCTCGGGGGGTCTGACATCGGGGACGCTGCGCCGAAAGGACGTCTCGAAAGCCGGCTCGGCGGGGCTCGGATGTGGTCGTTATCCTCCGTTCATGGAAATCTCACGACGGAGGATGCTCGGCTCATCAGCGTTGATCGCCGCTGGCCTCGGCATCGCCGGCGGCAGCGGTTCCGCCGTCATGGCGGCTGCGGAAAGCAGGCAACCGACGCCTTCGACGGGTCCGGTATGGCGCAGTTCGAACGGGGTGCTCAGGGGGACGCTAACGATGCAGGCGGGCACGGCGCAGGTGGCCGGCAACCCACTCGCGGGGGTCTCGAGCTACAACGGAACATTCTCTGGTCCAACGCTGTTCGCCCGGCCTGGCGACCGACTCGACCTGACGCTGCAGAACCGACTCGATACCCCATCAAACCTGCACTTTCACGGGCTCCATGTGTCCCCGCGCGGCCACGGAGACAACGTCTTCCTGGACATCCCACCGGGCTACGACTTCCGGTACAACGTTCAGATTCCAGCGGATCACCCGTCCGGGCTCTACTGGTACCACCCGCATCGGCACGGTTACGTGAACGCGCAGGTGTATTCAGGACTCCAAGGACTCATCGTGATCGAAGGGGGCGCTGCGGACTATCCTCAGGTCGCCCCGCTGCGCCGACGAATCCTCAACATTCGCAACATTGGCATCAGGAACCTTGGGCCGGGGCAAGGATTCATTCCCGTCCAGGAGGTGACGGCAGCTCAGATGGTGACCCTGGTGAACGGCGAGTTTCAACCGAACATCGACATGCAACCGGGAGAGACACAGTTCTGGCAGATCGCCAACACCTCACCGCGTGGCTATTGGAAGTTGCAGGTCCCCGGGGCCACCTTCCAGATCATCGAGGAGGACGGTTTCCCCACCTGGCAGACATGGAAGCCAGCGACAGTGTTCATGCCGCCTGGCAAGAGAATGGGGGTGCTCGTCACGGCACCCTCAACGCCAGTTGAGACATCACTTGTGACGCAGGCGTTCGCACAGAATGCGGCGTGGGCATGGCCCGAGGCGACGCTCGCATCGGTGACCGTCAGCGGGCCACGGCGCGATTCAGTGGCGCTCCCCGAGGTAATGGCGCCGACCCCGAAGTTTCTCGAGGGCCCCGTGGCTCAGCGGCGCGTGCTGACCTTGGGCTCCACGACGCGCACGCCACCGCCGCCAGATTTCTGGTTCGACAACGTTCCGTATCAGAACATCACGATGGAAAACGTCATTACCGTGCGCGTCGGCACGACCGAGGATTGGATCCTCAAGAACACCAATGTCGCGCCATTCAGTCCCTTGGTTGAGAATCACCCATTTCACATCCACGTGAACGGATTTACGGTCGTTGATCAGGGACAGTTCGACCCTGTGACAGGCGCCATCCTCACGCGCATCACGTCGTATCCCCGAACTGAAATGGACACGCTCAATATCTCCCCGGGGCAATGGGTCCGCATCCGAATCCAATTCGCCGACTATGTGGGCCGCACGGTGTTCCACTGCCATGTCCTCGGGCATGAAGATCTCGGCATGATGGGGGTCATCGACATCGTCGATGCTGACGGAAATGGGGCAGGAGTCGGACAACTGCTCCCGACGCAGACGGGTCACGGGCACTGACCGAACTCCGACGTCTCACCATAAGGACGTCTCACCATTAGTCGGTGCTCAGCGTTCAAATGATGTTCCTGCTCTCAACGAGAGCTTCTACCGAACAGGTTCTTCCAGTTCCACTTAAGTGAATTGAAGGAACCATTGAAGAAGCCGGGCCGGCGCGCACCGACCTCAGGAGCGGGACCCGAGGCTGCGGACGACAAGGTGCTGCACTAGACCGAGGTTTTCTCCGCCACTCGCAGGGGCTGCCGGTCTCCTGGGAACCCGCTCTGTCGCTCCATCTCATTGGGACTTGTTACATGAGAGTTGGCGTACGTTGAAGGATGCCAGGAGCGACGTTCGCGCTGATGAGCGTGATGGAGGCGGTGAACGACCGCGCGAGGGGCAGAATGATTGCGTGGTCAAAGTTTTCGTCATCGCAGGTGCTGCAGGCAGCGGGAAGACGACATTCGGCCAAGCACTCGCGAAGCGGCTCGCGATACCGCTCCTAGACCTTGATGACGTGACGGCCCCACTCGTCGAGAGCTTCCGGGCTGCCCATCCTCAACACGATGAGGCTGGGGCGCTCAGGCTCCTGCGGGATGACCGGTACCGGGAGCTTCGGCAAGCCGCGCTGACGGCGACATCGAACAGACAATCGGTCATTATGACGGCGCCGTTCACCTCTGAGGTCTCGTCGCCGGAACGATGGCTGGGCTTTACATCCCTCTTCGGCTCGCTGGCGGCTGTGCAACTCATCTGGCTGGAGGTCAGTCAGGATGAGCGGTTGCGGCGGCTGAAGGCGCGGGGAGCGAGCCGTGACGCGCACCTGACCTCGGTGGGCAGCGGTGCAGGTGGCCTACCCCCAGTCATTCCGCCGGCGGTCGGACATCTGAGTATTGACGCCCAACTGACGGACGAGGAGAAGATCGCCTTGGTGCTCTCTCGCTTCGGGGGCGATTCCCTCCGGGTCTAGGCGCACATTCAGTTCGACGTGTTCATCCGGCAACGTGAGCGGAGACACACGTCATTTTGGCAAGGTTGGTGAGAAAAACGCGCCACCGGAAGGTTGACCCTCGAGTGAACTGGCGGGCCAGAGTCCCGTGTCGATTCCGGTCCCGTCCTAAGGTATCTTGACGTCGAGATATCCCCCGTCCACCCTTTCGGAAGGCATTGGTCTGCCATGGCTCGTCGCGGCAAGGTTTCAGTCAT
>JBMOKH010000252.1:0-3297 GCA_049315365.1 Candidatus Nanopelagicales bacterium
CTCCTCCTCGCCTCGCTCTCCGAGGAGCTCACCTGGTGCGATTTGGACGACGTGTCAGCGAGCCTGAATTCGCCCGGGGTGTCGCTGACGGCAGGCGCCGCCATCGAATTCGTTGCAGGCACCCGCAAGGCCATGAGCGGCTCCCTCGGAGTTTCGACATGGCACGAGGTGTCCGCGGCTGTGGTGGCTCGGGTGGCAGGGGACCCGCGGCTCGCGAGCGACCTCGGGGCGGTCGTGGTCGTGTCGGCTCGGGTGCCAGCGCCGGCCCAGGCCGTCCTTTCCGCGCTCGCCGACCATGCCGCCGTCACGCGCATCACCGTGACGCCGCCCGACGCCCCCATCGCGGCACGCGTCCTGGACTTTCCCGATCCCGCGACCGAGGTGTCATTCGCCGTGCGTTGCGCGGCCGATGCGATTGCGCAGGGCTTGAGCCCCGGCAGCATCGCCATCCTCTACTCGACCGACCTTCCATATGCCCGGCTCCTCGAGCGCGGGCTCGACGATGCCGGCATCGACTGGCATGGTCCGACAGGCCAGACCCTCCGGTCATCTACGGTCGCCCGCTGCCTGTTCGCGCTGACCGACCTCGCCGCCGCGCGAACTCCCCGCGACAGCGGCATCACCCGGCCGCTCCTCATGCGCCTGCTCGGGCTCGGGCACCTCACCGGCGGGCCCGAGCCCGTGTCGTCAGGGCCTACGAGGGCGCTCATCCGCCAGGAGGGCCTGTTCGGCGACGCCCGCACCTGGCTCGGCCACCTCGATGCGATCGCCACTTCGGCCGAGACTGAGACTGACACTGAGACTGAGGATCCCGATGAGGCCAGGCCTAGGCACGCAGGCCGGCTCGAGCGCCATGGGCGGCCCCTCGCCTCCCTCATCCGAGCCCTCGATGGGGCCGTCGGTCAAATCACGAGTGCCGCCAACTGGTCCGATCTCGGGGCCGCTCTGTGGTCCACCCTCGAGACCCTCCACCTGCACGGCACCTGGTGGACCGTCCGCCCCGATGACTCGGCCACCGCCGAGTCGGTGCGCAGCGTGCTCCTCGAGGGCTTCCCCGCGATTGACAGCCTCGGCGCCCATGCGCCCCAGCCCAATGCGAAGGATGCCGCCCAGATGCTTGACCGCACCCTCGCCGCACGGCGCGGCAGGCACGGTGCGTCATCGATCGGCATTCATGTCGGGCCCGTCTGGAGTAGTCGCTCCCTCGTGTTCGACCAGGTCCTTCTCGTGGGCGCGAGCGAGGGCCTGCTGCCCCCGGTCCGAGGAGAGCAGCCGCTCCTGCCCGATGCGGCCCGACTCCTGCTTCGCCGGGATCCTGACGACCTGCCGAGCTCATCCGAGGTCGAGGGCTTCGCGGCGAGCGATGTGCGCGCGGCAGCTGGGTCGGCCGGCTCCTGCATAGCGATGCTGTCGCGCGGGGCACTGCCTGGCCGCGCGGTCGGGCTGCCGAGCCGTTACCTGCCCTCGGGATCCCCCGACCGCGTCACATCCACGCGAGCCTCACTCACGCGCGAACCGGCGCCTTTGGCTGCAGGCGATATCGCAGAACGCCTCGCGCTCTCGAGCCCATTGACCGACCCGGCACTTCTCGCGCGCATCGCGAGCATCGCAGCATGGGCATCACCCGAGCCGGGCCCGAACTTCGGCGTTGTCGGCATTGAGGCCGGGGGCTGGTCCCTTCACGGCATTGACCTCTCCGCCTCCGCTATCGAACAATTCCTCCACTGCCCTTATCACTTCTTCGTGCAGCGGATCCTCGGGTTCTCCACCGATGAGTTCGCCGACACCATCGAGACGATCGCGCCGAATGACATGGGCACCCTCCTCCACTCGGCCTTCGAGGAGTTCGTCAAGCAATCCCGAGCCATGGGCACCCTGCCTGCGGCTGGGCAGGCCTGGCCGGCCTCAGCGTTGGCCGACCTGAGCCGCATCATCGACCTCGAAGTCGATGCAGCGATCGCCAAGGGCCTCACCGGCTGGCGGCCCGCCTGGGAGAAGAGCTACGAGCGGGTGATGGCATCGCTACCGTCCTTCCTCGACGTCGATGCGACCGAGGTCCGTGCCGTGCCGCCCACCGCGCCGGCGGCCGCCGAGCAGGGCTTTGGGTTCGAGGGCGATCCGATTGTCGAGTTCCGGGTGACCCACGACGTCGTGGTCCGGCTGCGTGGCTCAATCGACCGCATCGACCTGAGCGACGACGGCCGCTCGGTCGGGATCGTCGATTACAAGAGCAACCGCGCCCATGGGTTCGAGGAGAAGCTCGGCAAGCCGAAGAAGGACGGTACCCATCGCGAGCGGCAGAAGGTCCAGGACCTCGTCTACGACGCTGCCGCCCGCGTGCTGTACCCAGGGGCTGACCACATCGCGATCCACGTCCTCGTCGTTCCCAACGGGGGCGAGCGCCCCGAGGTCGTGACCCCGGGCCACGACCTCGACCGTGAGAGCGTCCTGCGCGATCTCGTGCTCAGGCTCGAGATCGCCGGCGCAACCGGCTCCTTTCCTCCCAATCCGCAGGGTTCCCGCGACTACTGCCCGGTCTGCAAGCGCCTTGGGCGCCGCGCCCTCATCGTCAGCGGCAAGGCCGAATCCGAGGAGGACGAGCCGGCATGAGCACCGCCGAGGAACTGCACGATCAACATGCCCGCACAGCGGCTTCGACCCTGCTGTCCGAGAGCGCATTCATCGAGGCGGGCGCTGGCACCGGCAAGTCGACGACCCTCGTCGAGCGCATCCTCAACACGCTGATGCATCCGGACCCCCTGCCCATCACCTCGATCGCGGCGATCACCTTCACCGATCGGGCCGGGGCCGAGCTTCGGTACCGGCTGCGCGAGAAGGTCACGAAGCGCCTCGCCAAGGGCACTGACTCCCCGGCGGATCGCCAACTGCTTTCCGCTGCGCTGCAAGACCTTGATGCCGCGGTCATCGGCACGATTCATTCCTTTGCCCAGCGAATCCTGCGGACCCATGCCCTTTCCGCGGGGCTGCCCCTCGCGTTCGCCCCTGCCACCGGGGCCGATGCAGCCGACGACGAACGATCGCGCGTGCGCTCCGCCATCGAGCATGTCCAGGCATCCCTCGACCCCGGCGCCCTGTCGCTCCTCGCCGCCTACGGCCTCGCGCCCGTCGACCTGCTCGAGGTCTTGGCGCGGCTCGATGCCCAGGGCCTGCGCCTGTGCGATGCGGCATTCAGCCAAGGCGGCGCGGACCTCAATGACCTGTGCGCCGCGACCGCCGATGAGTTCGAGTCCTTCCTGCTTGGCGCGCGTGCTGATTGCGGCGACCCCGCTGACAGGC
>JBMOKH010000037.1:0-14756 GCA_049315365.1 Candidatus Nanopelagicales bacterium
TGGGCGCCCGCGAGCAGCATGCAGGTGCGGTCCCATCCGATCGCGATGCCGCCATGCGGGGGTGGCCCGAACTTGAACGCATCGAGCAGGAATCCGAATTTCTCCTGGGACTCCTCCTCGGTCATGCCGAGCATCGCGAACACCCGCTCCTGGATGTCAGCCTGGTGGATTCGGATTGACCCGCCGCCGATCTCATTTCCGTTGCAGACGATGTCGTAGGCCCAGGCGAGCGCTTCGCCGGGCGACTGCTCGAATGAGTCGCGCCATTCCCGGTTCGGCGACGTGAAAGGGTGGTGGACGGCTGTCCAGCCCTTCGTGCCGTCCTCGTCCTCCGTCTCCTCGAACATCGGCGCATCGATGACCCACAGGAAGGACCAGGCCTTCTCATCGATCATGTCGAGCCGGCGGGCTACCTCGATTCGGGCGGCCCCGAGCAGGGAGCGCGCGTCGGAGGCCTTTCCGGCGGCGAAGAACACGCAGTCGCCCGGCTTGGCACCCGCAGCCGCGATGAGCCCGGCCCGCTCGTCATCGCTCAGGTTCTTCGCGACCGGCCCGCCGAGCACGCCCTCGGCATCGATGGTGACGTAGGCGAGGCCCTTGGCGCCGCGCTGCTTGGCCCACTCCTGCCAGGCGTCGAACTGCCGCCGCGGCTGGTCGGCTCCTCCAGGCATGACGACGGCTCCGACATGCTCCGCCTGGAACACCCGGAACGGGGTTGCTGCGAAGTAGGACGTGAGGTCGACGAGCTCGAGGCCGAATCGAAGGTCGGGCTTGTCGCTGCCGAACCTGCGCATCGCCTCGGCATAGGTCATCTGGGGGATGTCGCCGATCTCGAAATCGAGGATTCCCTTCCACAGTGAGCGGATGATTGCCTCGCCCACCTCGATGACGTCAGCCTGCTCGACGAAGGACATCTCGATGTCGAGCTGGGTGAACTCAGGCTGGCGGTCGGCGCGGAAGTCCTCATCGCGATAGCACCGCGCGATCTGGAAGTAGCGCTCCATCCCGGCGACCATGAGCAGCTGCTTGAACAATTGCGGAGACTGCGGGAGCGCGTACCAGTGCCCGGGCTGGAGTCGCACCGGCACGAGGAAGTCGCGCGCACCCTCCGGGGTCGAGCGGGTGAGCGTGGGCGTCTCGATCTCGACGAAGTCAAGGTCGAGGAGGACGTTGCGGGCGATCTGATTGACCCTTGACCGCATCCGCAGGGCGTCGCCGGCAGACTTCCTGCGCAGGTCGAGGTAGCGGTACTTCAGGCGGACCTCGTCGCCGACCGTCACGCGATCATCGATCGGGAAGGGCAACGGCGCCGAGACCGACAGGATTTCGACCTCCTGGGCCATGACCTCGATGGAGCCGGTCGGAAGGTCCGGGTTCTCATTGCCCGCCGGGCGGGCAGCGACCGAGCCAACGATGCGCAGGCAGTATTCGTCGCGCAGGCCGTGCGCGACCTCGGGATCATGGACGACAACCTGCACGATGCCGCTCGCATCGCGGAGGTCGAGGAATGCGACGCCTCCGTGATCGCGGCGGCTCGCTACCCATCCAGCCAGCGTTACCGTGCTGCCGATATCGCCTGACCGAATCGTTCCGGCATTGGTTGAGCGGATCACCGCGCATTCCTTTCGATTGCTTGCTTCTGGACTCGTGCCTGAACCACGTCAAGCACACTGTCCCACGGAATGGTGGACTGATCTCCGGTCGTCATCTCCTTGATGACCGCCGTCCGGCCCTGCACCTCATTGTCACCGAGCACGACGACGAGCGGCGCGCCGCTGCGATCCGCGGACTTCATCGCCCCCTTGAGCCCCCGATCGCCGTAGGCGATGTCGGCGCGCACGCCGCGGGCTCGAAGTTCGCCGGCGAGTCCAACGAGCTGCGCCTTGGCCTCGGCGCCGATCGGCACGCAGTAGACGTCGACGAGCGGCCCGGCTCCCGGCCCGAGGCCCTCCGCCTCGCAGGCCAGCAGGGTGCGGTCGGTGCCGATGCCCCACCCGATGCCCGAGAGCGCGGCCCCGCCGATCGACTCCATGAGTCCGTCGTAGCGTCCGCCCCCGCCGATGCCGGATTGGGCGCCGAGGAGGTCGTGGGTGAACTCGAAGGTGGTACGCGTGTAGTAGTCGAGTCCGCGGACGAGGGCGGGGGCCTCATTCCACGAAACCCCGAGGAGGCCGAGGGCCTGCCGGACGGCTGCGTAGTGAGCGGCGCACTCGGCGCACAGGTGATCGACCATGTGTGGAGCCCCGGCGAGCCGCGCTTGCACGTCAGGACGCTTGTCGTCGAGGACCCGAAGGGGGTTGATAGCCGCCCGTTCCCGGGTCGCCTCGTCGAGATCGATGCCCGCCAGAAACAACTGGAGCGCCTCGCGGTAGCCCGGACGGCAGACCGCGCAGCCCAGAGAGGTCAGGTGGAGCGTGTACTGCCTGAGCCCGAGAGACCGAAATGCCTCGTCGGCGAGTGCGATGACCTCGGCGTCGAGCGCGGGGTCATCGGAGCCGATCGCCTCGATGCCCACCTGCTGCAACTGGCGGTACCGGCCATGCTGCGGGCGCTCGGCCCGGAAGAACGGGCCGGCGTACAACACCTTGACCGGAAGTTGCCCGCGGTCCAGGCCATGCTCGATGACGAGTCGCATGACGCCGGCCGTGCCCTCCGGACGCAGGGTCAAGGATCGCCCTCCCCTGTCCTCGAAGGTGTACATCTCCTTCGACACCACGTCGGTGGACTCCCCCACGCCACGGATGAACAGGCCGGTGTCCTCGAACACCGGCAGCTCCGCGTAGCCGTAGCCGGCGAGCGTGGCCGGCCTGCTCAGCGCCTCACGCACGGCGAGGAACGATCCGCCCCGGGCCCCGAAGTACTCCGGCACGCCCTTGGGCGCCTGGAACAGCGCCATCACATGCCCCGTGACGGTGCGGCGCCGAAGCCGCCGCCGAACTGCAGGAAGGGATTTGCCACGCGCTCCGCGCCGATGGTCGTCTGCGGTCCGTGCCCGGGCAGGACGATCGTGGCGTCGTCAGCGGTGATGATGACCCGCTCGAGGCTCGCACGCATGGCTGCGGAATCGCCTCCCGCGAGATCAGTGCGGCCGATGGATCCGGCGAAAAGCACGTCGCCGCTGAACATGATCGGATCATCGCTTGCGTCGCCTGGCCTGGTGAACACCACGGAGCCCTCAGTGTGGCCGGGTGCATGTGCAACGACGAGGTTGATGCCGGCGAGGTCGAGCCTGGCGCCGTCGGCGAGGATCCGAACGTCGTCCGGCTCGGTGAGCTCGAGCGCCCCCTTCGTCATGGCGAGCAGGTGCTCGCGCGATGCCACGACACTCGTGCCGGCGGGATCGGCAAGCCGATAGCGGTCATCTGCATGGATATAGGCGGGAATTCCGAATCCGTGGGCAACCGGGGCAACCGACCAGACATGGTCGATGTGCCCGTGGGTGAGCAGGACGGCCGCCGGTTTCAGCGAGTGCTCCCGGATCGCCTCTTCAACGCCTCCGATCGAGTCCTGGCCCGGATCGATGACAAGGCAGGGTTCCCCGGGGCCGCTCGCGATGACGTAGCAGTTGGTCGCCCATGAACCCGCGGGAAAGCCGACAATGAGCATCTGCGAAGCCTAATGCCGGCCGCCGGCCGCCCCGAATAGACTCTGCGGGTGACAAGCAACCGGCGCGAGAAGCAACTGGCCCGCGAGAAGTACGAGCGGCAGCAGGTGAGGCGGAAGCAGGCAGCCATCGCGCGTAAGCGCCGGCAGCGGATCATCGGGATTGCCGTCGCAGCCGTGATCGTGATCGGGGCGGCAGCCTGGGTCGTCGTAGGTCGCTCCGCATCCAGCGACGAGCCGGTCGCGGAGGCGGTGCCATCATCGCCACCCTCGAGTTCGCCAGCGCCCTCCGGATCGGCAGCGCCCGCAGCCCTGTCGTGCGCCGAGCCGAGCGACATCCGCGCGAATGACCAGACGTTTGCCACCGCCCCGGCACCTTCGCCCCTCTCCCAGAAGCCAGCGCGGATCACCCTCGTCACCAACTGCGGTCCGATCACGATCGAGACCCTTCCGGACGCCGCCCCGCTCACCGTCGCATCAGAGGTCTTTCTCACCGAGCAGGGCTACTACGACAAGACGAGGTGCCACCGTCTCACGACTGCGGGCATCCTCGTCCTGCAGTGTGGCGACCCGGCGGGCGACGGCACTGGCGGGCCCGGCTACTCGGTCCCCGACGAGAACCTGCCCGCCGAGGGTTCGGTCAACTACCCGGCTGGCACCGTGGCCATGGCCAATGCCGGACCAGGCACCGCCGGGTCCCAGTTCTTCATCGTGTACGGCGACACCAGCCTCCCCTCCGGCTACACCATCTGGGGCACCGTCACCGAGGGCCTTGACCTCGTTCAGCAGATTGCCGCTCTCGGAGTCGAGGGCGGCGGGTCCGACGGACCACCGGTTCAGCCGGTGGTCATCGAGTCGGCATCCGTCAGCGCCGCATGACATTCAGGCCGTTAGTGCAAGATGTACCCGTGATCCCACGAGATAGGCAGGTTTCCTGATGGACGAGGCCACGGCTCCAGGCACGGCACCCGTGCCCACCCCAGCCTCACTGCCCCATCGCACCCCGGGCGCAGTGCCGGCTCCATCGTCAGTCCCCACCCCCGGGGGCATGCGACCGCCGGCGGTCAAGCAGGGCAGCGATCCGAGCAGGTTCGGCCGCGTCACCGACGATGGCACCGTCTATCTCACGGCACCCGAGGGCGAACTCCTCGTCGGCCAGTGGGCGGCAGGGCCCCCCGCCGAAGGACTGGCGTTCTTCGGGCGCAAGTACGACGACCTCGTCGTCGAGATCGAGCTGGTGAGCCGTCGCCTCAAGGACGGCAAGGCAAGCGGGGAGCAGGCACTGCTCGTGCTCGCGAAGGTTCGCGAGAGTCTCGCAGGTCGGTCGTTCGTCGGCGACATCGCCGCCCTCGAGGCCAAGTGCAATGACTTAGAGGCCGCGATCACCACGGCGAAGGCCGCGGCGCAGGCGCAGAAGGCAGAGCAGCGGGCTCGCGCAGCAGTCGCCCGCGAGGCGCTCACCGTCGAGGCCGAGGCCCTTGCCGATTCCACCTCCTGGAAGTCGACGAGCGAGCGCTTCGCGACGATGATCGAGGAGTGGAAGTCCCTTCCCCACGCCGATCGCGCCGGTGAGCAGGCCATGTGGAAGCGGATCAGCGCCGCCCGCGCCCAGTTCGACAAGGCACGCCGCGCCCATTTCGCCGACCTCGACTCCGAGCGCAAGGTCGCCGTCACGCGAAAGCGCGAGCTCATCGCTCAGGCCGAGGCCCTCGTCACTTCCACGGACTGGGCCGGTACCGGACGCAAGCTGCGCGATCTCATGACCGCCTGGAAGGATGCCCCGCGCTCCTCGAAGCAGGATGAGGACAAGCTCTGGAAGCGGTTTAAGGCCGCGCAGGACGTGTTCTACGCCGCGAAGACCGCGTCGGAATCCGCGCAGGAGGATGCCCTCAAGGAGAACGTTCCTGCCAAGGAGGCACTCGTCGCCGAGGCCGAGGCCCTCCTGCCCGTCACCGACACGTCTTCCGCCAAGCGCGCACTTCGGGGTATCAGCGATCGCTGGGAGAAGGTCGGCGACCTGCCGCGAGCTGATCGCGACCGCCTCGAGCGCCGGCTCAAGAAGGTCGAGGACGCCGTCCGCGGCAGCGAGGCCGAGACTTGGAAGCGCACCAACCCCGAGACTCGCGCGCGCGCGGAGTCCACGGCGAATGCCTTCACCGACGGCATCGCGAAGCTCGAGGCCAAGCGGGTCAAGGCACTCGACAAGGGTGACCTCGCCGAGGTGGAGCGCATTGACGCATCCATCGCGGGTACCCGGGCACTCCTCGGTGCCGCTGAGGCAGCGGCCGCGGAGTTCAAGGGCTGAGCGGTTTTGCCGTCGCTACACCCGATACGCGTCGTAGACGCCTTCGACATTGCGAACCGCCTTGATCACTGAACCCATGTGCTTTGGGTCAGCCATCTCGAAGGTAAAGCGCGACAGTGCGATCCGGTCGCGCGAGGTGGTGACCGAGGCGCTGAGGATGTTCACGTGCATGTCGGACAGCGCCCGGGTGACATCGCTCAGAAGTCTGGCCCGGTCGAGTGCCTCAACCTGAATGTTTACGAGGAACAGGCTCGTCGCGCTGGGCGCCCACTCGACCTCGACAATGCGATCGGGCTCGACACGAAGCCCTGGGACATTCACGCAGTCCGTGCGATGCACCGAGACCCCCGAGCCTCGGGTGACGAATCCGAGGATGTCGTCGCCCGGGACCGGCGTGCAGCACTTCGACAGCTTGACCCACACATCGTCGGCACCCTTGACGACGACCCCGACGTCGCTGGAGGTGCGCGCCCGTTGGCGCTGGAAGATCGTGGGAATGAGTGCATCAGCAGCTTCGTCAGCCGCAGCCTCGGCCCCGCCTGCCGCATCGACGAGGCGCTGGATGACCGAGGCAGCAGACACGCGGCCCTCGCCGATCGACGCGTAGAGCCCGGACACGTCGATCTGATGGAGGTCCACGGCGATACTCGTGAGCGCCTGGTTCGTCATCATGCGCTGTAGCGGTAGGCCCTGCTTGCGCATTGCGCGGACGATCGAATCCTTGCCGGCCTCAATGGCCTCGTCGCGGCGCTCTCTGGAGAACCAGGCCTTGATCTTGCTCTTCGCCCGTGCCGACGAGACGAAGCCGAGCCAGTCGCGGCTCGGCCCGGCTCCCTCGGCCTTCGAGGTGAAGATCTCGATGACGTCGCCGTTCGTGAGGGTTGACTCAAGGGGCACGAGCTTGCCGTTGACGCGAGCTCCGACGCACCGGTGGCCGACCTCGGTGTGCACCGAGTAGGCGAAATCGACGGGGGTCGCCCCGGTAGCGAGGGCCACGACATCACCCTTGGGCGTGAAGACGAACACCTCAGAGGACCCGAGGTCATATCGAAGCGAGTCCATGAACTCGTCAGGATCCTCGGTTTCGCGCTGCCACTCCATGAGCTGGCGCAGCCAACCGAAATCATCGGGGCCTGCCTTCGTCCCTGAATCCTGCTTGTAGCGCCAATGGGCGGCAACACCGAACTCAGCAGCGCTGTGCATGTCGTGCGTACGGATCTGCAGTTCGACCGGCTTGCCCTCAGGACCGATGACGGTCGTGTGGAGTGACTGGTACATGTTGAACTTCGGCATCGCGATAAAGTCCTTGAACCTACCCGGGACCGGGCTCCACCTCGCATGGATGATGCCGAGTGCCCCGTAGCAGTCACGCACGCTGTCGACGAGGATGCGGACCCCGACGAGGTCGTAGATGTCGGCGAAGTCGCGACCGCGGACGATCATCTTCTGGTAGACGGAGTAGTAATGCTTCGGCCGACCCGTAACGTTCGCCTTCACCTTGCTCTTGCGCAGGTCGGCATCGATCTCGTCGAGCACGAGCGTGAGGTACTGGTCTCGCGACGGGGCGCGCTGCCCGACCAATCGCACGATCTCGTCATACATCTTTGGGTACAGCGTGGCGAAGGCGAGATCCTCAAGCTCCCATTTCACCGCATTCATCCCGAGGCGATGCGCGAGAGGCGCGTAGATCTCGAGTGTCTCGCGCGCCTTCACCTGCTGCTTCTCCTCTGGCATCCATCGCAGGGTTCGCATGTTGTGCAGGCGATCGGCAAGCTTGATGACGAGCACGCGGATGTCGCGGGCCATCGCCACCACCATCTTGCGTACAGTCTCGGCAGCCGATGACTCCCCGTACTTGACCTTGTCGAGCTTCGTCACGCCATCGACGAGTTGCGCGACCTCCTCGCCGAAATCCTCCCGCAACGCATCAATCGAGTAGCCGGTGTCCTCGACCGTGTCATGGAGAAGCGCCGCTGCCAGGGTGGAAGCACTCATGCCGAGGTCGGCGAGGATGGTGGCGACGGCGAGCGGGTGGGTGATGTAGGCCTCACCACTGCGCCGGCGCTGGTCGCGGTGCAGGTAGGCAGCAGTCTCGTAAGCACGCTCGATAAGCTTGGTGTCGCTCTTTGGGTGGTATTGGCGAAGGGTGCGAAGGAGTGGCTCGAGCTCTGGATGAAGCCTGCGCGGACCAGCGAACCTCGCGATCCTCGCACGTAGCCCGCCGGCGTCGGGCGCACCCGCATACGGAGCGAGAGCCATTGCCTGCTCCGCCGGCGGTGACACCTGATTCGACACGGGCACTCCTTGAGTTACGAGCCGAGTCTACCCGGGTGTGGGGGTCAAGAGTGCGTGCACGACGGTCCCCCGTGCTTCAAGCGCTTTGCGGCCCCCGAGGAAGGGAAGGTCCATGACGACGAGCAGGGCCACCATCTGCGCACCACAGAGGGCCACGAGGTCGACCGCGGCACCCGCCGTGCCGCCGGTCGCCAGAACGTCGTCGATGATGACGACCCGATGCCCGGGGCCCACGGCATCCTGATGCAGCTCCAGCGTGGCGCTGCCGTACTCGAGCTCATATTCACGGGCGTGGACGAGCCCGGGGAGCTTGCCCGGCTTTCGCATAGTGATGAATCCGGCGCCGAGGTGGTGCGCCAGTGCCGCTCCGTAGGGAAATCCCCGAGCCTCGATGCCGATGACCGAGTCCACTCCCAGACCTTCGACCCGGCGCGCCAGCGCATCAACGACGATCCGAAACGCCCGGGCATCGGCCATGACGCCGCTGAGGTCCTGGAAGGACACCCCGGCCTTCGGCCAGTCCTGCACCACGCGGATGCGCGACCGGACGACAGCCTCGTCAGCGGCGTCCATGGCTCAGCTCTTGCCCCGGCGGGACCTCGGCGGGCGCTTTGGCTGCTGCCTCAGAGTCGAACCGCCGCCGTCGAAGGCTTCACCCGCCGCAGCCGCCTTGGCCGCCTGCGAACGCCGCGCGAGTACTCGCGACGCGAGCGACTTGATCTCCGGCTGCGCATTCTTCATCTGCGCGAGAATCGGGGTCGCAATGAAGATCGACGAGTACGCCCCGGCTGCCATGCCGACGGCAAGTGCAACCGCGAGATCCAGCAGCGTACCCGCGCCAAGGAGCCCTGCTCCGACGACGATGATCGACAGGACCGGCAGCAACGCCACAATCGAGGTGTTGATGCTTCGCACCAGCGTCTGGTTCACCGCGAGGTTCGCGGCATCCGAGTACGTGAGCATTGACTGGCCGGTGATCCCGCGGGTGTTCTCACGGACCTTGTCGAACACCACGACCGTGTCATAGAGCGAGAACCCAAGGATGGTGAGCACTCCGATCACGGTCGCGGGCGTCACCTCGAGTCCGGTAAGGGCGTAGATGCCGATCGTGATGACGAGGTCGTGCGCGAGCGCGACGAGCGCCGCCACCGCCATTCGCCACTCGAAGTAGATGGACAGGAAGATCGTGACGAGAAGCAGGAAGACCACGAGGCCCTGCAATGCCTTCTTCGAGATCTCAGCACCCCAGGTTGGCCCCACCACCTGGACCTTGATGTCGTCCTTCGTAACGCCGCACGCCGATGCCAGTTCGCCGGCGAGCACGGAGCTCTCCGCAGGCGTCAAAGCCTCGGTCTGGACCCTGATCGTGCCGTTGCCGGTCTCGGTGACGATGGACTGGGCACCGCTGCCCTCCTCTGCCACCACACGTGCCTGCTCGACACTGCAGCTAGCTGAGGGGATGGCGAAATCGGCGCCGCCGCGGAACTCGATGCCGAGGTTGAGACCTCGGGTGAGCAGCGCGCCGACGGACACGAGAAGGATGATCGCCGAGACGACGTACCACGTTCGACGTCGACCAATGAAGTCGATCGACATCTGCCCGCTGTAGAGACGGTGGCCGAGGCCGGAAATCTTACTCATGGGTTTGGCGCCTCCTTCGGCTCGCGGCGGCGGCCTTGTCGGGCAATCGCCCCCGCCATGCTCGGTGCTCCGAGACGGTCAGGGTCCAGCCCGGTCCAACGGGAGCCCCGCTGCATCCATCCGGCACGACCAAGGAGGACGACGATCGGGTGCGTGAACCAGAACGCCACGAGCACGTCAATGACGGTCGTGAGGCCGAGAACGAAGGCGAAACCTCGCACACTGCCGACCGAGAGCAGGTACAGCACCACGGCCGCGAGCAGCGAGACGAAATCAGCCGCGAGCAGCGTTCGGCGTGCCCTCACCCAGCCTGAGGCACATGCCTGCCGGAGCGTGCGGCCCTCACGGATCTCGTCTCGGATTCGCTCGAAGTACACGATGAACGAGTCGGCCGTGATGCCGATCGCCACGATCGCTCCTGCAACCCCCGCGAGGGTCAAGGTGAGGCCGATGCTCTTGCTCATCACCACGAACACGAGGTACGAGATGCCTGCCGCCAGGATCAGGGAGATCATCGCGATCACGCCGAGTGCGCGGTAGTACACGATGAGGTAGACCATGACGAGGACGAGGCCGAGCAGGCCGGCGAGGAGTCCCGCGCGCAGCTGCTCACTTCCGACGGTCGGCGAGACTGAGGTGATGTCGACCGCCTCGAGGGTGACCGGCAGTGCTCCGTACTTGAGAATGTTCGCGAGGTCGTTCGCCTCCTGGGCAGTGAAGTTGCCCTCGATCTGCGCCTGGCCACCGAGGATCGGCTCGTTGAACCGGGGCGCCGAGGTGACCACGCCGTCGAGCACGATCGCGAAGGCATTGCAGGGACTTGCGCCCTGACCGCACTCGGGCAGCGCCGAGAGCTTGGTCGAGGCATCACCGAGAGCCTTGGCGCCCTCGCCGTCGAACTCGAGTGACACCACCCAGCCCACGCCGCCCTGCGGCAGTACCGCGCTTGCGCCGGTCACGTTCGTGCCCTTGATGAAGGCTGGCTCGAGGGTGTACTTCACGGTGCCGGTCTGGTCACAGGTGCCGAGCCACAGCGCCGGGTCGTCAGGCGTTCCGCCCGAGTAGGCCTCCGGGTTCGTGCAGTCGAGGGTCGCAACCTCGGCCTGGAATTCAGGGGAGTTCTCGGGGGCCTGGACGATGTCCGTTGTCCCGATCGGCGCGGATGCTGATGGGCTCGCTTCAGGCGTAGCCCCGTCGGTCGCTGATGCCGAAGCCGCAGGAGATGCAGAAGCCGCAGGAGATGCAGAGGCAGCCGGAGATGCAGAGGCAGCGGGAGATGCGGTCGCCGACGCCGAATCCGATGGCGCGGCCGTCGGAACAGGTGCGGGGTTGTCGATCGAGTAGACGGGCCTGAAGTCGAGCAGGGCCGTTTTCTGCACGAGATCGACGAGTCGGTCCTGGCTCGCGCCCGGCACGGACACCACGATGGCTGCTCCGGCGCCGCTGCCCTGGGTCGTGACCTCAGCCTCGGCGACCCCTAGGCCATCCACCCGCTGCCTGATGATCGCAACAGTCTGCTGAAGCTGCTCGTCGGTGATGCTCGCGCCATCCGACACCGGCTTCGGCAGCAAGATCACCTGCGTGCCGCCCTGGAGATCAAGGCCGAGGCGCACGGTGGAATCGGTGCCCGGCCAAAAAGCCCATGCAATCAGGCCGAGCATGATGACTGCGAGGGCAATAAGCGCACGCAGGGGCTTCGTTGTTGCGGGAGGCGCCACGAACGTTCCTTACTGTGCGGATTCGTCAGATGACGGCTTGTCGAGGTCGACCGCCGCACTGTCGGATGCAGGTGCCTCGACCGGGATCACCTTCGCGATGGCGGCCGGGAGCATCCGGATGACAACCCCGGGAGCGATCTCGATGCTCACCTCGTCCGCGGAACTCGCAACCACGGTGCCGAACACCCCCGCGGTTGTCATGATGGACGATCCCGGGGCAACAGCGGCGATCATCGCCGCCTGTGCCTTCTGCCGTGCCTTCTGCGGCCGGAGCACGAGCAGGTAGAAAACGACGCCGATGAGCAGCAGCGGCACGATGGTGACGAAGTCCACGATTCTCCCGAGGTTTGACGATAGAGCGATAACCCTAGTCGCCGAGGTCGAGCATTGATTGCGCAGGCAGCGCTGGCGCCACCCCTACATGCTGCCATGCGGCGGGCGTGGCCACCCGGCCGCGTGGAGTCCTGATGATCATGCCGAGCCGGACGAGGAAGGGCTCGGCGACCGTCTCGACTGTCTCCGGCTCCTCTCCGACGGCGACGGCCAGGGTGGACAGGCCCACCGGTCCTCCCCCGAACCGGCGGATGAGGACATCGAGAACGGCCCGGTCGATGCGGTCCATGCCGAGCGCGTCGACCTCGTAGAGCTCTAGCGCTGCTGAGGCGGAGCGCTGATCTACGACACCGTCGCCATGGACCTGCGCCCAGTCCCGCACCCTGCGCAGCAGGCGGTTCGCGATGCGCGGCGTGCCGCGGCACCGCCCTGCGATCTCGATCGCGCCCGCCTCCCGCAGGTCGACCCCGAGCAGCCCCGCTGACCGCTGGAGGATGATCTCGAGGTCCGCGGGGTCGTAGAAGTCCAGGTGGGCGGTGAACCCGAAGCGGTCCCTGAGCGGGCTCGGCAGCAGTCCTGCGCGGGTCGTGGCGCCGACGAGGGTGAAGGGAGCGATCTCCAGGGGAATCGCCGTGGCACCGGCCCCCTTGCCCACGACGACATCGACCCGAAAGTCCTCCATCGCGAGGTAGAGCATCTCCTCGGCAGGCCGCGAGGTGCGGTGAATCTCGTCGAGGAAAAGCACCTCACCGGGCTGCAGGCTCGACAGCACCGCGGCGATGTCGCCCGCATGCTGGAGCGCGGGGCCCGACGTGATGCGCAGGGGCGCCTCGAGTTCCGCGGCGATGATGAAGGCGAGGGTCGTCTTGCCCAGCCCCGGCGGACCGCTGATGAGCACGTGGTCGGCGGCCCGGCCCCGGCGGCGAGCGGCTTCGAGCACGAGGCCGAGCTGCGACTTCACGCGTTCCTGCCCGACGAAGCCGTCGAGATGGGTTGGCCGCAGGGCGCCCTCGACGGCGACATCCTCCGGATCTGGCCCGCCGTCGATAAGGCGGTCGGTCACGAGCGGTCCAGGCTGCGAAGGGCCTGCTTGAGGAGGACTGCGATGTCAGGGCCGGCTGATTCCCCGTCAGTGCCTTGCGCCAGCGGCGCCACGGCCAGGACAGCCTGCTCGGCCTCCTTGGCTGACCAGCCGAGCGAGGTGAGCCCCGCCGTGACCGATGCCTGCCATCCCCCACCCGGGGCTCCGCCCGATACCCCGGCCGTGACCACGCCCTGCGCCGGGCCGAGCTTGTCCTTGAGCTCGAGCACGAGCCGGCTCGCTCCCTTGCGCCCGACGCCGGGCACCTTCGTGAGCGTCGCGAGGTCCTCTCGCGCGACCGCGAGGCGCAGTTCGTCCGGCGAGAGGGTCGCGAGGAGTCCCATGGCCAGGCGGGGCCCGACCCCGCTCACCGTCTGCACCTGCTCGAACACGGTTCGCTCATCGGCGTCGAGGAAGCCGTAGACGGTCCAGCCATCCTCACGGATGACGAGCGATGTGATGAGCTCGACCCGCTCCCCCACCCGGACGCTAAATGCGGCTGCCGGAGTGCAGATCGCGGTGAGCCCGAGAGGTCCGATGTCGATGACGACCCGGTCCGGCCGCACCGCCGTCACCGTCCCGCGGATGAAGTCGATCATCGGGCGACCGCCGCCATCGCCTCATTGATGCGCCGCTGGGCGGTGCCTCGCCAGATCTGGCAGATGGCAATCGCTGCCGCGTCGGCGGCATCTGCCGGTCGTGGCGCGGACTCGAGCTTGAGGAGTCGAACGACCATGGCCGCGACCTGCGCCTTCTCGGCACGACCGCTGCCAGTGACCGCAGCCTTGACCTCGGTGGGGGTGTGCACGGCGACCGGTAGGTCCAGCCGACCTGCGATGACGAGCGCCATCGCAGCGGCCTGGGCCGTACCCATGGCACTTCGCACGTTGTGCTGGCTGAACACCCGCTCGATGGCAATGACGTCCGGCTCGAATTCCACGACGAGGGCGAGGATGCCGCGCTCGATGCTTGCGAGCCGCAGAGAGATGTCAACGTCGGCGCCGGTCGTGAGCACGCCGATGTGCCGGGCCACGAGCGTGCGTCCCGGGGCACCCTCCACCACTGCCACGCCGCACCGGGTCAGGCCGGGATCCACTCCGAGCACGCGCATGATGCACCCTCCCTCACGGGATCCGCAGGAGCCCGACCGAACGACTCACGTCCGATGATACGAACGTATGTTCTAAGGCTAGTGGGTGGAGGGGTCAGTCGATGGCAGCCATGACGTCGTCGCTCACGTCAAAATTCGCGTAGACGTTCTGGACGTCGTCGATTTCGTCAAGGGCCTCGAGGAGCCGGAACACCTTTCTGGCGCCCTCCTCGTCTAACTGAACCGTGACGCTCGGCAGGAGCGTGGCGTCGGCCGACTCGTAGTCCATGCCCGCAGCCTGAACCGCGGACCGGACCTTCACCAGGTCCGTGGCCTCGCACACGACCTCGAAGCTCTCGCCGAGGTCATTGACCTCCTCCGCGCCCTCGTCCAGGACGACGTCTAGGAGCGAGTCCTCGTTGGTCCCCTCGCCCTTGGGGACGATGACGACGCCCTTGCGGCTGAACAGGTAGGCGACCGAACCCGGATCGGCCATTGACCCGCCATTGCGGGTCATGCCGACTCGCACCTCTGACGCAGCGCGGTTGCGATTATCGGTGAGGCACTCGATGAGCACCGCAACGCCGCTGGGCCCGTACCCTTCGTACATGATCGTCTGCCAGTCAGCGCCCCCCGCCTCGGCTCCGCTGCCGCGCTTCACTGCTCGCTCGATGTTGTCGAGCGGCACCG
>JBMOKH010000253.1:0-3294 GCA_049315365.1 Candidatus Nanopelagicales bacterium
GGGACGGGTGCTCCGGGCGGAGGGACCGGTGCTCCGAAGGGAAGCATCGGCACGGCCGGCAGATCAAGTGGGTTCTTGGGTGATTCGTCGCTCATGTCAGATTGCCTCTCATGTCATCGATTCGGGCTTTTGCGATGTGATGCACGCAGTAGCGGATGGAGCACAACGCTACTCCCCTCACCTGCGGTGACGGCCGTTGCGAGGTGTACTGATCGGGAGAGCGGAGACTCATCGCGGAAGCACGCCCCGCACGACAGGTGCGACGCGAGTCGGCTCCAAGGCGGTGAAGTGGGAGGGCACGGCTGCCGCGTTTGGCGTCGTGACCGCCTCATCGCGTCGAAAGTAAGTGCGCTGGAGCCCCTGTCGTTGCTTGTCGGCGGCAGGGGTTCTTGCATGCGGCGGGCCGTTGGCCAGCGAAGGCTCGTCACCTGATGGTGCTGATGTCTACGTCCTGCCATTGAAAGCGCGCCTGATCAGAGTCGGCAAAGCCTGATCCCAGCGGAAAGTCGATCCCGCTCTCAGCAAGCACTGGCCGCAAGTCGAGCCAATTGCCGCGGCCACCAGACTTGATGCTCAGGCCGTCAGCGGTGGGCGTGATCGAGTAGTTCTCGCAGGCCGTGGTGCTGTCCGAGTAGATGCCGCCCATGGCCGATGCGGATGCCGGACGCGACCAGGTACGTCCGTCGTAGAAGCTCATCGCGTTAATCGTCAGGTGACGGAGTGCGACGTCCAGGCAGGTGGGTGCCTCGTCTCCACCCCAGTTCTCGACGAATGGCGAGATGGTCCGGAAGTCCGGCTGCGCCGGAAGGTCGAACGTGGCGATCTCGCGAAAGGTCCCGCCGTCATCGAGCGAGACCGAGCTGCGCACCCGCTGTCCGGGGCTCATGGCGCCCGGCAGCTTCTCGACCTTCCAGACGATCCGTCGTCCGATGCTCCAATCGAGGGGCGCCGTGCACTTGAGGCCGTCGCCCTCGCCGGTGAAGCCTGCGCAGAACGTAGTGTCGGGCAGGTGAGCGACTCGGGGCGTCAGGATGTTGCCCGCGGAGTCCTTGGCATTCCAGGCGGAGAAGATCGCGAGGCGACCGGTGTGCGGGCCCCGGCCCTTGTCGCAGATGAGCGGCGACATCGTGTCGTTGTCGCTGGCGCAGTCAAAGTTCTGGATTCCGCCGTAGAACGAGACTTCGCTCGGATCGGGCTGCTGCCAGGCGGTGATGAGCTCGTAGTAGGTGCGAGTCGGGTCGGTCTGGGGGGTCGCCGTCACGGTATAGGCCTGGTCGGTGCCTGAGGAGGTGACGGAGGCGGGTGCGCTGAAGTAGAGGGCGACGTACCGGCCGACGGTGGGCTCGATGCGTTCAGCCCTGCGCAATGCGATGCTGATCCTGCGGCCGGTCGAACGGTCAGTGGCGGTGATGCGCTGCACCGGTGCCCGGCCGGCGAAGTACCAGATGCGCGCCCGACCATCCGCGTCGGTCGTCGGTGCAAAGGCGGTGATGTGCGAGGAGCTGTCGCTGGCGCGCCAGGTGACACGAGCGCCCGATACCGGCTTCCCGTTGGAGGTAAGGCGTACGACGAAGGATGAGTTGAGAGAGCTGTCCTGCAGCGACTTCGGAGCGCCATCGACAAGGGTTCCGGGCACCACCGGCATCGTGGAGACGAAATCCCAGCCGAAGGACGACACGCGAGCTTCAGGGGCGAGGAGTCGATTGGAGGGGGCCGCGGTCGCGCTGCCCGTGAAGGCGATGACGTAGGCAGCGGCCAACGACAGCATGAACCCGAAGGTCGCTCGTGTCACGATGTTCCATTCGATCATGGGAAGCGATAACACCCATGATGCTGCACCCAACGGCGTCAGGGGCCCAGGTTGCCTAACATGGCTCCATGGGCGGTGCCCCGCCGGAGGCGGGGGCGGGGCGGGGGCGGTGTTCGGGCTCGACAGGCTGCTCCGTTGTCCGCTGCCGGGTGTCAGGATCTGTCCGATCAGGTGCCGGATGTCGATCCGCGTACCCGCGTCGCGGCGCTCGTGTTCCTCTCGGCATGAGTCCCAATCCCTTGCCGACGTGGCGTGAGGCGAACGCGAGCATCTTTCAGCCGACCGTGGCCCGGGCAGCCCAGAACCTCGGCGTCTCCACCACGCGCGAAGGCGCACCTACGACTATGGGTGCGTATTTCGTTGTGTGGTCACGTATGTCGTCCGAGGACTAAGCCCAGGTTCACGGGTGGCCGCTGACTGGTGCGCAGATATCGGTCAGCGGCCACCCACACAACCTCATCAAATATCCGGCCCTTATCCCCCTCCGCAGCCTTCGCGTACTTCGTCGTGACCTCAGCTCGGGCATTCATCGAGAGCTCGTTTTCCATACCCAACAATGCTCACCGTTACGCGGGCATTCCTACGTGAGGCACGGAGAGACTTTCGCGGGCCCTTTTCGTGAGTCTCGTCGGTGCTGTGCCTCACCGCGTATGCTGCCAGCAGTTCGCGTCACCACCCGGGACCTTCCCACTGCATCACTGATTCACTAGGAGTTTGTCGTGCGCGTAGGTCGACTGATCGCCGTAGCAAGTGCCCTCATCACCATGACCGCCCTCGCGCAGGGAACCCCAGCAATCGCTGCAGAGACCCCTGCCGGGGCAACCACCCTGGTGCTGACTAACGACGTTCCCAAAAGCTCAACAACCCCCGACCTGGGTCCTGGGGTCGCCACTGTGTCGGTTCATGACGCCGTCCTGCGATCAAGTAGGGGCAAGCCAGTCGGCACGTTCCATGTCGTCATAACATCCGTCCTCGAGTCCGCGGGCGTCGAGTCCGCGGGCGTCGAAGCCGAAAAGCGCATGCGAGACGTGGCCTTCTACCTCGGAGATGGACAAATTGTCGCCAGTGGCATGGGGCTCTATCCGAAGACGGAGCCGTACCTTGTTGTGTCGGTTCCTCATCGCATTGCCATCGTCGGAGGCACCGGCAAGTACCTCGGCGCCCGTGGCGAGGTCACCACGACACGCCGAGCCGACGGCACTTACCGTCACGTCCTGACCCTTCTGAAGTAGGGGATCTGACGCGCCAGCATTGGGTCGACGTTGAGGTTGAAGGGTTCAAAGCCTCCATCGCCGGGTTACCATGGGCAAAGTCGATGGACCTTCGCCAAGCAAGGCCCGGATATTCATCGAGCCGAAACACAACTTCAGATTGGATCCTCATGGTCTTCAGGATGCTCACCGCTAGCAGCGCCATTGCCATCATGTCTGTCGCAAGCCTCGCGCTCCCCGTCACGGCGAGTGCCGCGCCGGCGCTACCCAAGG
>JBMOKH010000038.1:0-14665 GCA_049315365.1 Candidatus Nanopelagicales bacterium
GCCGGGATGCTCAACCCATCCGGTGACCCCGCGCAGGCCCATGGCGGCCTTCGGGAACTTCGCTGGCGCGGTGCCGTGCACGGACCCGACCATCGCCCCGGCGATCGTGCACGGGAAGTTCTCGCCGCCGAGCATGATGACCGCGCCCCCGTCGAAGATGAGCCGGGTCATGCGCGGCAGTTGCGTCAGGCCATCGATGCCCTCGGTGCAGATGTTGTCGGCGATGAGGCCGGGTGCGATGGCATCGATCCCCATGGCCTGCGCGATCGTCGCGAGCTCTGCGAGATCGACGATCGACACCTGGCGATGGTTACGGATCTCGGTGCCGCGGCGAAAGACATCCTTCTGGCGGGTGTCGGATTTCATGGTGAGCCCATGGTGACGATCGCCGATCGGGCCACCGAAGTCGAGTTCGAGGACGTCGCAGGGGCTTGGAATTTCAGCGCCCGCTGGCCACACGTGGGTCGCGGCGACGAGGGCGCTCATCGGCCGGCCGCCGTCGCCTGCTCGAAGAGGCGTCCGGCCCGGTAGCTCGAGCGGACGAGGGGCCCGCTCATCACGCCGACGAAGCCGATCGACGTGGCGAGGTCGGCGAGCGCGACGAACTCCTCGGGCCGCACCCACCGGCTCACCGGATGATGCCGGGGCGATGGCCTGAGGTACTGCGTGATCGTGATGAGGTCACAGCCGGCATGGTGGAGGTCGGTGAGTGCCTGCTCAACCTCGCTGATCTCCTCGCCCATGCCGAGGATGAGGTTGCTCTTCGTGATCATTCCGGCCGTCTTGGCCTGGGTCAGCACATCGAGGCTGCGCTCGTAAGAAAAGGCGGGCCGGATGCTCTTGAAGATCCTCGGCACGGTCTCGAGGTTGTGGGCGAGCACAGCTGGCTTGGCATCAAATACCTGTTGCAGCAGAGCAGGTTCGCCCGAGAAGTCGGGGATGAGCACCTCGACGCGAGTGTTCGGGTTGAGTGCCTTGATCTGGGTGACGGTCTCGGCGTACAGCCACGCGCCCTGGTCCGGCAGGTCATCGCGCGCCACCCCGGTTATCGTGGCGTAGCGAAGGTCCATGGTCCTGATCGACTCGGCGACGCGGCGCGGCTCATCGGTGTCGAGGGGTGCCGGCTTGCCGGTGTCGATCTGGCAGAAGTCGCAGCGGCGCGTGCACTGCTCGCCGCCGATGAGGAAGGTGGCCTCGCGGTCCTCCCAGCACTCGTAGATATTCGGGCAGCCGGCCTCCTGGCACACGGTATGAAGGCCCTCGCGCTTGACGAGTTCGCTGATCTGGAGGTACTCGGGGCCGGTCTTGAGCCGGGTGCGGATCCACTCGGGCTTGCGCTCGATCGGGGTCTGGGCGTTGCGCGCCTCGATGCGAAGGAGTCGGCGCCCCTCGGGGCTCGTGCCTGCGAACACGGTGTCGGTCACGATCGTCAGCCTACGCCGTGGCTCAGTTGGGGGATTCGTTCGATGACGAGCGGCAGTGCCTCGGCGACGGTGACATCGCGCTCGAGCTCCCTGGACAGGGTCGTGACCTCGGCATCGCGGATGCCGCAGGGGACGATGCGGTCGAAGAAGGCGAGATCGTTGTCGCAGTTGAGGGCGAATCCGTGCATCGTGACGCCCTGGGTCACCCTGATGCCGATCGCCGCGATCTTGCGGTCCGGGCCCCGACTGTCGGCGGCGACCCATACGCCGCTGCGCCCGCTCACCTGTGCAGTTGCCACCCCGAGCTCGGTGCAGGCATCGATGAGCATCGCCTCGATGCGGCGGACGTGGGCGATGACATCGATCGGGTTGGGGAGCCGCAGGATGGGATAGCCGACGAGCTGGCCAGGGCCGTGCCAGGTGATCTTGCCGCCCCGGTCGACGTCGACGACGGGGGTTCCGTCAAAGGGGCGCTCATGCGGCTCGGTGCGCCGGCCGGCGGTATAGACCGAGGGATGCTCAAGGAGTAGGACGGTGTCTGGGATCTCGCCCGCGACGACCTGCGCGTGGACCTCGCGCTGCATCGCCCAAGCGGCGAGGTATTCGACGGCGTCGCCGCCGAAGCCGACCTCCCGGACCTCGAGGCCCAGTCGCGCGGGAGCGGTCATGCGCCGAGCCTAGCCCCGTGACGCGTCACGCCGAGGTGCGCGAGCACGGCGTCGGCGGCGCGACGTCCGCTCACCATCGCTCCCTGGATCGAGGCGGTATCGCGATGGTCCCCGGCGACGAACAGGCCGTCGCCGAGATCGACCGGCTTGCGGATGTCGAGCGGGGGCAGCATCGCGGGGAGCGCGTAGGGGATCGCGTAGGCGCCGACGCGGGTCCAGTCGCCCGTTCGCACTCCGTAGAGGGCCTCGAGGTGGGTGCGGACGCTCGCCTCGTCGTCGGCGCAGTCGCGGGTTCCGAGGGTGGAGGTCGAGACGAGGACGCGGCCGCCGTCCGCGTAGGCGGGCGCGGCATGGGAGATGACGACACTGTTCACGACCGGGCCGCGACGGTCACCGTCGACGACGAGGACGGCGTCGCCCCCCGTGAGCGACTTCGGATCGACCGGTGCGAGGTGGTACCAGGTCGTGACCGAGTTGCCCTCGGGCACGGTGACCCCCCTAAGAATGCTCCCGGCGGTCGTCGGGTCGGTCGCGACGATGACGGCACGCGCCGTGAGCCTCGTGCCGCCGGCGTTCACCGAGGTCGGGGTGACCTGCGATGCGGGGGAGTTCAGCCGCACCGTCCCGGCGGGCAGGGCATCGCGGAGCTGCTCGGGGATCGCCTGCATTCCGCGAGCCGGGACCGAGGGCACTCCCCGGACGAACGACCGGAGCACGAGTTCGAGGAAGCGCCGAGAGGTGGCAAGGTCGGGCTCGAGGAACACTCCGGTGAGGAACGGGCGCAGCACCTGGTCGATGAATCGATCATCGATCCCGGCGGACCGAAGGGCGTCGCCCGCGGGCAGGTCGGGGGAGTCGGTGATGGTGCGGACCGGCATCCGAGAGGCCCGCCACGCCATGCCCGCGAAACGCGCCTTGCTCAGCAGGCTGCCGGTTGCCGGACCGATGGCGTCGATCGCCCATCCGGGCTTGCGGCGCGGATCGCCGAGGCGGGTGCTGCGTCCGCCCGCGCGGGCGACGATGACCCCCGGGACGAGCGGCTTGAGGTCGAGTGCCTCGTAGTCGAGCACCCGGGCCGCCTCGGGGTAGGCGGGATTGAAGAGCTGGAATCCCCGGTCGAGCTGGAGCCCATCGAGCCGGTCGGTGCGCACCCGGCCGCCAACGGCGTCCGACGACTCGAGCACCAAGACGTCGACTCCGTGGATCGCGAGCTGCCGGGCCGCGGAGAGCCCGGCGAGCCCGGCCCCCACGACGATGGCATCGACCGAATCGGCCACGGGCTACCGGCCGGCGCTCTGGTTGTGCTTCGCGCTCTCGAGCGCGGTGCGGATCGCGCTCGCGATCGTGGTGTCGTCCCAGGTGAACCCGGCGCGCTCGAGAACCGCGGGGATGACCCGGGCACTCCCGAGCACCTCGGTGGAGAACTCGCCGAGGACGGCCTTGAGCGCGAATGCCGGAGCGGGGAGCAGGGTCGGGCGGCCGAGCACCTGGCCCATGGCGGCGGTCACCTCTGCGTTCGTCGCGGGATTCGGGGCGGTGAGGTTGACCGGGCCGGTGACCGACTCGTTGGCGATGAGGTAGTCGATGGCGCGCACCTCGTCGCGCAGCGAGATCCACGACCAGTACTGGCGGCCGGAGCCGAGCTTGCCGCCGAGGCCCAGCTTGAACAGCGGGAACATGCGCGCCCACGCTCCGCCCTCTTTCGCAACGACGAGTCCGGTACGGGCATGGACGACGCGGATGCCGGCCTGCTCGGCGGGATCGGCCGTGGCCTCCCAGGCGCGGACGACGTCAGCGAGGAAGCCGGTGCCGGCGGGGTCGGCCTCATCGACGCGACGATCGCCGGTCTCGCCGTACCAGCCGATCGCGGATCCGGAGATGAGCACCTTCGGGGCCACGTCCAGGTGGGTGATCGCATCGACGATCGTGCGCGTGCCATCGACGCGACTGTCGAGGATCTGCCGCTTGTAATCGTCGGTCCAGCGGTGATCGCCGACTCCGGCGCCCGCGAGATGCACGACCGCCTCGGTGCCCTGCAGTCCAGTGAGGTCGACAGTTCCGGCGGCGGGGTCCCAAGTGACCTCGTCGGGCGCGGTTGCTGGGCGGCGAACGAGTCGCACAACCTCGTGATCCTGCGAGCGAAGGTGAGGGACGAGTGCGGAGCCGATGAGCCCGGACGCTCCGGTGATAGCAATCTTCATGGCCCAAGCATCCCGCATCCGCCCCCGGGGACGCCAAACGCACCTCGAATCCGGGCGAATGCCGCGGCAACCCCGGCTTCGTCCGGATTCGGGGTGCAGATAGCCAAGGCAACCGACCGAGTCGTCAGCCCAGGACGGGGCGGCCGGGGAGGGAGGGGGACCAGATGAGGTCGGCTCGGACTGTCGTGCCCTCCGGTGACGATTCGCTCGACCACTCGTAGGCGAGGGCGGTGAACAGGTCGCTGCCGATCCCAGGCGCTGCGCCGGGCGCCAATCCCGTCCCATTGTCGGCGATGACGAGTCGGACGAGTTCGGCATCCTGCTCCCGGATCGTGACGTCGACGGTGGTCGCGTCACCGTGACGGATTGCGTTGCCCGCCGCCTCGCGAACCACCTCGATGAGTGCCGCAGTCGCGGACGGGTCGGCGCTCACCCGCTCGATCATCGAATCCGGATCATGGAACGAGATCTCGCATACCCCGGTCCACAGCGACGTGAGCTCGGCCGCGAACGCGGCGAAGTCGGGCTCGGCGGGTCCGCCCGTGCTCAGCAGGGCGTAGGCCTCAGCGATGTTCGACCAGATGGCCGCGCGATCCTCAGCATCGGCGGCCGCGCCCGACTCGAGCCGGATCGTCGCGGAGACGAGCGCCGACTGAACCGGGCCGTGGAGCACCCACGTGAGGTTCCGGCGGGTGAACCAGATCTCCTGCCGCATGCGGGCGATCGACAATTCGATCTGCTCGTTCACCTCGATGAGTCGCTCCTCGCTGAGCCGCCGTGAGCGCTCGAAGATGAAGACGGACGCCACGAACCAGGCCGAGGTGACGGAGAACAGGACGGTGGAGGCGCCGAGCCATCCGGCGACTGCGAATCCGCTCGTGGAAGCCAACTGCGGCGGCGCGGCGAAGACAAGGAGCATGGGAATCCCGAACGCCACGATGAACACGGCAGTGAGCAGGAAGATGGCGCGAGTGGCGGGGAGCACCCGGTAGCGCTCCGGCCAGATGCGCCGGACGACGCTGAGCAGCGGCCAGGTCAAGGTGAGCAGCGCCACGACCCGAATTGCGGGGCCGAGGGCCAGGGTTGAAAGGAAGACCGGGAGGCCGATGAGGCGCAGCGGCACGACGCTCAGCACGGGGTGAATCGAGTCGGTGATGTCGATCGTGCGCCGGGGGGCGGGGGCCGGCAACGCGGGCCATTCACGGAACTGGGCGCCCGAGGGCGTGTCGGCTCCGGCTGGCCTCGAGAGGGTCTCGATCATCGGGCGGACGCTGACGCGCAGGATCTCCTGGAGCAGCCGGGCGCTCGTCACACCTGAGCGTGCGGGGGTGTCTGGATCCATCTCAGTGGCGGCGAGCGAGAGCGC
This sequence comes from Candidatus Nanopelagicales bacterium, assembly GCA_049315365.1. Classification (GTDB taxonomy): domain Bacteria; phylum Actinomycetota; class Actinomycetes; order S36-B12; family S36-B12; genus WLND01. The sequence goes on from JBMOKH010000038.1 coordinate 5,660, forward strand.
CGGGTCGAGCACGCTTCGGATGCTTCCCTCGAGCTCCGCAGTGGCGTGCTGCAGCCGCTCCGCGTAGGTCGCCTGCGAAAGCGAGAGCTCCATCGACTTGGCGGTGAGGGTGGCCATCACTGCCCTGAAACGCTTGCGTCGATCGTTGAGCTCGCCGACGACGAGCATGGCGGCCACGGTGAACAGGGACGAGCTCACGATTCGGGTCGGGAGGGGCAGAGAGGTTCCGGAGCCGAATTGCGGAACGAGCGCGACGAGGACGAGGCTTCGAATCGTATTGGTGGCCAATACCGTCGCGAGAACGGCTCCGGCCCGCCAGCCGGTGCTGGCGATACGGCCCAGGGGCCCGCGGCTGGCGTAGATGAGTGCGAACACGGCGCAGCTCGAAACCGCCGACAGCGCAATGTCGTAGCCGGGCGAGAAGGTCGTCGAGAAGACGATGATGACGGACGTGCCGGTGAGGTAGACGAGGAACGAGATGGCGAGCGTGCCGGTTGCCATCACCTCCCTGCTGGCCAGCCGGCGGATGACTCCGCGCACGCCCTAGGCCTCCACCCGCGACGTACCGGCGTCGCGGAGGAACGCCGCGATGGCCTCGCGCCGTTCGGTGACGTCCGCATTTGGATCGATACCCATCCGCTCGAGCGAGCGGCTGATGACGTACTGCACCGTCCGGACGTTGGTGCCGCGTGCCGCTGCGATGTCATTGCTCGACCGGCCCTGAGCGACGAGGCTCATGACCTCGATCTGGGTTCGAGAAAGGGAGTCGCTGGGCCGGTCGGCCCTCCGGTCGTGGCGGTGCTGGGTCGTCACCTCGCCGGAGAGCGCGGCCTCGAGGGCCTCAAGCAGGATGCGCTTGTCGAACAGCTGGTCCTTGCGCAGGTAGGCGGCGCCCGCCGGCAGGGAGGTGCTCGCCCGTGAGACGAAGCGCGGGTCGGGCAGATGGGTGAGGAAGAGCAGTGCGAGTGCCGGGCTGCGGCGATGGAATGCGTCGGCGAGGTCGAAGCCGTTGATGCCGTGTCCGAGGTCAACATCGAGGATCGCGGCGTCAGGATCGTGGGCTGCGAAGAGGCGCTGGGCCTGCGCCGCGCTTGCGGCAGTCAGGGCGACGAAACCGGCGGACTCGAGCATGTCGGCGAGCAGCACGCGGGTCGTCGGATCGTCCTCGACGACGAGGACGACCCGGGCGTGGGTCTGGATCTCATTCAACGGACGGCTCGCTCACGTCGGCGAGTCTATGGCTGGAATCTCCTTGCGGAACGTCGGGTTTCGCGACTTCGTTCGGCTATGGGGCGGGTCCGGATGCACTCGCTGGCAAATGTGCGCGATACGCGCACTTTTTGCCGAGGCGCCCGAAGCAGGGACCTACATTCCAAGGACGGTCGCAGGGAATTTGGGAAGAAGGCGGAGTGAGACTCGGTGTTCTGGCCCGCCTGACGGCCATCGCCGCATGTCTGGTTGCCTCCGGTTTCGTCGTCGAAACGGTTGTCCACGCCGACAGCCCTGCCACGATCGCGGTTGGAACGAATCCGATCTTCATCGCGGCAACGCCTGACGGAACGAAGGCCTACGTCAGCAATTACAGCAGCAACAGTGTCTCGGTCATCGACATCGCGACAAACCTCGTGACCGCCACCATCACTTCAGTTCCGGAACCGATTGGCATCGCTTTTTCACCCGACGGCACGAAGGCGTACGTCGCCAATTACCCGAACAGCGTGAGATCCAGCGCCACGATCACGGTGATCAACACGGCCACGAACACCGTGACCGGAACGATCTCCGTTGGTCCGCAGCCGCGGTTCATTGCATTCTCCCCCGATGGAACGAAGGCGTATGTCGCCCACATCACGACGACGGTCTCGGTCATCGATGTTGCGACAAGCGCCGTGGCGACCACGTGGACCCTTCCGTCGACGATCTACGGGATCGTGCTCAGCCCGGATGGGTCAAAGGCGTACCTGAGTCGCGTGAACAGCACGTCTGCGGGCTGGGTGTCGGTCGTCAACACCTCGAATGGCACCGTCGCATCGAATATCGCTGTCGGTCCCTCCCCCCAGACACTCGCCATCAATGCGGCGGGCACCAAGGTGTATGTGCCCAATAACGGCACCGACAGGGTGAACACAACAGTCTCGGTCATCACGACTGCCACCAACGCGGTGGCCACGATCACGGTGGGACAGGGACCCCGGCAAGTGAAGATCTCGCCAGATGGCTCGAAGGCGTATGTCACGAACCAGGCGGCCGGAACGGTTTCGATCATCAACACGTCAACGAATGCCGTGACGGACACCATCACCGTAGGCACATCGCCCATGGGGATCGCCTTTTCGTCGGATGGCAACAAGGCCTACGTCACGAACTACAGCAGTAACACCGTTTCGATACTCGTCCCTGCGTACCCGATCACCTATAGCGGCAATGGATCGACGGGTGGTTCAGCTCCTGCCAGCGGTTCCTACACCGCTGGGAGCAGTGCCTACACGATCCTCGGGAATACCGGTTCGCTCGTGAAGACGGGCTACTGGTTCGCCGGCTGGAACACCGCGGCTGACGGATCAGGCACGACGTACGCGTCGTCGTCTTCCTACTCCACAGCGGCGACCATGACCCTCTATGCCCGCTGGTCGCGCACTGACAGCGTCACGGCAACGGTGACTGTCGGCACGAATCCCTATGCCATCGCCATCACCCCGGATGGCGGCAAGGCATACATTACGAACGCAAGCGGTGGGAACACTGTCTCGATCATCGACACGGCGACGAGTGCCGTGACCGGGTCGATCACCGTTGGTGCCACTCCCGTCGGCATTGCTATCACCCCGGACGGGACCAAGGCATATGTGGCCCACTTCATCTCGCCGGTCAGCACCGTGAAGGTGATCGATATCGCATCGGGCACGGTGACGAAGACCATCACCGTCGGCGAGTATGCGATGTGGGTCGCGATTTCCCCGGACGGGACCAAGGCCTACGTGACGAATTATGGCGACACCACCGTGTCGGTCATCAACACGTCGACCGACACCGTGGTTGCGACGATCAACGTCGGGGGCGCGAACGTCAAGGGAATTGCATTCACCCCCGACGGGACGAAGGCGTACGTCACCCGCGGTGGAGGAACCGGCGCCGGGAGTATTTCGGTCATCGACACCGCCACCAACGCAGTGACGACCACGATCACGGCAGGTATCAATGCCTGGAACCTGGCGATCACCCCTGACGGAACCCGGGCGTACGTGCCGAACACGGGGGCGAACAACGTTGACGTGATCTCCACGGCAACGAACACCATCACGGCGACGATCAACGTCGGGGTAGCCCCCCGGAGCGTTGCGATATCGCCCGATGGGACAAAGGCTTTCGTCACGAACCAGACGACGGGCACCACTTCGGTCATTGACACGGCAACCAACGCGGTGATCGGCACGGTGACCGTCGGCGGTTCGCCCGTCGGCGTTGCCGTTGTGCCTGACGGGAGCAAGGCGTACGTAGCGAACAACGCTGGCAGCAGCGTGTCGGTCTTCAACTGGGCGGCGTCTACCTACTCGATCGCGTTCAACAGCAATGGTGCGACCGGCGGCACGGTGCCGGCGACCGGCTCGTACACGACTGGCGGTTCGGCCTACACCGTTTCAGGGAATACCGGTTCGCTCGTGAAGACGGGCTCGACGTTCTCGGGCTGGAACACCCTGGCGAACGGGACCGGCACGGCATACGCGGCGTCGTCGTCCTACTCAACCTCCGCGACGGCGACGCTCTACGCGCAGTGGACAGCGGACGCGCTGCCGTATTCAGAGCCGTTCGGCACGCCGACGGGCTCGAGCACCGGAACCCAGGCGAGCACGGGCCTGACGGTCGGTGCCTTCGCCACCTTTCCGAACTGGACGAAGGCCGGCAGCCCGAATCCGACGCACTGGGTCGATGTCGACTCCGGGGCCGCGGTGAACTATGCGGTGAGCCTCATGCAGTCCAACACGCTGACGATGACGACCGGCCTGGCCGCGAATGTCCTGGGCACGACGTACCGGGTGGCCTACGACGCCGGGCCGTCGACGTGGAACACCATCGGCGAGGCGACGGACGCGACTGACGGGCTCGTGCTGAGCGTGCTGCGCGCCGACTCGTCGACCCTGCAGTCGAGCACGATGCTGCCCGGCGCCTGGTCTGGGCTGTCCACCGCGCAGACGCTGAACGCCCGTTGCTTCACCTACGTGGGAGACGGATCGGGCTCGGTGAAGCTCAAGATCGCCACGGTGAACGCCTCGGCAGCCCGGTTCGGCGGTGCCATCGACAACATCGCGATCGATGCCGGGGCATGCCCGACGTATTCGGTCACCTACGCCGCGAATGCGTCGACCGGTGGCGCGGTTCCGACGGATGCGGGCGCGTATGCGACGGGTGCGTCGGCGACGGTGCTTGGCAACACGGGCACGCTGGTACGCACCGGCTATACGTGGGCGGGGTGGAATACGGCGCCGGCCGGGAGCGGCTCGTCCTATGCGGGGGGATCGTCGCTCGCGGTGGGCTCGGAGGACGTCACGCTCTATGCGAAGTGGACTGCGGTGTCGTATGCGGTGACGTACTCCGCAAATGGCGCGACGGGTGGCGCAGTTCCGGCCGACGGCACGTTCACGACAGGCGGCTCGGCGTACGCGGTGCCCGGGAACACCGGTGGCCTGACGCGCACCGGGTTCGTATTCAGCGGGTGGAACACGGCGGCGGACGGGTCGGGCACCGCCTACGCGGCGTCGTCGTCCTACTCGACGTCGGCGGGCGTGATGCTGCATGCGCGGTGGTCGGTCGCGACGTACGGGGTGACCTACGCAGTGAACGGGGCGACGGCCGGCTCGGTGCCGGTCGATGCGGGCGCGTATGCGGCCGGGGCGAGCGCGACGGTGCTGGGCAACTCGGGGTCGTTGGCTCGGATCGGGTACGCGTTCTCGACGTGGAACACATCGGCAGACGGATCGGGGACGGCCTACGCCGCGGGCGCGGCTCTGACGATGGGGTCGGCGGGCGTGACGCTCTATGCCCAATGGACTGCGGTCATCGGGTATTCGATCACCTACAACGGGAATGGCTCGACTGGCGGGTCGGGTCCGGTCGACGGCGGTTCGTACGCGAGCGGCGCGTCCGCGACGCTGGCAGCCAGCGGATCGCTGGCCCGCACGGGCTACTCGTTCGCGACGTGGAACACGGCCGCTGACGGGTCTGGCACGTCGTATGCGGTCGGTGCGACGCTGACGATGGGTTCGGCGAACGCGACGTTGTATGCGCGCTGGACGGCTCTGACGTACGCGGTGGCCTACGGCGCGAACGGGGCGACGGGCGGGTCGGTCCCGGCCAGTGGCTCCTTCACATCGGGGGGCACTGGACTAACGGTGTCCGGGAACTCAGGATTGCTCGCGAACGCCGGGTACACCTTCTCCGGGTGGAACACGGCCGCCGACGGCTCAGGCAGCGCGTATGCGGAAGGCTCCTCCTATTCGACGTCGGTCGCGGCGACGCTGAACGCCCAATGGACGCTCGTCGGCACGTACGCGATCTCGTTCGGCGGCAACGGGTCCACGGGAGGCTCGGTCCCCGCGAGCGGCTCCTACACCCCGAGTGGCGCGGCGTACCCGGTTGCCGGGAACACCGGGAGCCTGGTGCGGGCGGGGTACGCGTTCGGGGGCTGGAACACCGCCGCGGACGGAAGCGGCACCGCCTACGCGACCGGCGCGTCGTACGCGGTGTCATCGTCGGCGACCCTGCTCGCCCAGTGGACTGCGGCGACGTATGCGATCACGTTTGCCGGTAACGGAGCCACGGGCGGTTCTGCCCCCGCGGGCGCGTCATTCACGACCGGCGGATCGGCATTCACGGTGCCTGGGAACACCGGCAGCCTGTCCAGGTCCGGTTACACGTTCGCCGGCTGGGACACCGCGGCGGACGGCTCGGGAACCGCCTACGCGACTGGGTCCTCTCTGTCCCCAGGTGCGGCCACCACCCTGTTCGGGCAGTGGACCGCTGTGCCGGTCGTTATCCCGACCCCGGCGTCGAGCCCGGCAGCGGCGGGGTCCGGGCCGTCCTCGTCGAGCCCGACACCCGCGACTACGACGGCAGCGATCTCCTACGCCAACCTGAACCCCATCCCGCACGAGGCGAACCGGAACATCCCGGCAGCGGGCGTGCCGGCCGGCGGACTCGTCGTGCTCATGAATGGCAATCCAATTGCGGTGACGGTCAAGCCGAACGCGCCGACCGACCCGACCTCGCTCATCGTGTCCGGGTCCGGGTTCACGATGGAGGTCGAGGGACGAAGCGGTGCCGCGGACAGCCCGGCCGTCACGGCTTCCGGCGCTCTCATCCTGTACTCCGTGCAGCCTGAGCCCCGGGCATCGGCGCTCGCGCCAGGAGTGCGGACCTCGCCGTGGAAGTTCGGCGCCGCGATGGCGCCGTCGGGCTCTCCCCAGCCGATGGCGATGGCGGCGGGCACCGGCTTCCGGGCCGGCTCCCCGGTACGGTTCTACATCCTGCCGTCGATCTCGATGGGCGAGTTGACCGTGGACGCATCCGGCAGGTTCGCGGGGGAGGTGCCCGTGCCGATGGGCATCGCAACTGGTCCCCAGACGCTGCAGGTCAACGGGTACGCGCCCGACGGCTCGATCCGCTCCCTGTCCCTCGGCGTCGTCGTCAAGGCACCGGGCACCGCGATCGCCACCCGACAGGCCAAGGCGCTGGTCAAGTTCGCCCCGAAGTCCTCGACCCTGACCAAGGCCGGCAAGGCACGGCTGCGCGCCCTCGTGCGGCGCACTGGACCTGACGGCGACATCTCCATCACAGGCTTCGCCCGGGGCAAGAACCTCACCCATCGCGCCCGGGCACTGTCGGATGCCAGGGCCAAGAAAGTCGCGTCCTACCTGCGCAAGGTCGGGCTCAAAGGCGGCTACACCGTCCGGGGAGTATGGGTCGTGGGTGGCCCCAAGGTCACCGGCCAGCGCGTCTCCGTCGTGGTGGTCTACCCGAGGAGGTAGCCGAACATGAGTGCGCGATGGGCGCACTGCGTGCGGAGGGCGTCCGTTCCCCATCCTCAACCGGCGCTGGCGGAGCAAGGTCGCGTCAGGCCCCTCGGACGCGGGTGCGGGGTAGCCTTGGCGCATGTCGACGGCAACGGTTGCGCAGGCAGCGCGCGAGGTGCAGTCGATGCTGGACGGAGCGCTGCCCCCGGGGGAGGACCTGTGGCGATTCGGGGTCCTGCAGCTCCTCGACGACTACGAGTCCCTCAAGCGACACCGGGGAGCCCAGGTGGCCTCCGAAGTGCTCGCGGTCGAACCGCCACGCACCGGCCACTCGGGAGTTGACGCCTCCTTCGCGGCCTTGACGTGCTGGCTGGCCGACCGTGACGGCTGGACGTCGCCCGCGTGGGCGCTGGATCCCTCCCGGGTCGCCCGGCCGTGGTGGTTCGTGTCCTCGTCCGCGTACGGTCGCGCCTGGGCCCTGGCCCAGTCCCCAGGGCAGTTCCGCATCCGCGGAGTGTTCATCACCGACACCGCACTCCTGCGCACATGACCGCCTTCGATGCGGCGGCGATTCAGTCACTGCTCGGGGCCCTGGACGAGCAACTCGCGGCGCGCGGCACGACCGCTGACATCTACCTGGTCGGTGGAGCAGCGATCGCCCTGAGTTTCGATGCGGCACGGACGACCCGCGACCTTGATGCCGTGTTCGCCCCAGCCAGCGAGGTTCGCGCGGCCGCCCGAAACGTCGCGGACCAGTTCGGACTGGCCGAGGACTGGCTCAACGACGCCGTGAAGGGGTTCGTCCCTCCGGGAGCCGACGCCGGCCAGCGTGTCGCCTTCGAGTCTGCGCACCTGCGCGTCTGCGTTGCCGGTGCCGAGCACCTGCTGGCCATGAAGGTCGCCGCCGCCCGGGTCGAGCAGGATCGCGGCGACTTGGCCCACCTCGTCGAGGCACTCGGCCTGAGAAGCGCTGACCAGGCACTGCAGATCGCCCGGGACTGCTTGGGCCCGGCCTACCCGATCCCACCCCGAGCCCTTTACCTGCTGGACGAGATCTTCGAGGAGATGGGCGCAGCCGCGACCCCGCGGGGCGTCGCATGTGGCGCCAATCCACCGGTCGACCCGGTGCCCGACCCTCCGCCGATAAGTCGCTGAGCCGACAGGCCAGGGCTGTTCGGGTGAGCCCCGGTGGCATTTCATCCGTAGGTGGTGGGTTCCAGCCCCGCGCGACCGATGAACGGTGGCAGGGTGCGCTGCCTTTTGAATGTGAACGATCATCACTGGCCCCGTCCTGGGCCCGACTGCACGCACTGCTTGCCAACCCGTAAATCCCCTACGCGAAACGTCGTGTCGGCCAAAAAGTGCGCCAAACGCGCACATTTTGGCGAGGTGCGAAATGCACCTTTTACCCTGAATGGGTCATGACACGCGGAGGAGGAACCTAGGTGGCGTTCTCCAGTGGATTTCTCAGGCGTTCGAAGCCCCTCAGACCCGGCTTCGACATGCAACGGTGGGAAAGGATCGTCGCCGCTTTCGTGGCAGCAGCCCTTGCGGTTGTGCTCCTTCCCCTGGGACACAGCGCCTTGGCCACGCCCAGTGGTGGCATCGTTACCGTCATCGCGATGCTGCCGGATCGGTGTGATCCGACGGAGCTTCGGGATCCGTCGGCCAGCGCGTCAGCGTCAGCAAGCCCAACTGCCTCCGCATCTGCCACCTCGAGCCCAACTGCCTCCGCGTCTGCCACCTCGAGCCCAACTGCCTCCGCATCTGCCACCTCGAGCGCGACTGCGGCCGGGGCCGCGAGTCCGACTACTGAGCCGACGCTTTCTGCCGCGCCGTCAGCCTCCGTGGCAGTGAGCCCGCGCAGCGCAGTGCTGCCCCTCGTCGAGCCGTCGTCCTCCAGTGCGTCAGGCTCTCCGAGCACGTCTGCGCCGCCCTCGCCGTCCGCGGCATCCTCGTCACTGAGTGCCTCCCCCTCGGGGAGCGCATCGCCGTCCTC
>JBMOKH010000254.1:0-3275 GCA_049315365.1 Candidatus Nanopelagicales bacterium
CCCCCAACCGACCGGGTAGAAACCGGTTGCTCTATCCATTGAGCTACGGGCGCTGCATGCCTATTCTTCCGAAGCCATCCGCCTCCGGCCCAACCGGGCATCGCCGTTCAGCCTGCCGCCTGGTGTCTGGCCGCCTCCCGCGCCGCCACGTCGGCCGCCCGCTCGATCCGGGCGAGGTCGTCGTCTGAATGGGCCGCCGAGACGAACCAGGCCTCATAGGCCGATGGGGGCAGCCATACCCCGTTGTCGAGCATGGCGTGGAAGAAGGCCGCGAAGGCCTCGGTGTTCTGGGCCTTGGCATCGTCGTAGGTGCGCACCGGCCGGTCGGTGAGGAAGAAGCTGAACAGGTTGCCGGCCGCTTGCGTCTGATGCGCGACGCCATGCCGGGTGAATGCGGCGCTGACGATGGCCGCGACGCTGGCGGCGGTGGCGTCGAGGTGCTCGTAGACCTCGGGGGTGCAGTGCTGCAGGGTCGCGAGCCCGGCGGTCGTCGCTGTCGGATTCCCGCTGAGCGTGCCCGCCTGGTAGACCGGGCCGGCGGGCGCGAGCAGGTTCATGACCTCGGCGCCGCCTGCGACCGCCGCGAGCGGCATGCCGCCGCCGATGACCTTGCCGTAGGTGAACAGGTCCGGCCGCCAGCCCTCGGCCCGGCCCTCGATGCCCCACCAGCCATCGTCGCTGACCCGAAAGCCCGTCATCACCTCGTCGAGGATGAACAGGGCGCCACTTGCCTCAGTGAGCTCGCGGATGCGCTGGTTGAATCCGGCGGGCGGTGGCACGACGCCCATGTTCGCGGGAATGGCCTCGGTGATGACGGCGGCGATCTCGTTGCCGCGCATGGCAAAGAGCGCCTCCAGGGCCCCAGCGTCGCCGTAGGGCACGACGACGGTGTCGGCGGCGACGCCCGGCGTCACGCCGGGGGAGTCGGGAAGGCCGAGGGTCGCGACCCCGGAGCCGGCGGCGACGAGCAGCGAGTCGGCGTGCCCGTGGTAGCAGCCGGCAAACTTCACGATGACACTGCGGCCCGTGCTGGCCCGAGCCAGCCGCAGGGCGGTCATGACCGCCTCGGTTCCGGAGTTCGTGAACCGCACCCGCTCGACGGGCGCGACGCGCCGGACGATCTCCTCGGCGAGCTCAACCTCGGGAGGGCAGGGCGCGCCGAAGGAGAACGAGGACTCGATCGATGCGGCGACCGCCGCGACGACGTCGGGGTGGGCGTGGCCGAGGATCATCGGCCCCCAGGATCCGACGAGGTCGACGTAGTCCCGTCCGTCCGAATCCGTGATCCGTGAGCCGCTCGCATGCGCGACATAGCGCGGGATGCCGCCGACCGATCGAAAGGCGCGGACGGGCGAGCTCACGCCGCCGGGGATCACCCGCTGGGCTCGCGCGAACCAGGAGCTCGAGTCGGTCATGCCCCGTCTCGCAGCCGCTTGGCGACCTCGGTGGCCCAGTAGGTCGCGATGATGCCGGCACCGGCGCGCCTGACGCTCGTGAGCATCTCGAGGATCGCGCGGTCGCGATCGATCATGCCGGCAGCAGCGGCAGCCTCGATCATCGACGATTCGCCCGAGACGACGTAGGCCGCGAGCGGCACGTCGATGAGGTCGCTCACCCGGGCGATGATGTCGAGGTAGGGCAGGGCCGGCTTCACCATGACGATGTCGGCACCCTCGGCGATGTCGAGGCGCACCTCGCGCAGGGCCTCGCGGGCGTTCGGCGGGTCCTGCTGGTAGGTCTTGCGGTCACCCTGGAGCTGGCTCTCGACGGCATCGCGGAACGGCCCGTACATCGCGGAGGCGTACTTCGCGGAGTAGGCGAGGAGCGCGGTGTCGGTGAGTCGCTCGGCGTCGAGGGCGGCCCGGACGGCGCCGACCTGGCCGTCCATCATGCCGCTCAGCCCGAGCAGGTCGCTTCCGGCGTCGGCGAGCACGACCGCCATCCGCTGGTAGACCGCGAGTGTCGCGTCATTGTCGACCCCTCCGCCGTCATCGAGGACCCCGCAGTGGCCGTGGGAGGTGAACTCGTCCAGGCACAGGTCGGCGATGATCGCGAGGGAGTCGCCAGTCGCCTCCTTCACCCACCGAACGGCGTTGGCGAGGACGCTGTCGTCGGCGACCGCGGCGTGGCCGTGGGCATCCCGCGCCTCGGGGACGCCGAAGATCATGATGCCGCTGACACCGGAGCTCGCGGCCTCGGTGGCCGCGGCCTGCAGTGATGATCGCGTGTGCTGGACGACGCCGGGCATCGAGGTGATCGGGATCGGATCGGTGGCGCCCTCGCGGACGAACACCGGCAGGATGAGGTCGGACGGATGGAGCCTGGTCTCGGCGACCATGCGTCGCAGGGCCGGGGTCCGGCGCAGCCGCCTCGGCCGATCAGTCGGCCGATCAGTCGGCCGTTCGGTTAGCCGATCAGTCGGCCGTTGGGTCAGCTCCATGGTGCGCCAAGGGTAGGCAGATCCGATGCACCGAGGGTGACGAGGACGGCCTCGGCGATGTCGGCCGGGCCAGCGAGGCTGGCGGTCGCGTGGACGTCGAACCCGAGCCGCCTCGCGGCGAGGGCCGTCGTCGGCCCGCCGCAGACGACCCTCGTGCGCTCGGGCAGGGCCGAGGCGAAGGACCTCACCGCGCGGGCTGCGCTCGGTGACCGCAGCACGATCACGTCGAAATCACCGGACGACAGGGCGGCAAGGCTCGCAGGCGGATGATCGACCGGCATCGTCCGATAGAGGACCTGCGGCATCAGTGACCAGCCGCGTGCCTGCAGGGTTGCGGGGATCACGCCGTCGGCGATGTCGCTGCGGGGGAGCACGGCGATGCCGGGCGGGATCGCCTGCAGGGCATCGAGCAGCGCGGATGCCGTATGCCGTCGAACTGGCGTGAGGACCTCGTTCACGCCCCGCTCCCGCAGGGCGGCGGTTGAGGTCGGCCCGACCGCAGCGAATCGGGCCCCGTGCTCCTCGGCCTCGATGAGGGAGCGCGAGACAGTCACGGGGCCGGCGAGCTCATCGAGGGCCCGGATCGCCATGGCCGATGCGCAGATCAGCCATGCCCGTGGCAGCATCAGGGCGTCGAGCACTGCCCGGGCCCGGGCCGGGGCGCCTGCATCATCACATGGCGCGATCGTCAGGTAAGGGTCGAGCGTGACGTCAAATCCCTTGGCGCGCAACGCATCGGCGTCCTTATCCGGAGTGCTCGCGCTACGGACGACGAGGACGCGCGCCGGCGTCGCATGACGGGTCATGATGCCTCGGCCAGCAACTCGCCGACGCC
>JBMOKH010000255.1:0-3273 GCA_049315365.1 Candidatus Nanopelagicales bacterium
CGTGCGGCATGACCCAGCGCAGGTGCTCCTTCTCGCCCATCTGGGTCCAGTAGGCCGCTTCGACCGAGGCCAGCCGAGCGGTGGGGTGGGCGTAGGAGTTCGCGCGCTCGAGGGAGGCGTTCACCTCATCGGTCTGCTCAGCGGCATCGACCCAGAAGTCGAATCCCTCGTGCACGGTGATCACCAGTGGGGCCGATGCGTCGATGAGATCCTGCAGGCGCGGCGCGCCCGAGGTGTCGCGTGCAGGTGGCACCGGATTGCCCGGCTCCGTCGCGAGCGCGAGCTCAAGCGCCGATCCGAGGTCGCGCGACGCATCGCCGGTTCCGGTGTTCACCTGGAGGCCGAGCATGATCTCGCCGTCCTGTCGGACGAGCGCGGGCCAGGCCATCGGCAGGACGGTCGCGAGGGTGACCGCCCGGCCGTCCTTCAAGCGAAGCGGCGCCGTCGCGGAGGGCACGAGCTCGCGGAGAGCGACGAGGTCGCACTCGGACGCGAAGCCCTCGAACGGACGCGACGACGACTGGGCGCCCGAGGGGCCCTTGCCGTGGCACGCCTTGTAGCGGCGGCCCGAGCCGCACGGGCACGGCTCCCGCAATCCGACGACGGGCACCTGCTCTCCGGTGTCGATCGGTGTCGAAGCGCTCGCTGACCGTGCTGCTCTCTTACCCATGGACAGAAACACTAGTGTCGGCCAACCCCCACCCCTCCCCCACCCGTTTGTCCCATGAACTGGGAGCAACTGCGCAATCCAGCCGGTTTCGCCCAGAATTTCGCTGTTTGTCCCAGTTGATGGATGAAATGGCTCGTGTACGGCGCCGGACAGGTCACGGTAGCCTCGACGACGAAGGCTGGCGCTTTGCCCGGCCCAGGCAGCGTTCCCGCGATTGCTCATCCACCCGACGAAAGGCGCCGTCCGTGGCCACGGTCTACTTCACGGTCACCCGTGACCTGCCCCTCCCCGCACGCGCCGTGTTCGACGAGCTCATCGACTGGAAGGGCCACGCCAAGTGGGTGCCCCTCACCAAGGTGCAGGTGCTCAAGGGCGACGGCGGGCCCGGAACTGAATTCATCGCGACCTCCGGGATCGGGCCGCTCGCCCTGCCCGATCGCATGCGCGTCGACAAGCTCGATGCCGAGGCGATGACCGTTCTCGTCACGAAGATCGGGCCGGTGCTCACCGGCGCCGTCCACCTCTCTGTGACGGCGACGGGCGAGGGCTCCTCGCGGCTCGACTGGGTTGAGGACATCCTGGTCCCGCGGATGCCGCAGTTCCTCTCCAAGCCCGTCGCGGCTGCGGCCCGAAAGGGCTTCCAGTCCTCGATCACCCGGATGGCGAAGCTCCTCGCGGCCAGCTGACGCAGCAGTGCCAAGCCGGGCTCAGCCGGAGGCTCGCGCCTTTTCAAGGGCGGAGCGAACCATGAGTGGCCGGTTGCTGATGATGGCATCCACTCCCAGCGCCGCCAGAAACGTCACGTCCGCGGGGGAATCGACCGTCCAGACATGGACCGCATTGCCCATTTCCCGGACCAGGCTGACGTATTCGGGATTCGCGCGCACCCACGCGATCGAAACGCCGGCGATGCCGATGTTCTCCGGCAGCGAGCCATCGCGATGCCGGCGCGGCACCGACTCCATGAGCAGGACGGTCGGCATGCCGGGCGCTGAGCGGTGGATGCGTCGCAGCGCCCTCGCGCTGAACGACATGAGCCGCACCCGCGACTCACCCGGTCGGCCCCCGGTGCCGCCACGCCGGGCGAGGCCGAAGTACTCGAGGGTGTCGACGAGCTCCTCCTCGACGTAGCCGCCGAAGCGGGTCGGGTGCTTCGTCTCGATCGCGAACCGGATGGTCGGGGACGCGTCGAGAAGGGTCGCGATCATCGTTCGCAGGGTGAGGACGTTGGTGCGCGTCTCGTCCGGCGCAGGCGACTCGTAGTCGCGCCAGCTGAGGCCGGGGCGGCTGAAGTCGTGCCGGAGGAGCTCGCCGAGGGTCAGCGCCGACACCGTTCCCTGGCCGGAGGACGTGCGGTCGATCCGCCGGTCGTGGACGCACACGAGGGTGCCGTCCGCGGTGAGCCGGACGTCGCACTCGACGGCATCGGCACCGTCCTCGACGGCCTGCAGGTAGGACGCGAGGCTGTGCTCGGGCTCGTCCTCATTGGCACCACGGTGCGCGACGACCTCGGGGAAGCGGCCCGCGACGGCCTCGCTGCTCACGGGGGGAAGCCTGCCACACGCTGACGATCGCGGCCGGTGGGCTGGCCGCACGGACATGAGAGGATGCGCGCGTGCCACGCATCGTCCTCTTCGATCTCGACGGCACCCTGACCGACTCGGCGCCCGGCATCGTCAACTGCCTGCGCTACGCCCTCGACGAGATGGGCGTCGAGCATCCCGACGATGCCACGATCTCGACCTTCCTGGGCCCGCCCCTCAAGGACACATTCGGGGGCCATTTCGGGATGGACGACGCCGGCGTCGACACCGCGATCGCCCACTACCGGGTGAGGTACCACGACATCGGACTGTTCGAGAACGACGTCTATCCCGGCATCCCCGAGTTGCTCGAGCAGCTCTCCGGGGCAGGAGTCACGATGGCGACGAGCACCTCGAAGCCAACCGTCTCCGCCACCCGAATCCTCAGGCACTTCAACCTCGCACATCACTTCACGTTCATCGGGGGCGCGAGCCTCGATGGCGTGCGCAATTCGAAGGCAGAGGTCATCGCCCACACCCTCGAGGAGCTCAATGCCCTCGGCACCGACACATCAGCGGGCAGAATCACCATGGTCGGAGATCGCCAGCACGACGTCTTGGGGGCGGCGCAGTTCGGTATCCCGGCGATCGGCGTGCTGTGGGGGTATGGCAGCAGGGCCGAGCTCGAGGGGGCTGGGGCGGTGGCCACCGCCGATGACGTCGGGCACCTCGGTCGCCTGCTCGGCTGAAGCCTTCACCACTCGTCGGATGGCTCGGGGTGAGCGCGGGCTCAGCTCGTCACGCCTGCGAGACTCCTTTCGCACTTCAACCCAGCTACGCGCGTAGGGGACGTAGCAGCGCCTCCGCATTAACTTTGATGGCCGGGCACCAAATGCGCGAAAGCACGTCGAGTCGGTAGCGGAGGGACGCAGGCAGGGTACGACCGTCAGCACGATGATCAGCCAACCCAGGACCATCAAGAAGGTCGTGCGGAGCGCGACTCGGAAAGCAAGACACCCCGCTCGGCCAATAGGGCGACATGGGAAGCGGCAAGACCGAATTGGGAATCCTGAGGCACCG
>JBMOKH010000256.1:0-3272 GCA_049315365.1 Candidatus Nanopelagicales bacterium
TGGTCGCGCCACTCACGGGCGCAGCGAACGATGTCCTCGTGCGTGACGCCGAGCCAGTGGCCCGACAGCGAGTCCCAGGTGCCGCCCGCATTCGGGTAGACGATGACCGGCAAGCTCGTCGCAGCAGAGATTCGGTCAATAAGGCCGTTGACGTGCGCGGGCGCCGTGCAGTTGATGCCCAACCGCTCAAGGCCGGGGATCGACTCGGCCGCGGCCACGGCCTCCTCGATGGTCTGGCCGGCGCAGACATGCCCCTCGTCCTTCGCTGCGAAGGTGATCCACGACGGGAACCCGCCGAAGTCCTCAAGGGCAACTGCGATGGCCTCGGCTTCACGCACATCCGGGATCGTCTCGATCGCGAGCATGTCCGGCCCCGCTGCAATGAGGAATTCGATTCGCTCCCGGTGGAAGTCGGCGAGCTCGCGCTCGGTGAGGCCGTAGTTGCCTCGGTACTCGCGGCCGTCATGGCTGATCGCCCCGAAAGGGCCGACGCTCGCGGCGACGATCGTGTCGGTTCCCTCTGCTGCCCGCCTCGCCACCTCGACGCTGAGACCGAGGGCCCGGTCCGCCTCGTCGGCGGTATGACCCGCCTCGATGAAGCCCTGCCGCGAGACCTGGTAGCTCCCGGTGATGACAACGTCGGCGCCGGCCGCGATGAAGGCGCGGTGGGCCGCCTCGATGGCGGCCGGGTTCTCCTGGAGTGCCCGCGCGGTCCACAGCGGGCCGTCGATGTCGCACCCCATCGACTCCAACTGCGTCGAAAGGCCTCCGTCGACCACCACGATCTTGCGTGCAGAGCTCATCTCACATCACCATTCCGACTCGCGTCACTGTTCGGGTCGTGCATCAACGCTGTCATTCATCACGACGGTCGTGATCGGCAGCACGGAACGAGTCGCAAACCCGAGATCCGAGGGCACCGCGCCCTGACGCACGAGTTTGGCGCCGAGCGCCGCAATCATCGCACCATTGTCGGTGCAAAGGCCCGGCCTCGGCACTCGCAGGGTGATGCCCGCGACCTCGCAGCGCTCGGCGGCAACCGCGCGGAGCCGACTGTTCGCGGCGACCCCGCCGCCGAGGACCAGGGTCTTCGACCCGTGCTCAAGGCATGCGGCAACCGCCTTGCGCGTGAGGACATCGACGACGGCCTCCTGGAATGACGCCGCGACATCGGGGACGCTCACCGAGTTCCCGGCCACCTGCTGGGCCTTCACCCAGCGGGCGACGGCTGTCTTGAGGCCGGAGAACGAGAAGTCGTAGCGGTGCTCGGCCATGTCGTGCGAGGCGGTCAGGCCGCGCGGAAAGGCGATGGCCGCGCCATCGCCATCTCGAGCGGACGCGTCGATCCATGGCCCGCCGGGGAATGGCAGGCCCAGGAGGCGGGCCACCTTGTCGAAGGCCTCGCCGGCGGCATCGTCGAGGGTCGCGCCGAGTGGGGTGATGTCGGCAGCATCGTCGTGGACGAGCAGGAGCGATGAGTGCCCCCCGGACACGAGGAGTCCCACGGCGACGGGTGGCAGTGGGCCATGCTCGAGCTCGTCGACGACGACGTGGCCCGCGAGGTGATTGACGGCGTACACCGGCTTTCCGAGTCCGAGAGCGAGCGCCTTGGCCGCGGCTGTGCCGACGAGGAGGGCGCCCACGAGGCCGGGGCCCGCCGTGACGGCGATGGCGTCGAGGTCGGCGAGTTCGACACGAGCCTCGGCGCAGGCTCGCTCGATGGTCGGGATCATGGCCTCGAGGTGGGCGCGGCTCGCGACCTCGGGGACGACCCCGCCGAAGCGGGCGTGCTCCTCGACACTCGACGCGACTGCGTCGGCGAGGAGAGTGGAGCCCCGGACGATGCCGACCCCGGTCTCGTCGCAGGAGGTCTCGATGCCAAGGACGAGCGGCTCGTTCACATCGCCCTCCCAGCGCTCGCGCCCCCGGTTAACGGCCGCAGCCGCATGATGACGGCATCGATCCCGCGCTCGTAGTAGTCGCGCCGCACGCTGATGCGCTCGAACCCGAACCGCTCGTACATCGCGATCGCCGAGGGGTTGTCAGAGCGGACCTCGAGAAGCATCTGCCGGCAACCGGCCGCTGACGCCTCGTCGATGAGCGAGCGCAGCAGGGTCGCGCCGATGCCCCGGCCCTGATCGAGCGGGGAGACCGCGATGGTCTGGACATCGGAGTCCGGCGCGAGGAGGAAGGCTCCCGCGTATCCGACGATGCGCTCGCCGTCGACGGCGACGACATACCGGCGAGTCGGCTGGGCGAGCTCTGACCAGAACTGCTCGATCGTCCAAGGATCGACCGTGAAGAGCTCGGTCTCGAGTCGGTGCATCCACTCGATATCGGGCCAGCGCATCGGTCGCACGTCCACCGTGGTCATGCCGTTCCCGTCGGCATGGCGTCGGGGCGCCGGACATACAGCGGGAATGGCGCGAGAAGCCGCTGCCCGGTGAGCTCGCGGGCCATGACGCCATCGTCGGCGCCATGGTTGGAAAGGGTTCGGACGGCGGCACCGGGCACCTCGCCCGCCGCGAGCATTCGATTGGCGAGTGCGCCGAGAACCCCTGCGTGCACCTGCTCCTCTCCGACCCAGCGCAGGGCGCGAGTGGCTTCGTCAACCTCGGCCTGGCGACCGACGAATGGGCCTGACGTCCGCTCCCCCGCCACGTCGTAGACGGCCCAGTAGACCTCGCCCCGGCGCGCATCGGTGGCGACGACGAACGCATCCGTTCGCGTGGACTCCCCCGCGACGCCCCCTGCCGAAACCGCGTTGGCGGCTATGGCATCCAGCGAGCAGACGCCGACCACCGGCACCCGCCATGCGAGGCCGAGTACCTGCGCGGTCGTGACCCCGATTCGCAGTCCGGTGTAGGGGCCCGGGCCGACGCCGCAGGCGACGACGTCGATCTTCGACTCCCCGGCGCGGGCAAGGACGTTCGATACGAGCGTCGCGAGGACCTCGGCGTGCCCGCGCGGGTCGTGATGCTCGGCCTCGGCAACGACGACGTCGCCATCGACCACCGCCACGGTCGACCATGCCGATGCCGTGTCGAGCGCGAGGGTCACCAACCGGACTCCAGATCGGCCAGAGCCTGCGCCGGCCAGCGCTCGCCGTGGCCGGTGAACGTCACACGGCGCATCTCGTCGTCGGCATCATCCGACCGGTCGATCCGCACGTCGAGGCGATCCGGCGAGAGGTGCTCGACCTTCCCCTCCCCCCATTCGACGACGGTGACGCAGTCGGCGAGGGTCGCGTCGAGGTCGAGGTCGTCGAGGTC
>JBMOKH010000257.1:0-3268 GCA_049315365.1 Candidatus Nanopelagicales bacterium
GTCACCGAGGTCGAGTACCGGCAGGTGCGACTCGAGCGGGTGGTGCTCGCCGGAGTGTGGACGAGCGGCACGGTGCGCGATGCCGACCGCAGCCTTGCCGAACTCGCGCTCCTCGCCGAGACTGCGGGCTCTGTCGTCCTCGACGGCGTGATCCAGCGCCGCGACACCCCCGATCCGGCGACCTACCTGGGCTCGGGCAAGACCCAGGAGCTCCGCGACATCGTCGTGGCCACTGGCGCCGACACCGTCATCTGCGATGGCGAGCTCACGCCCGGCCAGCTGCGCAAGCTCGAGGAAATTCTCAAGGTGAAGGTCGTCGACCGCACCTGGCTGATCCTCGACATCTTCGCCCAGCACGCGCGCAGCAGGGAGGGCAAGGCCCAGGTGAGCCTCGCGCAGATGCAGTACCTGCTGCCCCGGCTTCGCGGATGGGGCGAGACGCTGTCGAGACAGGCAGGCGGCCGGGCGGGCGGCCAGACCGGCGGGGTCGGCACCCGCGGTCCGGGCGAGACGAAGATCGAGACCGACCGACGCCGCATTCGGACGATGATGTCCAAGCTCCGCCGGGAGCTCAAGGAGATGGAGAAGTCGCGCACCACCCAGCGCGCTGCCCGGCACCGGGCCGGGGTCCCCGCTGTGGCGATCGCCGGCTACACGAATGCCGGCAAGTCCAGCCTCCTCAATCGGCTGACCGGCGCGGGCGTTCTCGTCGAGAACGCACTCTTCGCGACCTTGGACCCCACCGTCCGAAAGACGAAGACCCCGGGCGGCCGCGAGTTCACGCTTGCCGACACCGTCGGCTTCGTGCGCCATCTTCCGCATCAGCTCATCGAGGCATTCCGGTCGACCCTCGAGGAGGTGAAGGACGCCGACCTCATCCTCCACATCGTCGACGGGAGCGATGACGCGCCGGAGGAGCAGATGGCCGCGGTGCGCGAGGTGCTCAACGAGATCGGAGCTGGGGGCGTCCCCGAGCTCGTCGTCATCAACAAGTGCGACATCGCCGACCCCGATCGCGTCACCACGCTCCTGCGCCGCGAGCCGCATGCCGTCGTCATCTCCGCCATGACAGGTGAGGGAATCGATGAACTGCTCCTCGCGATAGAGGCGGACCTGCCGCACCTGATGGAGGAGATCGACATCCTCCTTCCCTACAGTCGCGGCGACCTGCTCTCGCGGGTCCACAGCCAAGGCGATGTCATCGCGATCGAGCATGAGGAGGGCGGCACGCGGCTGAGGGCGCGAGTGCCGCAGGCCCTCGCGGGCGAGCTCCTGCAGGCCTGCGGTGGCTGAGGAGGCGACAGCGGTCGACGCCGCACTCGAAGCGGTCGTCGCAGGGCTCGGCGGTGAGCGACGCGAGGGCCAGCACGCGATGGCGAATGCCGTAAGCGATGCCATCACGGGCGACAGGCACGTGATCGTCCAGGCGGGCACGGGCACCGGAAAGTCGCTCGGCTACCTCGTCCCCGCCGCGATTCACGCCGTGACCGAGAACAAGGCGGTCATCGTCGCGACCGCCACCCTCGCCCTCCAAAAGCAGCTCGTCGACCGCGACCTGCCGCGCATGGCACAGGCCCTGAGCCCGTCGCTGCCTCGTCCGGTCACCTTTGCCGTGCTCAAGGGGCGCAACAACTACATCTGCCTCCAGAAGCTGCACGGCTCGATTCCCGACGACGAGTCCGACGCCCTCTTCACCACCCAGCGAAGTGCCCTCGGTGAGCAGGTGGTGGCGGTGCGGGAGTGGGCCGAGCAGTCCGAAACCGGCGACCGCGACGACTACCCGGATGACATCGACCCGCGGGTCTGGCGATCGCTTTCGGTCGGCCGTCGCGAGTGCGTGGGGGAGAGCCGCTGCTCGTTCGGCGAGGAGTGCTTCACGGTCAAGCGGCGACTCCAGGCCCAGGAGGCCGACATCGTCGTCACGAACCATGCGATGCTCGCGATCGACGCCCTCGAGGGGATACCGGTCCTCCCCGAGCATTCGGCCGTCATCATCGACGAGGGCCACGAACTCGTCGACCGCGCCACCGCCGCCGTGACGAGCGAGCTGAACGTGCCGATGATCGAGAAGGCGCTGAGCCGAAGCCGCAAGCACGTCGACCCGCGCACCCACGAGATGCTCCAGGAGGCCGCAGAGGACTTCGACGACTGCCTGCGTTCGACGGCCGAGAGTCTTTCCGGGCCGACGCAGCTCAAGCCCGTTGGCGGCGACATCACGTTGGCCCTCACCGTGATCCGCGATGCCTGCCATCAGGCGATCACTGAGATCAACGCGGACAAGGAGAGCAAGGACCCCGACTCCCTCGCTGCCAAGCAGCATGCGCGAGGAGCCATCGAGGAGGTTCATGACACGGCTGGCGCGCTGCTCGCCGGCAACGAGTTCGACGTCGTGTGGCTCGACCCAGGGGAGGGTCGGTCGCCGAGCCTGAAGCTAGCGCCGCTCTCGGTCGCGGGACTGCTCCGCGAGGCACTGTTCAGCAAGTCACCCGTCGTGATGACGAGCGCGACCCTCACCGTCGGGGGCGGCTTCGATTCGCTCGTCGCGAGCCTGGGCCTTGCCGGCGAGCAGGTCACCACGATGGACGTCGGATCCCCGTTCGACCACGCTAGGCAGGGCATCCTCTACGTCGCGAAGGACCTGCCCGCTCCCGGGCGGGAGGGCGTCGCGATGGAGGCTCTCGACGAGCTCGCCGAGCTGATCGAGGCCGCCGGCGGGCGCACTCTCGCGCTGTTCAGCAGTTGGCGGGGAGTCGATCGTGCGGCCGAGTACCTGCGGGTGCGCCTTGACGCAGGGCGCTTTCCGCTGCTGGTGCAGAAGAAGGGCGACTCGGTCGGCTCGCTCGTGCAGCGGTTCGCCGATGATCACCCGTCCACCCTCCTAGGAACCGTATCGCTGTGGCAGGGCGTCGACGTGCCGGGGGAGTCGTGCATCCAGGTCGTCATCGACCGCATCCCGTTCCCGCGGCCGGATGATCCGCTCCTGAGCGCCAGGCAGCGGGCCGTCGACGAGGCTGGCGGCTCGGGCTTCCGGTCGATCTCCGTCCCGAAGGCCGGGCTTCTGCTCGCCCAGGGGGCGGGTCGACTCATTCGCGGCACGGGAGATCGAGGCGTGGTGTCGGTCCTTGACTCCAGGCTCGCGACCGCCGGCTACGGCCGAGCGCTGCGCGCGAGCCTTCCGCCGTTCTGGTACACGACCGACCGGGCCACGGTCCTCACATCCTTGACCCGGCTGCGCGATGAGCTCGACTCGGCAGACTGACCTGACCTG
>JBMOKH010000258.1:0-3256 GCA_049315365.1 Candidatus Nanopelagicales bacterium
CCTCTCCTACCTGATCGGGAGTGGCAATCGTCACGACCTGGCCGGCTGCACCCGCGCGGGCGGTTCGGCCGGACCGGTGCGTGTACGCCTTGTGCTCGACCGGCGGGTCGGCATGGACGACGAGGGGCACGTCATCGACGTGGATGCCGCGGGCCGCGATATCGGTCGCGACGAGAGCGGTCGCTGTGCCGTCCGAGAACGCCGCGAGGTTGCGCTCCCGAGCATTCTGCGAGAGGTTGCCGTGCAACTCAACCGCACCGACGCCGATGGCGTCGAGCTTGCGAGCGAGCTGCTTCGCGCGGTGCTTGGTGCGAGTGAAGACGACCACCCGGCCCTCGCGGGCCATCCGTGCGATCTCCTCGACGCGATCGGCCTCCTCGACGACGATGACCCGGTGCTCGAGGAGCACCGGAGCCTCGACGCCTGCGGCGTGCGATACCGGGTTGGTGAGGTACCGGGTGATGAGGGTGTCGACGCCACCGGCGAGGGTCGCGGAGAAGAGCAGTCGCTGACCGTTCTCCGGCGTGTGGTCGAGAATCCGCTTCACCATCGGCAGGAATCCCTGATCGGCCATGTGGTCGGCCTCGTCTAGGACGCACACCTCGATGCGGTCGAGCGAGACATCGCCGGCCTGCATGTGGTCGAGGAGGCGTCCGGGACAGGCGACGACGATCTCGACGCCCGTGGCGAAGGCCTTGCGCTGCGCCGCGTGGGTCACGCCGCCGAAGACGGTCGCGGTCTTCATGCCGTAGGCGGCTGCCAGCGGTTCGATGACTGCTGCCACCTGCGTGGCGAGCTCGCGGGTCGGGACGAGCACCAGTGCGCGGGGACGCCCACGCATCGGTGCCATTGGATCCGATGCAAGACGGGCGACGATCGGCAGCGCGAAGGCGAGGGTCTTGCCGGACCCGGTGCGCCCCTGCCCGAGGACATCGCGACCGGCGAGTGAATCCGGAAGGGTCGCCTCCTGGATCGGGAAGGGCTCGGTTACCTGCTGGGCGGTGAGGAGCGCGACGAGTGGCGCAGGCACGCCGAGCGCCGAGAAGCCGGTTCCGGTGGCGGCCGCAGCTGCCGAGCTGGCCGAGGGAGCGGTGATCGGGGGCATGACCGGGAGTTTCGCCGGTGCCGGCCGCTGGGCGCTGGCGCCTCGGCTCGATGAGCTGCCCTGCCGGCGGGGGCCGGAGGAACTGCCCTGCCGGCGGGGACTGGATGAGCCTGGGCGCGAAGGCCTGCCGCCTCGGTCACTTGACGTGGACCGGGCAGTATTCGTTGCGGTAATGAGGAACTCCCTTGATTGCGTGCTGTTGACAGGTTGCCGCGAACCTGTCGAAAAGGAGCACGCGCCGCTGAGGCGGCAAAAACCCGAAGTGGTAGCAGCATACCAAGCAATCGGGGTCATGGCTTCCACCAAGCAAAGAAGGTGGTCCGGGGGTCGCGCGGGGGTGGGGGCTTCTCGGGCACGTTGATGTCGTTGCAGGCGTTCGATCATGGCGCCAAAGCGACATCAACCAGTCCAAAACCGAGCCAGGACCCGGCTATGAGGGAGCGGGTGCCAGTACCTCAACAGTGGTGCCTACGCGAGCGAACTCGTAGACCTGCGCCGAGGCTGCGGTGGACATCCGAACGCAACCGCCGGAACCGAGCGGCAGACCCAGGACATCCTCGCCGTGGATCGGTCTTCCGTCGTAGGTGCGAGGGATATCGTGGAAACCGATCGGCGCTCCGGTGCTCTGACCATGAGCGAACCGCACCATGTTCTTGAATGTTAACTTCTGGATGGGATTGGCACTCGCGCCGGACTTCGAGTAGACCTTGTAGACCCCTGGTGCGGGTCGGTCAGGTCGACCCACCACGGGGAACCTCGCCACAACTTGCTCGCGGGCGTCGATGAGCCAGATGGTCATGAGGGACTTGTCGTAAACGATGCGCTTGCCTCGCTCCCGACCTTGGGTCGGGTAGTCGGGCACGTTGCGGGCCTTTGTGGTGCGTGTCGCCGGGACGGGCGCCGGCAGGTTTGGCGCCGGCAGGTTTGGCGTGGTGGCGGGGCGACTGGTCGACGTGGGATTCGGGTTGGGTTGGCTTTCGTTGGCCAGAGCCAGTGGTGCTGAGGCCAGGGCCAGGCCCGATGACACGGACAGGGCCAACGCTGCCAGTCCCATGCTGACCCAATGACGTTCAATGTTCGTGTGCACTGCCCACCTCCGTAGATCGATCGAGTCCGCCGCTTGCCCGTGCCCCGCGTCAGGCCTAGTCGAGGTTAACCTGCCTGAGCTCTGAGCGCGCCTTACGGAGGGATTTGATCCGATCATTCGCCCATGGGTGCTGGATGGTCATCCAGGGGGGCGATCATGAGCCGTGACGGATGGGATCGGCCGACGTGATCGCATGACAAGCGCTCTCGAGTGGCCTGTAACTGCCAGCCTCGGAGTAACGGGCGTCATCGTTGGGTCATTCCTCGATACGGTGATTGAGCGGGAGCTGTCCGACGTGTCCACGTTCAGGGCGCGCCTCCATTGCAGTGCCCCCATGCCGGGGCGCAGTGCGCTCGTTGCCGCCCTCACCGGGGCGGTGTGGGTCCTAGTCGGGCTGTGGTCCGTCAGCGCGGATGTCTCAGGGGTCTCGCCGCTCTTGCCCACTGTCCTCCTGATCAACCTTGATCAGCGTCGCGGGGGCTTCAGGCTGGCCGGAACGAGTCGTTGGCCACGGTGGCCGCATGCTTGATCATGATGTGGCGGGTGACCGTGTATTCGAGGATCGACTCATGGCTCATGTCCTTGCCGAATCCGCTGCCCTTGACGCCGCCGTGCGGCGCCTCGGAGGCAATGGGAAGGTGATCGTTGATCCAGGTCACGCCGACCTCGAGTCGGTGGCTCACCCGCAGCGCCCGGGCGATGTCCGACGTCCAAACTGAGCTCGCGAGGCCGTAGGGGCTGTCGTTCGCGCACCGCACCGCATCGTCCTCGTCATCGAATGGGACGACGACGAGCACCGGGCCGAACACCTCGCCCTGGACGATCTCGCTCGCCTGATCCGCACCGGTGACGAGGGTCGGCGGGTAGAAGTACCCGGGGCCGGATGGAATCTTTCCCCCGACAACCGCGGTGGCCCCTGCTTCGACCGCGCGGGAGACGTAGCCGTGGACCCGATCGCGGTGACCACCGGAGATGAGGGGGCCGATGTCGGTGGCGGGATCGAGCGGATCGCCCCACCGGACTGATCCCATGCCCGCAGCCAGGGCATCGGTTGCCTCGGCGAG
>JBMOKH010000259.1:0-3256 GCA_049315365.1 Candidatus Nanopelagicales bacterium
TGGATGATGGCTCTTCCTTAAAGTCACCTAACCACACCGGCGCATGGCAACCCCGGTGATTCAGCGTCTGACACTCCGATTCCGGTGAGGGCCGGGTGAGTTCAGGGTGCAGTGTCGAGGGTGGCGCCGGCCACCACGCCCACGGGATGCTCCCCCAGTCGCTGAGCTGGCACGTCAACTCCCGCATCGCCGAACTCTGGACCCGGTCGAGGTCCTGTTGTCGGACCTGCGTCACACGGACGTGCATGAACGCCCGGTTACGACACCAATTCTCCTAGCAGTCCTCCTGGCGAATGTTGACTGCCTGCGGTCCCTTGGGGCCGGTGATCACGTCGAATGCGACGCACTTCCCTTCCATCAGCGTCTTGAAACCAGATCCCTGGATCGCCGAGAAGTGGGCGAAGAGGTCCCTACCGCCGCCGTCGGGGGTGATGAAGCCGAAGCCCTTCGCGTCGTTGAACCACTTGACTAATCCAGTGGCTCCCTTCACCTCGCTGGTCTTCGCGACTGACCCCTTGCACGCGGCTTCCGTTCCCTCGCAGGTGCAGGTAACCGCGTCGCCCTCCCGGTCGCACGTCCAGGCGGCCTCGACCGGCGCGGCGGGAACCTCGGCGGGAGCCGACGGCATGGGCGCCGACGGCTCAGGAGCCGAGGCGGACCCCGCTGAAGCCGCGGCGGCCGGGTCGGCGGCCGTCGTGCTGGGGCCGCAGCCGGCGAGCAGTAGTGCCCCGGCCAGCGCCATGGAGCCGATGAGGGCTGCAGCCCTTGCGGTTGCCTGCATAGCCGGTCCTTCCGTTGCCTTCGGTCGGCCGCAGACGCGACTGAGGGCGTCATCGTCGCAGACTCCCTCTCCCCGCACCGCACCCCTGTCCTCGCCGCCGGGCTGTTGGGATCTGTCGCAGATTGATCGACTCGCCCACCGGTACGGGAGGCGTCCGGCGCGAAAGGGGGACGACCAGATCATGAGTGCTCTGGTGCCCCACACTTGGTTGCGCTTGCGATCGGTCAGGGGCCGCAGAATCGGTGCGGCCTCCAGTCGTTCAATGGCGATGTAGTGGACCGTCGTGTCGGAGCCTGGAAGTACCCGGGCTAGGCGGTCGCGGCAGTCGCATGCCGGGTGCCGGACCTCCCCGGAATCGACATCTGCGAGGAACGCGTGTCGGGTGCGGACGAACTCGATCCATTCGGCTGTTCGTGCTCGTAGTGGGTCGGCCGGAGAAATCGGATGGTCGCTCCTACGGGATGCCCTTCCCTCTTGCCTGGAGTGGAGCCTTCGATATGTCCCGTTCCCCAGCATTCGCATGGGTGTTTCTCGGCTCAACTCAGCACCAATTCCCGACCCAATCGGTGGATTCAGTCGAAGGTTCCTTGGCGAGGACCAGACGGGCATTGCAGATTTCGCATCTGGCTGCTGACATAGTGCCCATCGGGATGAATGATCAGGAAGTGGGCAACGCGTGCGTCAGTCGGACGTAGTCGTCATTGGCGCAGGCATCAGTGGGTTGGCTGTCGCCGAGGCCGTGCACCGGAGTGGTCGCACCGTCATCGTGCTCGAAGCCAGGTGCCGTATCGGCGGACGACTACTGTCCGATCCACTGGATCTCGGCGCATCGTGGTTCTGGAACGGCGAGCTACGAGTACGTGCCATGACCGATCGCTTCGGCATCGCAACATTCCCTCAGCACATCGCTGGTGACGCGATGATCGACGAGCGGGACGGAGTGCACCGGTACCCAGGAAACCCAATCGATGGGCCAGCGCATCGCTTTGCCCACGGGGCCGCCTCGTTGACTGATGCACTCGCGGGCCAGCTGCCGCAGCGTTCAGTGCTCGTGGGTCAGCCCGTCGTGGAGATATCCGATGATCTGGGCGTGAAGACAGCAGACGATTCATGGCAGCCCCAGCATGTGGTGATCGCGGTGCCACCGGCCGTTGCGGCGGCGACCATCCGGCTGCCTCCTTCTCTCCCTGCGAATCTCAAGGCCCTTGCCCTGCGAACTCCCGTATGGATGGGCGACACGATCAAGGTGGTGGCGACGTATGACGAGCCCTTCTGGCGCACCGATGGCCTCGCTGGTGCAGCGATCAGTCGAGTCGGGCCGCTGCATGAGATGCATGACCTGTCCGGACCTGGCGGATCTCCAGCCGCGATCTTCGGGTTCGTCCGTGCGGGTCAGCCCGACGGCCTGGGTGAAAGTGATGTGCGGGCGCAAATGGCACGCATCTTCGGCCCTCGTGCGGGTGTTCCGCGGAAACTCCAGATCCAGGATTGGTCCCGCGAGCAGTGGACCAATCCTTCCGCGTCTGCAGGGGAATTCGTTACGAGTGCACCTGACTACGCACTGTTTGGCCACGCCATGTACCAGCAACCCCAACTGGGCGGCCGACTCCACTGGTCATCCACCGAGACCGCGCCGAATTACGCAGGACACATCGAAGGAGCGCTGGAGGCAGCCGAACGATCGGTGAGAGCGATCTCAGCAATACCTGGGTAGTTCCTGCCCACAGACGTCGGACGTCCATCACCGGCTGTGAGACATCAGAACATCTCCGTTTGATGCCCTGATGTCCACGGGCTACGCTCGCCCCATGCGTACGACTCTCACGCTCGACGATGATGTGGCCATGCTGCTCAAGAAGTTCAGCGAGGAAAACGGGCTCACCTTCCGAGATGCGGTCAACCAGTCGATTCGTCGTGGACTGATTCCACCGAGCCTTCGGGAGGCGGTCGAGCTCCCCCAACCGCGATCGATGGGCAGACCCACGGTGGATCTCACGCAGGCACTATCGCTTATTGAGGGCTTGGACGACGAGCGACTCAGCAGCAGATTGAGGCCATCAAGTGATCGTTCCTGACGTCAATCTGCTCGTTCACGCCATGAATGCGCAGAGCGATCACCATGAGCGAGCCTGGTCATGGTGGTCCTCTGCATGGAACGGCACTGAGCACATCGGCTTGGCATGGTCCGTGCTGCTCGGATACCTGCGCATCACCACGCACCCTCGGATAATGCCGGTCCCTCAGCCCTTTGACGTCGCCATCAATGATGTGCGGTCCTGGATGAGCGCACCGATCAGCGTGATGTTGACCCCGGGCCCCGATCATCTCCACGTCATGGACGCGCTAATGGCGAGTGCGGGCCGGGGCGGTGACCTCACTCCGGATGCGCACCTTGCCGCGCTCGCTGTGGAAAACGGTGGCACTATCTACTCACAGGATGCTGACTTTGCCCGTTTTCACGGGGTGCGCTGGATC
>JBMOKH010000039.1:0-14523 GCA_049315365.1 Candidatus Nanopelagicales bacterium
GCCGGAGTAGTCGTCGATGAAGGTGTTGCGAGCGTTCGCCGTGGCGTCCTGCAGCATCACAGGGCTCCACAACTGCCCAGGGTTGTGGAGCAGGCCCTGATAGAACAGCGCGACGTCGCCGGCCGTCATCACTCCGCCGGCGCCAGGGATGCCCAACTTGCACGCCTCGGGATCGACCACCCTCAGCAGGTCGTTGACGGTGATGGCGCCGTCGCTCTCGATCGGTGCGCCGACCAGCGTGAGCGGAGCGATGTCCTCCTGATCGTCGAGGTCGAGCCCGAGCAATCGCCGAGACAGGCCCAGCGGCACGCGGATTCGCCGTTCAAGGCTGTCGCAGTGGTCCTCGCCAGTGACGCTGTGGATCAACTCGGCCAGCACCCAGTGCGCCGACAGCGGGTGGTACTCGAAGCGGGTGCCGGGTGCCCAATCGAGCTTCCATCGGGAGAAGGCCTGCCGTCGACTCATGTTTGTAGCAGCGTCCTCAACCTCAAGTCGCGCGCTAGGAAAGCCCGCTGTGTGCGTGAGGACCTGCTCAAGTGTGATCTCGTCCTTGCCGTGAGTCGCGAACTCAGGAATGACGTCGGCCGGGCGCGTGTCGAGCCGAAGGAGCCCCTCGTCGAGGAGCTGCCACACGACGGCGGAGACGAACGGCTTGGTCACGCTGAAGGCGGCGAACCGAGTCGTGTCACTGGCATCGCCGAAGGTCTCGTGCATCACGATCTCGCCGTTGATAGCGAGGGCGAGCTGAGAAGCAGGGGCACCGCGATCGTCGATGATCGCGGAGACCTGGCGACGCAGGGCGGCGAGGCCGCCGGCATCGAGACCCCGGGGTCGGGACATCACATCTCCCTTCTCGTGCCGTGCTCGCCGGCGGAGGAGCTGATCGAACTGCTCGGGCAGCTCGCAGTTACCGGGGCGCCTGCGAGAACGAGGCCGCCGTCGGCAGGTTGTGGCCCGGACTGCGGCTGTTGACCTCGGGGGCACGGGGCCTTACCCTGTCTGGAACGTTCAAGTAATCTTACACACTGGAGGCTCGGTGGTCTCGGAGCAGTCGTTCGGTCAGGTTGACGGGCAGGTAGCCAAGGCATTCGTCATCGAAGGCGATGCAGGACTGTCCATAAAGGTCAGTGACTATGGTGCCCGGCTGGTTGAGGTGCACGTCCCGGATACCGCCGGGTCGACCGTCGATGTGGTGCTGGGGTTCGATGACGCGGCGAAGTACGCCTCATCACCGGCCTACTTCGGTGCCACCGTCGGGCGTTATGCGAATCGGATCCGGCGCGGCCAGTTCCGCTTGAACGGCGTGGACTATGAGGTCGACTGCAACGAGAAGGCGAACCACCTTCATGGCGGCCGGGAAGCCTGGGATAGCCGTCTTTGGTCCTCAGAGGTGCATTCCGACGGCAAGGGCGTGACCTTCCGCACAACGAGCGCAAGTGGCGAGATGGGATTTCCGGGCGCGTGCGAGGTGTCGAGCGCCTACCGCGTGGAGGGCCGGGCGGTCCGCCTGACGATGGAAGCCGTGCCCGATGCGGACACGATCATCAACATGGTGCACCACTCGTACTTCAACCTAGCGGGCCATGGTTCCGGAGACGTGCTGCAGCAGCACATGCGGATTCCGGCGGACTTCTACCTGCCCGTGGACGACGAGTTGCTGGCCACAGGAGAGGTGCTCCGGGTCGACGGCTCGCCGTTCGACTTCCGCACGGCACGACCAATCGGCGCACGCATGGCCGACCTCCCGCCCACGGGAACGGCGATCTTCGACGGGGGCAGCGGATACGACCACAACTGGTGCCTGCGCGGTGACGAGCGCGCTGGAGAGCCGGAGCTCATCGAGGCGCTGGACGTCGTGGATCCCGACTCCGGGCGGCGGCTGCGGCTATGGACCACTGAGCCGGGACTTCAGATGTACACCGGCGGGTACCTGTCCGCGGAGATCATCGGGAAGGGCGGAACCCCCTACTGCCAGTACGCGGGCTTCACGCTGGAGACGCAGAAGTTCCCGGACAGCCCCCGCTTCCGGCACTTCCCTTCGCCGGTGATCCGGGCCGGTGAGCGCTATCGGCAGGTGAAGGTGCTGGAGTTCTCCGTCGACTGATGAGCCGGCGCCGAACGCGTCCGCGGGCTGGGGCTGGGGATCCGGGTCCCGGCCGGCTCGATATGCATCATCGGTCTGATTGAGATCTTGACTTCAATGGGAGGCACCATGAGTGCGGACTGGCCACAAGACATGAGCATGCCGTTGACGAGCGAGTTCAGCGATCTTGTCCTGGAGATCGATGCGACCGACGGTTCGCCGGTCGCGCTGCGCCGAGGCAGCGAGCGTGTCGGCCTCAAGACGCGCGTCACGCTCGTCACGGAGGGCGTCGAGGCTCGTGCACCTCAGGGCGGGCTCGACTACCAGGAGACGACCGAGGTCACGCTCGCGCCGGGTGCCGTCCGCGTGCGGGAGCACCTGCACCTCGGCTCGCGCGCCTACTCGGTGCCCGTCATGACGACCAGCCCAGACTGGGCCGTCATCTGGCATTACGAGCTTCGTGGTACGACGCCGGGCTTGGCCCTGCGGCTGGAGGTGGTCTCGGGAAGGGAAGGCGCCATCCTGCGCAACGCCCTGGTCGAGGTCTCGGTCGACG
This sequence comes from Candidatus Nanopelagicales bacterium, assembly GCA_049315365.1. GTDB lineage: Bacteria > Actinomycetota > Actinomycetes > S36-B12 > S36-B12 > WLND01. The sequence goes on from JBMOKH010000039.1 coordinate 2,640, forward strand.
TCGGGAACGTCGAGGGGTGGCTTGTCCAGACTCCAGGGAGCAAGCTTCGTGCGGACCTGAAGCTCGCCGACCTCTCCTACGTCACCGCAGTGCAGACCGTGGCCGGCGTCGAGTCGTCGTCCGGAATCATCGCTCTCGAACGCGTCGAGGATCCGGTTCTGCTTCTGCTGTGGCCGCTATCACTCGTCAACTATGGCGAGATCGCACTCGGTCCGGCTGCAGGAGGGGTCGCGGCCGTGTGGACGACCGACATTGCCGGTGTCCCGCCCAAGGACGGTTCGCTGACCGCCGGCCCCCTGATGCTCGACCTGGTGCAGCGGTCCTTCGACACGCTGCTGCCTGAAGTGCCCGCCATGCTCGCGGCGGCGGGGATCGCCGGCCCCAATGACCCCCCGGTCTGGGCCGCAGAGGTCAACCTCTACGAAGTGCAGATCGGGTTCGGCGTGTTCCGAGGTGGCTGGACCTATGAGCCCTACCCGACCCCACAGCACCTGCTCGACGATCTCGACCGCATCGTGGACCTCGGGTACAACTGCCTGCAGATCATGCCGAAGCAGCCTTACCCCAGTTACAACGTCCATGACTATGACGACATCAGCACCAGTTGGTGCGACGAGGACATGCTGCGGCGCATCGTCGACGGCTGCCATGAGCGCGGCATGCACATCATCCTCGACATCCTGATGCACGGGGTGATCGACCACGAGGCCATGGACGCGGCAGTCGCTGCGATCGATGCCGGCCCCTACGCGGCGCGACTTGACGAGACGACCCCGGACGTAACGACGCTCGAACTCGATGACCTGCACTTCTACTTCGTCGCATGGAGCAGGCACGTCAAGGACTTCGAGCCCTATTGGCGCGGCGGGTCGCCGTCGCGCCACCCTCTCGTCGACGAGCACCCGGAGTGGTTCACCCGAGACTCGGCCGGAGCCATCACGGGCGTGTACACGCAGGCCTTCGATCTGGCGCATCCTGCGTGGCAGGACTACTTCGTCGAGAAGGCCGTGGGCATCATGCAGCGGCTCGGGATCGACGGCTACCGATTCGACGCTCCTTCGTACAACTACTTCATGAATTGGTCGCAGCGGACAAGGGCGAACGCGTCTGTGTCGATGCTCGGCTGCCTGCCGATGTTCGCCAAACTGCGGGCCGCGATGCGCGCAGCCAACCCCGACTCCCTCCTCTACACCGAGCCGTCGGGGGCGCTCTACCGGATGTCGATGGACCTTGCTTACAACTATGACGAGCAGTTCCTCGTCCCGGCGGTTATCCACCGGGGCGCGGGGAAGGCGCACTGGGTTCGCAACGCCCGCGAGCTAGGTCGCTGGCTCGAGGTGCGGGACGCCACCCTTCCGTGCGGATCCTTGACGGCACATCACCTAGATAGCCATGACACGTTCTGGTGGCCCGAGCCCGGCCAGAAGTGGCGTCGCGAGCAGTTCGGGCTCCCCGCTACCGCGGCGTTGATGGCCGTGTTCTGCCTCAGCGGCGGTCCGTACATGACCTATGTCGGCGGGGAGGTGGGGATCGAAGGCGAGGTCCGCGCTGCAGCCGCACTGCGCCGGGCACACCCGAACTTCGCCAGGGGTTGGTCCGATTACCGGTCCGTGACGGCAGCGCACGACGATGTCTACGCTGTCATTCGCGAGTCTGCTGACGGTCGTGGCCTGCTCCTCGTGAACCTGTCCGACGAGCCGGTGAGCTCGCTGGTCACGGTGGCGTCCGCAGGCAGGGCAGAAGACGTGCCCGTGCCCATCGACCTGCTGGGGCGCTGCCAGGCGGACTGGATGCTCGACGCCGAACGTAACTGGACGGCGCAGGTCCGGCTTGACCCGTACCAGGTGGCCGCCTTCGACCTGCGTGGACGGGTCTGACCTTCCTCTGCATGTGGCGGAACGGGGGTTGCCCGCCGTTTGGTCAGGCCGTACGGAACGCCGGGGCGGGATGGCCGCGATAGCCGGGGCGGCAGGCGAGGACCGATCCGGCCAGCGGCGAGTTGGCGAGCTGTTCACCGGTCAGCCCGAGACGGGCGGTGGTGATGTAAAGGACGTCTCCGGCGTCGCCTCCGAAGGAGCAGGACGTGGGTTGGTCGACCGGCAGGTCGACGATGTCGGTCACACGGCCATCGGGTGAGTACCGGCGGACCTGAGCGCCACCCCAGAGGGCGACCCAGATTCCACCTTCGGTGTCTATGGTCAGGCCATCAGGCACGCCGGGGGTGTCGGCGATGGCTGCCAGTGGGCGCCGGTTCTCCGCGTTGCCGGTGGCGAGGTCGAAGTCGAGCACATCGATCCGCTGGGAGGACGAGTCGACGAAGTACATCCGCCCTGCGTCTGGGCTCCAGCCCAGGCCGTTGGAGATGGTGAGTCCGGTGAGGACGGAGGTGACGGATCCGTCAGCGCCGATGCGGTAGAGGGCTCCGGCCGCGGGAGTCGCATCGAATGCCATCGTGCCCGCCCACAGCCGCCCCGCTGGGTCGCAGGCGGCGTCATTCATCCGAAGGTCGGGTCGGTCGACCTCCACCGGGGCCAGGAGGCTCCGCCCGGCGCCATCGGCGTCCGCCAGGTAGATGCCGTCCCGCATTGCCAGCACGACGCCGCCATCCGCGGTCCGGTTAACCGCGCCCAGCGCCTGCCCGACATCGCGCGTGAGGACGAGCCGGCCCTCGGACGATGCCGCGTGCAGGCGGCCAGCCAAGACATCGACGAAGAGGAGTCGGCGGCCATCCGGGTCCCAACGAGGACCTTCCCCGAGTTCGCACTCCATCCGTACGGCGACGTCGACCTCGCGCGTACCTCTCACGTCGGGCTCCTTCCGGGGCGTTGGCACACCGCTAAGGGCGGTCGCGCGGGCGAGACGACCGCCCCTAGGGCAGGACGAGGCGATGCTCCGACCAGCGCAACTGGTTGAGGCGTTCCTCAGCAGACTCCAGATGCCGGTACATGGCCGCATTGGCCCCGGGGCCATCGCCCGCCATTACCGCGTCGTACACGAGGCGGTGCTGCAGGTGGGCGAGTTCGAGCCCGCCGGGGATCAGCGCCGTGCCCTGCCGGGCCAGCTTGAAGGGCTCGGCCATCAGGTCGAACAGGTCCCGGGCCAGGTTGACTCCCGAGATCCGCACGATCTCGTTGTGGAAGTCTCCGTCGGCGAACACGTAGGCCGATGGGTCGTGCTGGCAGCGTTCGAGTTCCTCGAATCGCTGGCGAAGAGCCTCCCGTTGCTCGTGATCCGCGTGCAGGGCGGCCGTCGCGGCGAGGACGGGCTCGATCCCCTTCCTGAGGATGAGGAGCTCGCGGATGAACATCTCGCCGCCGGGGTACCGCAGCCGGGCAGCAAGGAGGTCTGGGTCAAAGGTCCTCCAGTGCATTGACGGCTCGACGATCGTGCCCCGGCCGCGCCAGGTCGTCACCAATCCCTTCTCGGTGAGGACCTTCACGCTCTCGCGCAGGACTGTCCGCGAGACGTCGAACTCCTCGCACAACTCCCTCTCGGACGGCAGCGCCCCGCCCTGGGGATAGGTCCCGTTGACAACTCGATCGAGGATCTCCTGCATCACTGGCACCCACATCGGGGGCTTTGGCGTGATCATCGAGTCTCCTTGTGCCTGGTGTCCTGCGGTTCCGGCATCCCGGTTTGGTGTGAGTTGCCCAGCATAGACGGGGAGCGGCGGGATTCAGTTGGGTGATATACATATGACGTAGTATTTTTCTATCGCGCTTCGCACTGGAGGTTCAAGCATGTCCACGGCTTTCCCCGGACCACCTCTTTCTCTTTCGGCGGGGCTTGATCTTGGCCGAGTCGTGCCGATCGTGACGATCGAGCGTGCGCAAGACGCTCCACACGTCGTGACCGCCCTCGTCGCAGGGGGATTGCCCGTCATCGAGATCACCCTGCGCACCGCCGCTGGTCTCGACGCCCTGCGCGGCTCGCACGGACTCGGAGCGGTTGTCGGTGCCGGTACCGTCACGACCCCGGACGAGGCTGCGCAGGTGATTGACGCAGGGGCGCAGTTCGCGGTTTCTCCGGGCATCGACGTGGACATGGTGACCACGCTGCTCGCTGCGGGTGTCCCAGTGTTTCCCGGAATCGCCACCCCGAGTGAGCTCATGGTCGCTCGAGCGTTGGGCCTGCGCACCGTCAAGGTCTTCCCGGTCGGAACGCTGGGTGGTGCAGCCTTCGTCCGCGCACTCAGTGGCGTGTGGCCGGACATGCGTTTCATGCCCACCGGCGGCGTCACGGAAGCCACCATGCGTGACTACCTCGCGATTCCAGCCGTGACGGCGGTGGGTGGAAGCTGGATGGTTCCCGCGGGCCTTATCGAGGATCGGAACTGGTCCGGCATCACCCAGATCGCGCGCCGCGCGGCAGACCTCGCTGAGGATTCAAAATGACGTCCCTGGGGATTCGTCCGGCAGGTGAGTGCCGGTATGACGCGGTCTCCCTCGGGGAAGTGATGCTACGTCTGGATCCCGGCGACGAGCGGATCAAGGCGGCGCGGAGTTTTCGGGTCTGGGAGGGCGGTGGCGAGTACAACGTCGTGCGCGGGCTCCGTCGCGTATTCGACCAGCGCGCTGCTGTGGTCACGGCCATCGGCGACAATCATGTGGGTCTGCTACTCGAGGACCTCATCCTGCAGGGGGGCGTGGACACGGATTACGTCGTGTGGAAGAAGGCCGACGGCATCGGCCGGAAGCACCGCAACGCCCTCAACTTCACCGAGCGAGGGTTCGGGGTTCGCGGCGCCCTCGGCGTATCGGATCGCGCACATAGCGCGACCGGGGCTATGGACCCAGCCGACGTTGACTGGGACCGCCTGTTTGGCCACGACGGAGTGAGGTGGTTCCACACGGGTGGAATCTTCGCAGGCCTGTCGGCATCCACTGCACAGGTAGCCGAGGTTGCGATGACGGCAGCACGACGTCATGGGAGCGTTGTGTCCTATGACCTCAATTACCGCCCAAGCATCTGGAATGACCAAGGTGGCATGGACAGGGCGCGTCACGTCAACCGAACGCTCGTCAGACTGGTCGATGTGCTGTTCGGGAACGAGGAGGACTTCACCGCTGCGCTGGGGTTCGAGGTCCCGGATGTGGACATCGAGGCCGGCGCACTCGATGCCGTCAAGTTCGAGGCGATGATCGCCTCAGTCGCGCGCGAGTACCCAGATCTTGCAGTCATCGCGACCACGCTCAGAGCCGTTCACACGGCGTCGTGCAACGACTGGGGCGCAGTTGCGTGGTCGCCGCATGAGTCGTTTGTGAGGGCGACGAACCGGCAGGCGCTGTCCATAATGGACAGGGTGGGCGGCGGCGACAGTTTCGCGTCCGGGCTGATCTTCGGCCTCCTCGAAGGTCGGACACTCGGCCAGGCGGTCGAGCTCGGTGCAGCGCACGGAGCCCTTGCGATGACCACGCCCGGGGACACTTCGATGGCAACCCTTGCCGAGGTTGAGGCACTGGCCGCGGGCGGCAGTGCCCGGGTGCAGCGATGAGCGGTGCGAGCGGGAGCGCCATCCGGTCGACATGAGGCGGGCTTGGAGGACCGGCGACCTGCGGCCGCTGGCCGACCCCGGAATCCGGGGGATGGCGGTTGCGCGGTTCATGGCACTGCTGGGGGGTAGTGCGCTTCCCACGGCACTGGCCTTCGGAGTCCTCGCGTTGGACGGCGGATCGGCGGCCGCGCTAGGCCTAGTGATGGCCGCCGCCACCTTGGGTCAGGTGGCGTTCTTGATCCCGGGTGGAGTGGTCGCGGACCGTTGGTCGCGCAAGCGTGTTCTGGTGAGCTCCGAGACGATCTCAGGCGCGGCTCTGCTGGCCCTCGGCCTCATCTACGTTTCAGGAAACGCATCCGTCACCCTCATGGCAATCCTTGCCGGCGTAGCCGGAGCGGCGGGCGGCTTCTTCTACCCGGCAGCAACCGGGTTCGTGCCGGAGATGAGCCCGCCCGAGGAACTCCAGGCGACCAACGCCATCCTCAGGATGACGGCCAACGTGGCGCGAATCGCTGGAACCGCCGCAGCGGGGATCATCGTCGCCTTCGCTGGCGCGGGCTGGGCCATTGTCACCAGTGGCGTCCTTGCGTTGGGAGCGACCCTCGTCCTATTGCGGCTCAAGCCGCGCTTCAGGGCCCCAAACGCGACGACGACGAATCCCTTCGCCGACCTCGTGGAAGGCTGGCGGGAATTCATCTCCCGGCGCTGGGTGGTCGCGATCGTCGTGGTCGGTGCGGTCTCCAGCTTCGGGTCGGGGGCATTCTTCGGCGTCCTTGGTCCACTGCGGATGGGGGAGTCAGGAGGAGCCTCCGAATGGGCATTGATCAACACAGGACTCGCCATCGGGCTCCTCGTCGGTGCCGCGGCCGCCCTGAGGATCCACCCGCGTCGGCCGTTGGTCGTCGCGGTGACGGCACTGGGCGTCTACAGCCTTCCTGTGTTCGCGCTCGCCATACCGTCATCCCTTGCAGTCGCGGTCGTAGCAGCATTCATCGCCGGGGCGTCATTGGACATCTTCTCCGTGCTGTGGGAAACGGCTTTGCAGCAGGGAGTTCCACCCGATGCGCTGTCTCGCGTGAGTTCTTTTGACTGGATGGGGACATTCGCGCTGTCACCGATCGCGTTGGGCATCGCCGGCCCTCTGGTCATGGCCTTCGGACTGAGCGGCGTCCTGTGGGGGGCCGCGTTGCTCACGGCGATGGCACCCCTCGCCCTGCTCGTGCCCGAGGTGCGCTGCTACGTCACGCCAAGCCGCTAGGGAGCAACGACGTCTCGTTGCCCAGCTTCACGAGCCGGGTCTCAGGACGCCTGCTCGGTCCAATCCGCTTCCTTCTGCGACGAACACAGGAATGACATCCAATGGCGCGGCCACGTCAATCTCCTCGCCGCCCTCGTGCACCTGCTGAGTCCAGACATTCCGCCACCGTCGGCCATGGGGCAGGTACACCGACCGCGCCTCGACTCCGGGGGAGAGGACAGGCGCGACGAGAAGCTCGGACCCGAGCATGAACTCGTCGTTGACGGCAACGGCCCGTGGATCACCGCCGTGGTCGAACCAGAGGGGTCGAACGGGCGGAATCCCCTGCGCGGTGGTGAGGTCCAAGGTGCTGTGCAGGTACGGGCGCAACTGCTCGCGCAAGTTCAGGAGTCCCCTCATGATTCCGTATCCGCGGTCGCCGAAGGACCAAATCTCGTTGGGGCCACCGGCGGAGAAGATCCCCGCAGTGAAGAAGTTCGGGTGGCGATTGCCGTGCATTCGCATGACGGGCCAGAAGGTGGCGAACTGAAACCAGCGCACGAGGAGCTCCTCGAAGCCATCCTCCTCGGCACCGAAGAAGCCCCCGATGTCACTGGTCCACCACGGGATGCCACTTGTCATCATGTTGAGCCCCGCGGTCACCTGCAGTTGCAGGCTCTCCCACGTGGACTGGATGTCACCGGACCAGACGGCTGCTCCGTAGCGCTGGATTCCGGCCCACCCTGAACGGACCAGGAGCATCGACTCGGTGTCCCCGACGGAGTCCAGGCCCTCGCGTACCGCCCGGGCATCCTCGAGCGCGAAGAGGCTTGATACCTCGGTTCCGTGGCCGAGCGAGTAGGTGGACTCGTCCTCGAAGAGGCGACCGGGCTCCGCGGTGAGCTCGGGTTCCGAGGCGTCGAGCCAAAAGGCTCGAACTCCGATCCGGTGATAGTTCTTCTCGATCTGCGCCCAGTAGAACGCGCGGGCCTCGTGGTTGGTGAGATCCAGCAGCGCCGCATCCACGCCCCCGGGGAGCTCGCGATCGGCGAAGGAGAAGACGGCGGGGCTTCCGTCAGGCGATGCCACGAGAAGTCCGCGCTCGAGCAGCGACGGGTAGTGTTTGCTCCGCGGGCTGACATGTGGCCAGACCGCGACCATGAGCTGAACGCCAGCTTCCTGCAACTCCGCGATCATGCCTGCTGGGTCGGGCCACTTCTCGCTGTCCCACTCCCACTCGCCGAGTCGAGTCCAGTGCATGTAGTCGACGAACATGGCAGCCAATGGCAGTCCTCGGGCGAGGTGCTCGCGGGCCACGGCGAGGAGCGTCTCCTGATCTGGGTAATAGCTGTTGCTCTGCCAGTAGCCGCTCGCCCACTTGGGCAACGCCGGCGGGAACCCAGTCAAAGTGTGGTAACGGCGAAGGATCTCCATCGGCGTAGCACCCGAGTAAACGAAGTAGTCGAGTTGGCGTGCCTCGTGAGCCACCCACCTCGTATGGTTCGCAGCCAGTTCGACGCGGCCTACCGACGGGGAGTTCCAGAGCATCCCGTATCCGCGGGAGGACACAACCACCGGCACGGCGATCTGGCTGTTCCGCTGCAGGAGGTCGATGACGCTGCCCTTGAGGTCCAGGCGGCCCAGGGCATGCTGCCCGAGGCCATACAGACGCTCGTCGTCGAACGAGCGCAAGGTCAACTCGACGCCGTGGCTTTCGTCAGGATTGCGTGGGTAGTAGCGATGGGCGCGGAGCGGCGGCTCCCTGAAATCGAACCAGGGTTCCTCCATCAGGAGACCGTCGGGGCCGCTGAAGGACAGTCGACCGTGCTTCTCGATGACGGCGGTGAGGGGGCCGGTGGTCACCGTTGCGGTCATGCCGTCTGACGACACATCGACGTCTGCGGCGCTGGGCTGATGGACGACCAGGCCCTCGTCAACCGGCAGCGGTTCCTCGTCGACGAAGGCACGAACGCGGATGGTTCCGTCGCCCCAGGCATCGACATGAATTGTCTCCGCCGGCAGGTGCAGGGTGATTCCGGAGGCTCGTGCTGAGAAGGCCAAGTCGGGCGCCTTTCCGGGGGTGAGGGGTCCATGCTGGGTCACATGCGGGAAGCTGCCTTCGATATGTTAGCGCAATCATTCCCTGCTGTCACCGGGTTGCGGGCGCGGGACCTGCACTCTGGCGACGCACGAGCGTCGGGGAAACCAGCGTGATCGAGGGGGCAGGACGCTCCTTGGCCGTCACGAGGCGGTCGAGGGCATCCACGGCGGCCTCGCCCATGGCAGAGAAATCCTGACGGATCGTTGTGAGTCCCGGCAGGTAGTAGGCGGACTCGGGGGTGTCATCGAACCCGACGACGCTGACGTCCTCCGGAACCCTGCGGCCACGCTGATGAAGTGCGGACAGGGCCCCGAGGGCCATCTGGTCATTTGCGACGAAGATCGCGGTGACGGAGGGATCGTCAGCCACCTGAAGGCCCGCGGCAAAGCCCGATTGCGGGGTCCAGTCCCCGGTCACGAGGGGCGGGGCCGCTCGGCCGGCGGCGCTCAGCGCCTCACTCCACCCCGCGATGCGAAGGCCAGATTCGATCCAGTCGGCCGGTCCTGCGATGTGATGGACGGTCTGGTGGCCGAGGTCGAGCAAGTGCCTGGTCGCCAGCCTGGCGCCCAGGACCTGGTCAATCCCTACGACGGTTGCCTCTGCCGGATGACCTGCCTCGGCAACCACCAACGGGATGTGGCGCCCGAGGTCCAGCAGCGCACCTGAGGTCTCGACGAAGGGCGCGATGACCACGAGTCCGTCGACCAGTCGGTCTGCCAACGACAGCACCGCCTCGCGGACGGCCAGTCGGTGCGGGCTCCCGGCAACAGCCAAGGTCACCCCGTACCCCCGGAGGCGAGCCGCCCGTTCGATGGCGAGCAGGGTGGATCCGGGACCGTACTGACCTGTATCAAAGGTCGCGACACCGATGGTGTTCGATCTCCCTCGCGCGAGGCCGCGAGCCATCGGATTCGGGCGGTATCTCAACTGGAGCATTGCCTGGCGCACGCGATCTTGAGTCTCGGCGCTCACGGTCGCGGGGTCGTTGATGACGCGCGAGACCGTCATCGCCGAGACCCGGGCAAGCCTCGCCACTTCGGCCAGCGTCGCTGGCTTGCGCTGTCCTGGCACAGAGCACCTTCGCCTCACGGTACGGAAAGTGACCTCAGAGTAGGGGATGCGCCGTGGGGGACCCGGCTCGGCGGGACTCACCGCAGCGGTCCAACCCTAGACATCCACTGGTTGGCTGCCCTATCATCCGAAATGTTATCGCTAACAATTTGGGCCGTCAGAGGGCGAGGAGCGGGCCGGTGATCGAGAGCAGAGCGTTCCGGGAGCGCCCCATCGATCTCGAAGCCGTTCCCTGGAGCCGGCGTGGCTCGTACATGGCGCTGTCCATGAACACCGAGTCCCGCGATCATCCCGGCCGAGACCACCCGATCGATCCGGGCCTGTACCTGTGCGATGTCGGCGGCTACCGTCTGTGGCGCTGGAACGGGGTATTCCGGATCCTTGCCCTCAACGACGCAGAGCCGGCACTCCTGACGGTCATCGAAGCCAAGCCCACGTTCCTGCGCCTAGCCGCCGGTGACGGTGAGGTCGAGATCACCTGGGACGGCACAGACACCATGCGGTTCCGGGCTAGGTCAGCGGGCCTGCGATTCGTGCAGAGCGTGATCGACCCGATGGATTCCGCGCTCGCTTTCCCTGTCGACAGCTCAACCTGGCGCCTGCAGATGGGTGAGGACGCGCACTATGCGATGAGTTGCCTCGAGGGACGCCTCGTGGTCGATGCACCCCGGGTGCGAACCGGTTCGGGCGACACCGAGGACCGAAAGGTCATCGACCTGATGCCGGATGCCGAAGGCTGGGCGGAACTGGCGATCACCCAGTACCGGACTGGCTATCGCGCTCCCCTCACGTGGCAGTCCTTCGATGCGGCGCGGGCGGAGTCGGCAGCCGACCTGGAGTCCTGGGCTGCCGCCTTCCCCAGCGTGACCCCGGAGCTGCACTCGACGCGCGACGCGGCCATCTCGCTCCTGTGGACAAATACGGTCGCAGCGCGCGACAACCTCAGACGACCGGCAGTCCTCATGTCGAAGAACTGGATGAACGCGGTCTGGTCGTGGGACCACTGCTTCGTGGCGCTCGGCCTGGCGCAGGGAGACCCCGGTCTGGCTTGGGATCAGTTCATGCTCTTCTTCGATCGCCAGTCGCCCGACGGCATGCTGGCCGACATCATCTCCGACTACGGGTGCATCTGGGGCTTCTGCAAGCCGCCGGTGCACGGCTGGACCCTCCGGCTGCTCTTGGAGGCGGGGGCGGTACCGGCGGGTGGTCTCGAAGAGGTGTACCCGCCTCTGGCCGCATGGACCGACTGGTGGCTCAACTATCGCGATGACGACGGCGATGGGCTGGCGGAGTACTTCCACGGCTGCGACAGCGGCCAGGATAACTCGGCCGCCTTCGATGAGATCGGATTCCCCGTCGCTTCGCCGGATCTGGCCGCCTTCCTCGTGGTGCAAATGGACGTCCTTGCCGACATCGCGGCGCGCATCGGTCGGATTGAGGAATCCTCGGCCTGGCGCCGACGCGCGGATGAGCAGCTGAGCGCCTTGATGGAGATCCTCTGGGAGGACACGCACTTCGTGGTTCGCCGTGGTGGCGACGGCGTGGTGGCGCACGACCGCTTCAGCCAGGTCTTCTACCTTCCACTCATCCTCGGTGAGCGGCTGCCCGAGAACGCGCGTGCCGCGCTGCTGGCAGAGGTCGACGCCGTTATCACTCCCCACGGCATCGCCAGCCAGGGTCCCGGCAGCCCGCTGCACGAAAGCGACGGCTACTGGCGCGGCCCCATCTGGGCACCGACCACGTACCTAGTCATGGACGGGCTCGCAGCATGCGGTGATCAGGCGCGAGCCAGCGCCATCGGCCGCGGTTTCGCGGCAATGGCCCGGGCGGGCGGGTTCGCGGAGAACTACGAAGCTACAAGCGGTCACCCATTGCGCGATCGCGGCTACAGCTGGTCCGCTGCCGTGTTCCTGCGCATCGCGTCGACCATTGGCGATCAGCGACCATGACGGACACGATCGTCATCGCCAGCAGCAGCCTG
>JBMOKH010000260.1:0-3239 GCA_049315365.1 Candidatus Nanopelagicales bacterium
AAAAGGCCGTTGCGCTGCAACGGCCTTTGTTGGGGTGAGTGACGGGACTTGAACCCGCGGCGTCCTGGACCACAACCAGGTGCTCTACCAGCTGAGCTACACCCACCATGCCCGGCACCCGTGCTGTCGCACGATCATCGGCCATCCCGCTTGCGCGAGGGCTTCAGGATAGCCGATGGCTGGGGCCGCTGAAATCCGGCCACCACCGGTCGAGGAGAGGTCAGGCCTGATGGTCGACGACATGGTTGCCGCCGAGGGCCTTGGCGGTCGCGGAGTCTGGCCCGGGCTGCTCGACGAACACGGCATCCCGGTAGTAGCGCAGCTCGGCGATCGACTCCCTGATGTCGCCCAGGGCCCGGTGATTTCCGGTCTTCTCGGGTGAGGAGTAGTAGACCCGCGGGTACCAGCGCTTGCTGAGCTCCTTGATGCTCGAGACATCGATGAGCCGGTAGTGGAGGTGGGCATCGAGGCTTGGCATGTACTTCGCGAGGAATCCGCGGTCGACGTAGACGCTCGATCCCGCGAGCGGGGCCTTGCGCTCCTCGGGCACGTGCTGCTTGACGTAGGCGAGGACCTGCTGCTCGGCGTCGGCGAGGGTGATGCCGCCCGGGATCTCATCGAGCAGGCCGGAGACGGTGTGCATGTTCACGACGAACGGGTCCATTGCTGCGAGCGGGGCGTCGTTGGGCTTGACGACGAGGCTGATCCCGGTGTCGATCTCGGTGAGGTCGGCCTCGGTGACGATGCATGCGATCTCGACGATCTCGTCGGACGCCACGCTCAGTCCGGTCATCTCGCAATCGATCCAGACAAGTCGGTCGTTTGCGGACATGGACGCAAGTCTATTGGACGAGCCAGCGCACCAAGTCCGAATCGGAGACGATGCCGACGAGTCGGCCGGCCGTGTCGATGACGGGCACCGCCTCGACGCTGTGATCAGTCATGAGAGCGGCTGCCTTGCTCGGGTGATCACCGGGCAGCACCTTCAGCTGCGTCAGTCGACTCATGACTTCGCGCACGCTCCTGGCCTGAAGGTGCTCGGGGGTCGTGGGAATCTCCGCGAGCACATTGCGGTCGCTGATGACCCCGAGCGACGACCCGTCGATGTCGAGGACGACCAGATGTCGCAGGCCCGAGACGAAGAGCAGCTGCCAGGCGTCCCACAACGAGGCATCGGCCTCGACCGTGAGCACCTGCGTGGACATGACCTCGTCGATCCGTGCATTTGGTGCCACGGCGGTGATCGACGGATTCATGCTGCACTCGTGGCCGGCGGCTGCCCGGAGACGATGGCGACGGGGACTCGGGCCTGGTGGAGCACTGCGTGGCTGACCGAGCCGAGCACCGCGCCCACGACCTGGCCGTGGCCCCTCGTGCCGACGACGACAAGGGATGCATCGGCCGACGCTTCGAGGAGGGCGTTCTTGGCTGAGCCCCGCACGAGCACCTGCTCGATAACCACGTCCGGGTAGTCCGCCTGAAATCCGGTGAGTGCCTCCGCGGTGAGGCGCGCCTCGTCGTCGACCGCATCCGGGAGGGCTGTCGGTGATGAGACATTCGGCACGACAAGCAGGTCGTAGGCCGGCACCTCCCACGCGTGCACGGCGATGAGTCGCCAGCCGTGCCGGCTGGCCATGTCGAAGGCGAAGTGGATCGCGGCCGATGAGCCGGGGCTCCCGTCCATCCCGACGACGACGGTCTTGGCGGCCGGATCGGGAAGCGACCTGATGACGATCACCGGACTGACGGAGTGGGTCGCGACCTGCGTACTCACGGAACCGAGCAGCAGGCCCTTGAACCCACCTTGCCCTCGCGATCCGACAACGACCATGGCGGCCTGCTGGGAGGCGCCGATGAGGGCACCGCTCGGGGATCCGACCGCTATGTGGGTCCGGATATCTTTTCCCGGGAGGGTGGCGGCGATCTCGTCGAGTTCGCCCAGGGCTCCCTCGCGGATCTCCGCCATGATGTTGAGGCCGACCGGCATCGACGGGCCGAACGAGGAGGAGCCGACAGGTGGGAGGACAGCGTGGACGAGGGTGAGACCGCGACCGCGATCGCCTGCCTCCCCAGCTGCCCAGAGCGCCGCTGTCCGCGACTCGGGGCTGCCGTCCACCCCCACCACGATGCGTCCAGCCCAAAGGTTGTCGTCCATAGGCCAAGGATCGTCCGCTCACGACCCCGTGGTGAGGGGAGAGTGTCCCGAACGTTGAGGACTTAAGTCCCGTGCACGGCAGTAGTCCGGGGAATCCGCACGGATCACCGCTTGGTGGTGACGTCAGCCGATAGCCTTGCCTTCATGGCCGAGCTCGTATACCGACCCGTGATCCTCACCGCAAAGGCGTTGTTCGCCGGGCTGGGCATCCGCTTCGACATCGTCGGCCTCGATCGCATCCCGCCGGTCGGCGGCGCGATCATCGCCATCAACCACACCAGCTACCTCGATTTCGCGCTCGCCGGACTGCCCGCGGAGTACGCGGGCCATCGACTGGTGCGGTTCATGGCGAAGGACGCGATCTTCCGCCATCCGGTCGGCGGGCCGCTCATGCGGGGGATGAAGCACATCCCGGTCGACCGCGAGGCCGGATCCCAGGCCTTCCGCGATGCAGTTCGCGAGGCGAAGGCCGGCGAGCTCATCGGAGTGTTTCCTGAGGCGACGATGAGCCGGTCCTTCGAGGTGAAGGACATCAAGAACGGGGCGGTGCGGATGGCGATCGCAGCCAACGTGCCGCTCATTCCGATGATCGTGTTCGGCGGTCACCGGATCCTCGGCTACGACCGCAAGGACTTCTCCCGGGGCAAGACGGTGGCGATGACCCTCGGTGAGCCGATGCACCCGAAACGCGGAGACGATGCAGAGGTACTGACTGTCGAACTGCGTTCGCACATGGCAGATCTTCTGGACCAGACGCTCGACCGATACCCGGCCCCGAAGCCCGGCGAGGATCCTTGGTGGCTGCCGAAGAGGCGGGGCGGCACGGCCCCGACCCTCGAGGAGGCCGAGGCGATCGAGGAGCGGATCCGCGCGGATAAAGCGGCGCGTCGTGAAGGCGATGGATATCCCTCGTAGGAAGAGGCAGGTCCGGACATTGTTGCTTTTTGCTGACGTTGTGGGCCACGGAGCAGGGGATTTTCAATAGTGTCTTTGGCAATACGCGAGCGCGAGTCGGCGAATCGTCCGACTCGGGGGGGTGTCCCTATCTTGTTGTCAAGCGGCTTTGGGTTGGGCGGGGGTGAAG
>JBMOKH010000261.1:0-3226 GCA_049315365.1 Candidatus Nanopelagicales bacterium
GTGCGCCCTGGCCCGTCCGCCCTCCTCCATGCCCAGGACAAGGCGCACATGCGAGCGGCCCTCACGGCTCTCGGAGTGCCATGCCCCGATTGGTCGACCTGCTCGCGGGTCGAGGAGGTCGCCAGTTTCGCTGACGAACATGGGTGGCCAGTGGTCCTCAAGGCGACCCGCGGGGGCTACGACGGCAAGGGCGTATGGGTCGTCTCGGATGTTGCTGCCGCAGCACGCGCACTCGCAACGGGGCAGGACTACGGGACCGAATGGTTGGTCGAGGAGCACATTGCGTTTGTTCGGGAACTGTCGGCGCAGGTCGCGCGTTCCCCGCAAGGACAGGCCGTCGCCTACCCCGTGGTCCAGACCCGGCAGGTCAACGGCATCTGCGCAGAGGTCATCGCCCCGGCTCCCAACCTGAGTGACGAGCGTGCCGTCCGTGCACAGGAGATGGCCTTGCGCATCGCGGGAGACCTCGGCGTCGTTGGCATGCTCGCCGTCGAACTCTTCGATACCGGCGATGAACTTTTCGTCAATGAACTCGCCATGCGCCCGCACAACTCCGGCCATTGGACCATCGAAGGTGCGGTCACCAGCCAGTTCGAAAATCACTTGAGAGCCGTCCTCGATCTCCCTCTTGGAGACCCACGGGCGCGTGCGCCCTACGCGGTCATGGTCAATATCCTCGGTGGTGACGTCGACGACCTGTACTCCGCTTACCGCCACGTGTTTGCTCGCGACCCGGAGTTGAAGGTTCACCTTTACGGGAAGGAGGTTCGCCCGGGACGCAAGGTCGGGCACGTGACGCTTCTCGGGGATGACGCGGATGTCCTGCTCGCGCGCGGCCGCCACGCCGCCGACTACTTCACGGGAAACATTGACGAGTAGCAGCATCGATGAGGAGAGCAGGGGGTCTGTGATGAGTGAGCGTCCAGTGGTCGGGATTTGCATGGGCAGCGACTCCGACTGGCCGGTGATGAAGTCGGCCGCGACGGCGCTCGACGAGTTCGGCGTATCGCATGAGGTCGGCGTGGTCTCGGCGCATCGGATGCCGCGAGAGATGTTCGACTACGCATCGACCGCGGTCGATCGAGGGTTGAAGGTAATCATCGCTGGAGCAGGCGGTGCGGCTCATCTGCCGGGCATGATCGCGGCACTCACGCCCCTGCCGGTGATCGGCGTGCCGGTCGCGATCGGTTCCCTTGACGGGATGGACTCGCTGCTG
Organism: Candidatus Nanopelagicales bacterium; assembly: GCA_049315365.1. Taxonomy (GTDB): domain Bacteria; phylum Actinomycetota; class Actinomycetes; order S36-B12; family S36-B12; genus WLND01. The sequence continues at coordinate 1,217 of JBMOKH010000261.1, forward strand.
TCGATTGTGCAGATGCCGGCGGGCGTGCCGGTCGCCACCGTGGCGATCGGAAATGCGCGCAATGCGGGGCTGCTCGCGGTGCGAATCCTCTCCGTGGCGAATCCCGGCCTGCTCGACGCGATGTTTGAGTTCCAGGCGGAGTTGAACCGTCAGGCGAAGGCGAAGTCCGCGAATCTCACGTAGGCCGCGGGGGCTGGACAGAATGACCATTTCCACAGCGAAATGACCAGTTTCTTCGTCGTTTGAGCCGGATTCCGGACGAAACGACTGGGTGGTGGGGGCGTTAGTTGCCCCTGCGGCGCCACTCAATGAGGGGGCAGGTGTCCATGATCATCGTGACCCCGGCATCGACGACCCGCTGGGCCGCCGCCTCATCGACCACGCCGAGCTGGAACCACACGGCACCCGCCCCGGCCGCGATCGCCTCGTCCGCGAACTCGCCGGCGCGATGGGACCGAACGAACACATCGACGACATCAGGCACGCCGACGGCGGTGACAGCCTCGGCGATGGTGGCGTAGCCCTGCTCGCCGTGCACCACCTCGGCCCGGGGATAGATCGGGACGATTCTCTTCCCACGCCCCTGCAGCGCCGCGGACACCTCGAACGCGACCCTTTCGGGATTGTTGCCCAGCCCCACGACGAACCACAGCGATGCATCGTCGAGGACACGCGTGATGTCGTCAGCGTCGCCGTAGAGCGAGGTCATGCGTTCGGTCTGCCGAGCGCGCGATAGGTCCAGCCGGCGGCCCGCCAAAGGGCCGGGTCGAGGGTGTTGCGGGCGTCGATGACATGCCGTTGGCGCACGACTGCGCCGACGGCCGCCGGGTCGAGCTCGCGGTAGAGCATCCACTCGGTCGCGTGGACCACGAGGTCGGCGCCGATGAGGGCCGCCATGACGTCGTCCTCGTAGCGGAGCGTCGGGTAGACGCGGGCCGCGTTCGCGAGGCCCTTTGGATCGTGGACGACGACCGCGGCGCCGGCGTTGTTCATCGCGACCGCCACGTCGAGCGCCGGGGAATCGCGGACATCGTCGCTGTTCGGCTTGAACGCGGCGCCGAGGACCGTGACGTTCATGCCCGTGAACGAGCCGCCAAGGGTCTTGCGCGCAAGGTCGACGGTGTGGGAACGGCGACGCAGGTTGATCTGGTCGACCTCCCGCAGGAACATGAGCGCCTCGTCAGCGCCGAGCTCGCCCGCGCGGGCCATGAATGCCCGGATGTCCTTCGGCAGGCACCCGCCGCCGAACCCGAGGCCGGCGGCGAGGAACCGGCTGCCGATCCGGGTGTCGTAGCCGATTGCCTCGGCGAGCTTCGTGACGTCGGCGCCGGCCGCCTCGCAGACCTCGGCCATCGCATTGATGAACGAGATCTTCGTCGCGAGGAAGGAGTTCGCCGAGACCTTCACGAGCTCAGCGGTCGGGAAGTCGGTGACGAGGAAGGGAATTCCCTCAGCAATCATCGGCGCGTAGACCTCGCGGAGCAGGTCCTCCGCACGCTGGCTATTTGCCCCGACGACGAGCCGATCCGGATGAAGGGTGTCCTCGACGGCGAAGCCCTCGCGGAGGAACTCCGGATTCCAGGCCACCTCGACGCCCGGTGCGGCAATGGCCTTGAGCTGCTCCTCGATCATTGCCGCGGTGCCCACCGGCACGGTCGACTTGCCGACGACGAGCGCACCGGGCTGGAGATGGGGCGCGAGCCCGTCGATCGACCCGAAGACCTGCGACATGTCTGCCCGCTGCGAACCGGCGGACTGCGGGGTGCCGACGCAGATGAAGTGGATGGACGCGAATGCGGCCGCCTCCTCGAGCGAGGTCGTGAAGCGCAGCCGGCCCGCCGCGATATTGCGGGCGAGCACCTCGTCGAGGCCGGGCTCGTAGAACGGCACGGTGCCGGACTGGAGAATCGCGACCTTCGCCGGGTCGATGTCGACGCCGATGACCTCGTAGCCGAGTTCGGCCATGCACGCGGCATGGGTCGCGCCGAGGTAGCCGGTCCCGATGACGGA
>JBMOKH010000262.1:0-3222 GCA_049315365.1 Candidatus Nanopelagicales bacterium
GGATCGTGCGTGAGGATCCCGGCATAGAAGGGTGCCGGGTAATGAGCCTTCAGCCATGCGGACTGATAGGTCGGCATGGCGAATGCCGCGGCATGCGCCTTGCAGAAACCGAATGAGGCGAATGACCGAAGCACGTCCCACACCTTCTCGACTACGCCGAGCGGATAGCCCCGGCGAATCGCAGCGGGGTAGAACCAGACCCGCACCTCATCGATGCCCGCCGGCGAGTTCATCGAACGCCTGCTCTCATCGGCCTCCGCCAGTGAGCATCCGGTCATGATCTCGACGATGCGCATGACCTGCTCATGGAAGACCACGACCCCGTAAGTCTCCTCGAGTACTGGCCGCAGGTCCTGATGGAGGTATTGCGGTGCGTTCCAGCCCTGGCGCGCCCGAAGGAACGGCGTGATCATGTCCGACTTCACCGGCCCGGGACGGAACAGCGAGATGTCGATGATGAGGTCGCCGAAGGTCTCCGGAGCGAACTTGCCGATGAGCTCGCGCTGGCCCGGCGACTCGATCTGAAAGCAGCCGAGCGTGCGGGTGGACCGGATGAGGTCGAAGGTCTGCTCGTCATCAAGTGCCGATGTGTCGAGTTCGATGCGCTCCCCCGTGGTCCTCTCGATCTCATCGATCGCGTGCGCCATCGACGATTGCATCCGCACGCCGAGCACATCGAGCTTGAGCAGGCCCATCTCCTCGACATCGACCTTGTCGAACTGGCTCATCGGGTACCCGGCGGCACTCGGCTCGACCGGTGTCCGGTCGAGCAGTGATGCATCCGAGAGCAGCACCCCGCACGGATGGAGGGCGACGTGCCGAGGCAGCCCGTCGAGTGACTCGACAAGGCCGAGGAATGAGTCGAGGTCGCCCCGCGCAGCGAGTCTGCCAAAGCTTGAGTTGCGCAGTTCTGGCAGGTCGGCGAGTGCCGCCCGGGCATCGCGCGCACGAATATGCGGAAAGGCCTTCGCGAATGACCCGACATCACCGGGGGGCATGCCCAGTGCCGCGCCGACATCGCGGACCGCATGCCGCACCCGATAGGTCTCCATCATCGACACGCACGCCACCCGCTCGGCACCGAAGCGCTCGAAGATGAGGTCGTAGGCCTCCAGTCGGCGGGCCGCCTCCACGTCGATGTCGATGTCGGGCAGCACCCGGCGCAATGGTGACAGGAATCGCTCCATGAGCAATCCGTGCCTGATCGGATCAACCCCCGAGATGCCAAGAAGGTGGTTGACGAGGCTTCCTGCCCCTGATCCGCGGGCCGCAACCCTGATCCCGCGAGCCCTGATGAGCCTGACGACCTCGGAGACGGTGAGGAAGTACCCCGCGAAGCCCAGCTTCGTGATGGTCTGCAGTTCGTCGGCGAGCCTGGCCCTCGCAGCCCTGCGGTCGGCAGCGCCCGGGTAGGCCCCGTCGATCGCATGGGCGCACTGCCGCTGCAGGATTCCATCTGCCTCGCGGATGGACGAGGCCGGATCACTCGGCATCTGCCGGTTGAGCAGCACGTCGAGTTCGGGGACGAAGACCTCGCCGAGCCCGAGGTCGCCGGCCGGGTCGATCACGCACTCCTGCGCGAGATCAAGCGTGCTGCGCAGCAGGTCGCTCGGATCACACCCGGCAGCCGCCGCGATCTCACCGGCAACCACTGCGAGTTCGGCAGGCGTCTTCAGGTGCGCCTCGCCATTGTTGAGCAAGAGACGGCGCGAGCTGAGCGGCACGAGGAGTCGGGCCGAATCGAGCACATCGGCAACCCGTGCGTCACCGCGGTCAAGATGCCGAACCGCGTTCGTGAGCACGACCGGGATCCGCCATCCGTTCGCCCACTGCCACATGCGGGCGGCCGATGCGGTCGATGCCGGATGGCCGGAGGCAGTCCGGTGGCTGGTGAGCGCGACCCGAAGGTCGAGATCACCGATCGAGCGCAGGGTCAGCAGCGACTCATCCGCGCGGTTCGCCCGGCCACTCGCAAGATGCGATGCGAACTCCGATGTCCACCCGAGGAGCACGACCAGGCCCTCCCGGTGCTCCTCGATCGCCTTCCATGGCAGCCAGGGCAGCCCCCGCTCGGTGTGCGCGCCGCCGTGGGCGATCGACACGACTCGGCACAGCGAGGCCCACCCGCGCCGGCCTTTCGCAAGAAGCACGACCCTCGGCCGATGCTCATCCACCCACTGCCCGCCACGGGCCGGAGTGCGACGGCCGGTGCTCGGCGTGGGGTCCGGCAGCAACGACTCGACGGCAAGGTCGACACCGAGGACGGTCGCGATCGCCCCTCGCTCACATGCCCGAACCCATTGCACCGCGCCATACAGCCCATCACGGTCCGCGAGGCCGATGACGCCGTGCCCATCGGCGACCGCCCGGTCGATGATCCGCTGCGGCGTCGACGTGCCGTACTGCAGCGAGTAGCTCGATGCCACCTGCAGATGCGGCCATGCGTGTGCCATGAGTGATCAGATCCTTCGTACACCGCCTCGGCTGAGCCACGAGACGTCATGGGAAATCGAATGGGAGGGGCAGCGGTCGCCAGCTCGGCAAGACACGGGGGGTTCGCCGAACTGGCGACCACTGCGGACCGGCTGCCGGGGGAACCAGCCGGGTCATGCTGATCAGCCGGTATGTCGGAGGCCGGCGATCAGCATGGTCTGGTGGGGCAGGCCGAGCGTCCCGGTGACCCGGGCCAGGAAGGCATCTGCATCACGAACGAGGTCATCGGCCTCCCGGGCGGTGACGCATGGCACGCCTGCCTCGGCCGCGGACCGCTTGCGCGCACTGGCAGCGAAGAAGGCGGCCCACTCCGTGAACTCGATCGCGATCTCGGGCAATATCACCCAAACACTGCGAACCTGCCGCCGGCGCTTGCCGTTTGGCCGGCTTCGGGCGGCGAGCACTGCCGCGGCCGCGCGCAGGGCGGCTAGGTGCGCAGCCGCGTAGCGCTCGCAGGGCGTGCTCGCGATCACGGCCTCGGTCAGGCTCCTTCGGGCGGATGCCACGAGATCTCGGGCCGCCGCGGGCAGTGGCGCACGTGCCGGCGAGCCGGTGCTGGCTGCGGAGGGCCGGCAATCCGCCGGAATCATGCTCGTCAGGGTGGTCATGGCGCTCTCCTCATCAATGCTGGATGTTCGACCCGGTTAATCGCTGATCCGGAGGAGTCGCCATGCATCGGCAACCACCGCCAGGTCATACACACCAGAGGTTCCGGTGCGCGATACCGCT
>JBMOKH010000263.1:0-3213 GCA_049315365.1 Candidatus Nanopelagicales bacterium
TCGAGTTCCGGATCGCGGCCCGCAAGTCGAAGCTCGCTGCGATGGCCCAGCCGGATCGCGCGGCAGAGTCGCGCAAGGCATCGGTGCGGGCGAAGGTCGAGCACCCCTTCCTCATCGTGAAGCGGGACTTCGGATTCACCAGGACCCGCTACCGGGGCATCGCCAAGAACCTCAACCACCTCAACGTGTTGTTCGCCTCGGCGAACTGGGTGATGCGGGCCCGTGCCGTCGCCCTGATGGGGTGACGGCTAGCGCAAGCCTGCCCGAAACACCTCAGAACCACACCAAAGCGCCACCAGGGAGACCAAAACAGCGACTCCTCGGCTCATCACGCGTGCCCGAAAGCAAGACGGGCCGCAAACCCCTTGATGATCAGCGCTTCCCTAATCGTCAATCTCACCGACGCACGGGGGAATCTGATGACCCGCGCCGAGATCTGGCACCTAGACTGACGGCGCTAGCTGTTCGGGTGCAACCGCCGTTCGTATCAAAGGGGAGCAATGCCTGATTCCAGGCCTGTAACGATTCATGATGTTGCGCGCCGCGCAGGCGTGGCGATGTCCTCCGTATCTCGAGTGCTGAGCGACCACCCCGACGTCAGCAGCAAGATGAAGGCGAAGGTCGAGGCAGCTGCTCGCGAACTGGGGTACTCGCCCGATCCTGTCGCACAGAGTCTGCGCAGTGGAACCACCCATCTAGTGGGGCTCGTGGTGCGTGACTACGCCACCCCGTTCTTTGGCGAGGTCATCAGCGGGATCGAGGAGGTGCTCACCGACGCTGGCTACACGCTCCTGGTCACGAGCAGCGGCCGTGAAGCTGCCCAAGAGACCGAGCGCATCTCCATGCTGGGGAAACGGCGCGTGGATGCATTGCTCTTGGCGACTGTTTCCGACAAGTCCGCTGCCACCCGCAAGGCCGTTGCCGCGTTCAAGAAGCCCGTGGTGCTCTTGGACCGCGAGTTTCCACGCTTGTCCACTGCCAGCATTCTGTTTGATCATGCCAGCGGCGTTCAGGCCGCGACCGCAGACCTTCTGTCCATGGGCCACCGCCGGATTGCCCTCATCACAGGAACTCCCGACATCAGGCCCACGCGCGAGCGAGTCCGCGGCTTCGAGGACGCCTACCGCGACGCCGGTATCGATCCGACCGAGTCGACGGAGGTTGCCGAGGTGTTCTCGAGTTCGTTCGCGCACGACAAGACGATTGAGCTGCTCCGCCAAGCCACCCGGCGCCGGCCCACCGCGCTCATCGCCGGCGGACTGCAGGCCACTATCGGCATTCTTGAGGCAATGAGCGAGCTCGGGCTCCGCCCGGGCGACGACATCTCGCTCGTGGTCTGCGACGACCTTCCGTGGCTTAAGGCTCTGCGTCCAAGGATTAGTTCTGTGTCTCGGGACGCTGTGGGCATGGGCCGGACCGCTGCCGGCATGGTGCTGAGCCTAATCGGGGGGTCTGCCCCCAGCACTGTGATGCTGCCGACCACATACGACGCCCGCGATACGACGCGCCCCGCATCTGGCGGCAAGTCCACCCGAGGCTGAGCCGAGCGACCTGGGCCCGGTAAGCGACTGCCCCGGGGCCTGTGCTTCGGTAGGCGATATCAAGCGCGTCTACTGTTCGCTCGCCCAGTTCCGCCGGAAACTGGTTCACGAACTGATCCCCGCGCGCTGCCGCAAGCACAGCATCGATCGGACCTATGCAGTCGTAGGGCTCCTCACCCGGGGTGACCTCAAGCCGGCGATCTTCGCCCTCGGTGTGCAGGTGGAACGCCTCGCGTTCAACGTCGATGAGAATCTGGCCCCCCGCTCCCGATTCCTCGCACCTTGAGCGAATGCTTGTTGCCCCAGTCCCCAGTAGGAGCGGAACCACCAGAGACCACACCGATCGCTCCGCCGTCGTGCGTGTACGTGACGGCATGGTGCAACTCCACGAGGGCAGCGAGTTGAGCTGCCTCAAGGGCAAGCCCCGAGGCCGCTCGCGCGCCCGTCAGCCATAGAGCTATTCCAAGAGATAGGGACAGCTGAGCCTGACCATAGTCGCCGCTTGAGACGCGCCTCTCCGTCCACGTCGCCTGATGAGGGACGACCTCAGGTGCCGCATCGGGGTAGGTCCTGGCTGCCTGGACGTCAAGTGCCCCACCCGAAAACGTGGACAGCGCTCGAGGGCCGCGCTATGCTGGAATCGATACCAACTAAACTCAGTCAGCGTTAGGGGCCAGATGCTCACAGCCGGTGCTGCCCGCGCCTTCATCGACCCTCCGCTTCCAAACGACCCACAGGGCTACGTGCGACGTGAAGCACCGGCGCTCGACCACTCAGATCCGCTGGAGATCACCGGGGTGGTCCTCGAGCGGGGGAGCAGTCGCGTCGTGATCCTCGCCGCCGACCTCACCGGATACGACCACGTCATGGCTTCTCGGATTCGCGAGGAAGTGGCCAGGGTCCTCGACTGCGACGCGGCCGCGGTACTCCTCAACGCAAGCCACAGCCACGCCGCGCCGTGGGCCAGGTCAGACGACTCCAAGCTCGGCGGCGGCCACGACGGGTATTCCGCCGGAGAGCGGGCGTACGTGGATCGACTTCCGTACGACTTCGCTTCCGTGGCTCTGCGCGCTTGGCGGGCGCGCGCGCCAGCCCGAGCCGCCGGCGGAACCGGACGCGTACCGGGCATCGCGGTGAACCGTCGCGAGCGAACAGCCGACGGGCGCACCATCCTGGGCTGGAATCCCGACTTGACGATTGATGAGGACGTCCCGACGGTCCGCATCGACGACCTCGATGGCGAACCGATTGCGACCATAGCCGCGTTCGGCTGCCATCCGGTTGTCGTGGGACCGGAGGTCGGCAAGACCGGGACCGACTTCGTGGGACCCCTGCGGCGGCGCGTCGAGGAACTGCGCGGTGGTGGAGTATGCGTGTTCCTCCAAGGAGCTGCCGGGAATGTCCTGCCACTGCAGGCCTTCTTCGACCACGAGGGCCCAGAGCTTGCGATGGGTGGGCGGCTGGGCCTCGAGGCCGCGCATGCAGTGGCCGATGCCGATCCCCTTGCTCGAGAGATCGTCAAGGTCGACTTCGGATCCGTCACTCCCATCTCGCTATACCGGAAGATCATTCTTCGCGAGCAGCCGGACCAAACACTGGCGTTCACCCGCCGCATCATCGAACTGCCGATGCTGCCGTCGCCCACCCAGGACCAACTCCGATCCGAACTAGC
>JBMOKH010000264.1:0-3203 GCA_049315365.1 Candidatus Nanopelagicales bacterium
TATCGACGGGCGAGTACCTGTCGCTCGTGCTGAGCGGGGTCGGTGCCGAGTCCGACATCGGGGTCGTTCAGGTCATCCTCCGTCAGTTGAAGACCGCGATCGACGTGTATGCGGCTCCGGCGCACCGTGAGGCCTATCTTGAGCGCCTTGCCGATGGCATGCTCGCGTTGGCCAAGTCTGCCGAACCGGCGAGCGACCGCCAGCTCGCATTCACCCGAGCCTTCCTGGGCGCCGCGGTGACGAAGGAGCACCTCGGCGTCCTGCATGGCCTGCTCGATGGATCGGTTTCGTGGGACGGCCTGGCCATCGACACCGACCTGCGCTGGTCGCTGCTGCAGCGGCTCGTATCGCAGGGCGAGGCCGACGAGTCGCTCATCGAGGCCGAGTTGGCAAGCGACGACACAGCGACCGGCCGCCGGCAGGCCGCAGTCGCAAGGGCCGCGCGTCCGACAGCCGTCGCGAAGGAACTGGCGTGGGCCGACATCATCGACCGCCACGACCTGCCGAATGCGCTCATGAACGCGACGATCGGCGGGTTCGTCCAGCCCGATCAGGTTGATCTCCTGCGCCCCTATCGAGCCGCCTACTTCGAGGTGCTGCCCCGGGTCTGGCGCGACCGAACGATGGAGATGGCCCAGGACATCACGATGAGCCTGTACCCGGCTTACCTCGTCGACGAGGAGACGCTCAGCCAGACCGATGCCTTCCTTGCGGCACCTGATCTCGCATCTCCGCTGCGCAGGCTTCTGGGCGAGGGCAGGGACGGAGTCGTGAGGGCAATGCGCGCAAGGGCGAGAGACATCACCTAACCGAAGGTTCAACCTCGCCCGAACTATTCATCTGGCCCGGAATCTGGGCAAGATGAACGAATCGGGCCGGTATTAGACGGAATTCGTTGATCCTGCCCGAGCACCCTGTGGATAGCCGGTTGCCGATGCCAGTCGTGTCTTCCAGAGTGGTCCCGTGCCCGCGCCCTACCGAACCCCCGACGACACCAAATCGCTCCGCGACACGGTGCGCCTGGCCTCAGCGCGACAGGGACGCGTCTTTCGCCGGGATGACCTCACCGCCTGGGGGATCGACGCAACCGTGGTCCAGGCGATGGTCCGGAAAGGCCACTGGCGAAAGATCCGCTACGGCGTGTACGCAGACGCCGATGACCTGCCCGGCTCCGACGGCGATGCGAGTTCAATGCACGCCATCCAGTGCGCCGCCGCGATCAAGGCGCTGCGCCTTCCCGCCTACGTATTCGGCCCCTCGGCGGCTCTCCTACATCAGCTCCCAATCCAAAACGGCCTTGTCCACCAGCCGCACCTCGTTCGCTACCCCTACCGTGACATCCGCGTGCTCAACCGCTCCCCGAACAGGCCTTCGTCACTGCCGGACGTGAGCGTTGTGAGCCACGATCTTCAGCCCGCCCAGTTGACCATGTGGGAGGGAATCCCGATCGTCAGGCGTCCGCTGGCAGCAGTGAGCGCCGCCTGCCACGCGAGGCCCGATTGGGCCGTCGGCTTGCTCGATGCTGTGCTCTGGGATGGCTCCGCCACCCTGCAGGGCCTCGACGAGATCATCGGGGAGTGGCCGCTCCTCCGCGGAATCGGCACCGCACACCGAGCCCTCGAACTCGCCCGCCCGGGAGCGCAGACCATCCTTGAGACCCTCTCGCGACTTCGGCTCATGCGAATCGGGCTCGACGAGCCGGAGTTGCAGCGCGAATTTCGCGATGAGGACGGCCTCATCGGATACGCCGATATGTTCTGGGAGTCGCTCGGGGTCATCGGAGAGGCGGACGGCCGCTCGAAGTACGCGACGCGCGACGACCTCTTCAAGGAGAAGCGTCGCGAGGACCGGCTTCGGGCGCTCGGCTACATCGTCGTTCGATGGACATGGGACGAGATCATGACGGATCCGAAGGCCGTGGCCCGCCGCGTCCTCGCAGCATCGCGAGTTTCTCGCCGGCGTGCCGGCTGAATCACGACCCACCCGTGGGTCAGATGAACGAACCTGGCCCAAATCCCGGCCTGATTGTTCAGGCTGCCCAGATTCCGGGCCAGATGAGGGGAGGGTGGGGTGGTTGGACGGGAGGGGTTAGGCGGGCTCGTCTTCGTGGACGACGTGCGGGGCGCGGGCTCGCTGGGCCAGCAGGTTCACCGCATCGCGAATGCCGCCAACGAGGTCCCCGGCCTCGAAGGAGGACTTCATCGCGAGTACCGCGAGTTCGCAGGAGCGGTCGTCGAGCGCGCGCGCGGCATGGGTGCCGGTCACGATCTCGATGGAACGGGCTGCGGGATCGACGGCGACGAGAACGGCGGCCGGCGCGTCATTCAACTGGGCATGCCTGGCCACCGCAGACTCGTTGCCGTCCGGCAGTTCGCCGACGTAGATGCCATAGGACAGCCCGCTGATCTGCCGACCGGTATCGATGACCCGCTGCAGTTCACTGACCTGCCCCCTGGAGAAGTCAAGACCAGGTGCCATGTGCTCCACCCCCTGCAACTGATGACGAGGTTGCGCCGATCTCACGCGGTAGGCGGGACGGATCAGGCAGCGCGCCTGCTGTCTGGATGAACAGTGGCCCGCCGGACTCACCCGACTCGGACGCAGCCGGGGCGCGCCCGGATCGGGTCCATGCGTTGGCGTAGACGAGGAGGGCGACAAACACGGCGAATGTCGCCGGAATGCCGAGGAAGATGAGGAGAGCCTGGCCTGAAGTCACATCACAAGCCTAGGGGCTTGGCCCGCCTGACCGGCGGCCGGACGGTCGAGGTGAGGTGCTCGACCAGCTCGGGCGCGGAGAGGAAATCGTCGAGGAGGACTGGCCGGCCACTGGAGTCTGTCATCGGGACCCGCCAGTTCGGGTACTCCTGGTCGGTGCCGGGCTGGTTCTGCGCCCTGCGGTCGCCGAAGGCATCGGGCAGCGAGATGCCGAGGAGCCGGGCCGGCGAGGCTGCGAGTGCGCGGTGCAGCGCCACGACCATGGCCGCCAGGCCATCATCGGTCGAGAGATCTGCCGACGGGTCAAGCCAGCCTTCGGAGACGAGCAGCCCCGCCCACTCCCGGCGCTCGCGATCGGCATCAGCCCGCTCGACATCGGCTGGCCGGGCGAGGAGCCCGAGTTCGGCTCGGATGCGAACGTGCTCATCGCGCAGGTAGCCGGCAGTCGGCGGAAGATCGTGGACCGTGACGCTCGCGAGCACCTCGCG
>JBMOKH010000265.1:0-3200 GCA_049315365.1 Candidatus Nanopelagicales bacterium
GCAGGCCGTCGACATCGCCAGGGCCCAGGCCGAGCAGTATGCGCAGCTGCTCGGATTCACGCTCGGGCCGGTCGCCACGGTTTCGGAGGCGACCTCGAATGGGCCCATGCCGCAGGGTGCCTACGCGGAAGCCGCGCCGAGTGCCGACAAGGACGTGCCCACGCCGATCGAGGCGGGCACGACCGAGGTCACCGTCACGCTGAACGTCGCCTGGCTGATCGAGGACTGACGTCCGGCTACGTTCACCCCGCAAGCGCCTCCCTAGCGTGGTTCTCCAGTCACGGCAGCCCGAGGATCCCGGGAATGACAGGCCCGTTACCCACTTCATGCCGGAGGCTAGCTCTGTGGCGTGCTCGCGCAGTCAGGCTGGATATGACCCTCAGCCCGCCGAGGCGACCTGGCGCAGGATGAATGCCTGAAGTGCGTCGTACCAGAGCTCGCTTTGCGCGAGCCAGTTCGCCTCGGTGGTCTCGGGGGTCCCGCGGTATGACTTGGACAATGCGCTGGACCAGCGGGCTGACCAGTTCGCCTGCCGGAGGTCGATGCCTTGGGCAGCCAGGATCGTGGCGATGGAGTCAACCGTGCCGCTGGCCGCATCGACGGACGCATTCTGCGCCGTCGTCGCGAACGCGAGTCGGGTATCGGGTGCCGGTGAATCGTCGAGCCCGTAGGCTTGTAGCCCGGCGACGAGGGCGGTTGACAGCCAGAACGAGGTCATCGCGATCGAGGTCTCCTCAGCCACGGCCCCGAACCCCGCATCAGTCACAGATCGAAGCGAATCGATGGCGCCGATTGCCGCGGAAAGCCCCTTGTCGGCGAAGCTTCCGTCTACCTTGCCCTCGTTGCCCAGCGCATCCCGTGCGTACGTGAGGTTGGCTTGGGCTGCGTTGTCCAGCAGATCCCGATATTCGCCGAGGATCTGGGCGGCATCTGGTGATGCCGGTGCTGACCCTCCGGCTGCTGCCATCCGCTCGGCATCTGGAAGGAACGCTGCGACGGCAAGGTCCTCCTCGGCAACGATGCGTCCCATCTCCGCGAGCGCCTGGTCGGAGGACGCCTGGGCCAGTGTGTCGGTGACCCCCTTGACCGTGGCGATGGCGAAGACGGGCCATGACATGAGGATGGGCAGCGCTGCTTGCGCTTCGAGTCCATCGACGGGCGCGGAACCTAGGCGGTCCAGCTCGCGCTGCGCATGATCGAGCACTGCTTGGGCCCGCGCGCCCAGTCGCGTGCGTGCCTGCTCGGTGCCCACAGCAGCGATGTCGTCGAGGACGGTCGCGGCGCCGATCGCGCGCTCGAGCCGGTACGCGCCGAATGCCGCTGAGCCATACGCGCCGATCGCGTCGCCAGATGCCAGGCGGGCCTGCGCGTCCGCGAGCGCGGACGTCGCTACGGACACCGCCTGCCGGTCGGCGCTCGCGGGAGCGCCGGCGAGGGATGTGCGCAGCCTGGCCTCAGCGCGCACCGCCAGGGCCGTCGCCTCTTCGGCTGCGCGCACGCCCAGGGGAGGCGGGGCGGTCTCCGGGTAGAGGGAGGGCTTGCCGGTGAGGGCCGCGAATGCCTCCCCGACAGTGCGCACGGGGATGATCGTGACGCCGAGGCTTGCCGCGTACTCCTGGATCGTCCGGCCGTCAGGAAGCACGACGCCGTCGTCGAGTGCCTGGGCAGGAAGCACGATAACTCGGTAGCCGGCCTCGGCGGCGGCCTGCACCTTGCGGGGAATGAACCCGACGATGCCGATCGAGCCATCGGGGGTGATGGTCCCGGTCATGGTCACGTCAGGCTTCATGGGGGTGCCTGACAGCGCGGCGAGGAGCCCGCATGTGAGCAGCCCGCCGGCGGAGGGCCCGTCGATCGGACCCGTGATGGTGAATGACACCGCGGTGGTCCCAGGATCAGCCCCGCTGACCAGCGTTGCAAAGGCGGCCGCGGTAGTTGACGCTGCCGACCAGGCCTTGCCTGCACCCTTCGCCTCGATCGACGTGAGGTCGACGGCGTAGCCGGGATCCGAAGCCTGGGTCGTGACGGCAATCTCCGCCGGCTCAATTCCCCCGTCGAGGGTGCCATCCAAGTTCTTGCTCGCCCAAAGGGCGGGGACCGTCACCTTCGTCGTCTGCCCCTCAACGCGCAGCCTCCCAATGTCGCCACCGGAAGCGCCGAGCGGAGCCGAGCAGGCCGAGGTTGCCATGCATCCGGCGAGCGCCCACGCCAGCAGCCGGGCTCGTCCGCGTCTGGTGAGAGCCCACATGAGTGGCATGATGCCACAGGCGGAGCGCTCTCCTGCCGGTAGGCGAGGTGATGCCGTGATCGCGCGTTGGCCCTGTCGTTCATCGAGGTGTCAGTCGCAACGCTCTCAGGCTCCTGACATTTCTTGACGGGCGCACTCGTGGGTCCTCAGCTGAGGACGTCCATTTCGTAGACGATGTAGAGCTGCGAATCTGCGAGTCGCCGGGGGAGGTAACTGTGCCCCTCAATACTGACGGACTGTCCCACTGATCCGATGCTGAGTGACTGCTCGTTGAGCACGGTGCCCTGCCCGTACTCCTCATAGGAGGAGCGCGCGCACGAGTCATTGGAATCAGGGCCGCTCACGCAGAGGCGAAAGTCCGGCTTGCCGATCATGTAGTTCTCCGCGCCCGCGAGGACGGTCGAGTCATCGGGGAGAAGCAACGACACGGTCGCCGCCGCCTCCGCGGTGTTGTTCGAAGCGAAGCACGCCCGCCCGTTCGGTGAGAGGGTGACGAACTCGCCGACGGTGCTCTTGCCAGGACCGAGGTCAATGGAGTCGCTGGTCAGGTTTCGCACGCACAGTTGCGAGTCTCGGTACATGCCCGCCTCGCGCGATGGCGGCGCCGACGTGTCTTGAGCACCGCAGCCCGCGAGCAGGACAGCCGAGGCTGCGAGAGCAATGGCTGCCACCACGCAGTGCACTGAGCGCGTGCCGGACCCGACGCGATCACGAGCCATGGGCGTTCGACCTCCGGCGAATGAGCAGGACTACGAGGGCTGCGACCAGACCAGCGAGCGCGATGAGACCGAACACGATGCCGGAGGGCTGCGACGAGGCGATGCTGTTGTCGTCCGACTCGGCGGCTCCGGCCAGTCGACTGGGTTGGGCGGATGCCATGGAACTGTCCTCGGGTGGCATGGAACTGTCCTCGGGTGGCATGGAACTGTCCTCGGGTGGCATGGAACTGTCC
>JBMOKH010000266.1:0-3168 GCA_049315365.1 Candidatus Nanopelagicales bacterium
GGTCGAGCAGGAGGACTTGGACGAGGCGGCGTCGAAGCGGCCCGGCGGCCTTCTTCGCGGCCACGGCGTCGCGGCCGACGAATCCCTGATCCTTGTCGAGGGCAACGGCGAAGCCGAGGCCCGCCTCGAGCACGCAGTCGGTGTTGTCGATGTCGTGGCCGTAGTCGCGGTAGGCCTTCTCCATCCGCAGGCTCGCGAGCGCCTTGAGCCCGACATGGCGCAGGCCCAGGGGTTCGCCGGCCTCGAGGAGCCGCCGGTACACGTGCATCGCCTGCTCGGTGGAGGGGTAGAGCTCGTAGCCGAGTTCGCCGAGGTAGGTGATGCGCACGCACAGGACCCGGGCGAACCCGAGGTCGATCCTTCTCGCGGTTCGGAAGGGGAAGGCCTCATTGGAGAGGTCTGCCGTCGTGAGGCCCTGGAGGAGCTGGCGTGAGAGGGGGCCCTGCACGTTGACCTGGGCGTAGGCCGCGGTGACATCGGTGACGAAGGCATGCGAGTCGCCAATGTGACGTCGCAGCCAGCCGAGTGCGTGCTGGCGCGCTGTGTCTGACGCGACCACCATGAACGTCTCGTCATCGAGCTTCGTCACGGTGAGATCGGCCTCGATGAGCCCGGCCGCATTGAGCCACTGGGTGTAGGTGATCACCCCGGGCGCGCCATCGACCCGGTTCGCAGAGACCCGCTCGAGTACGGCCCCGGCATCGCGGCCCTGCACGAGGAATTTCGACATGAAGGACATGTCCATGAGGCCGACGCCCTCGCGCACCGCCCGATGCTCATCCGCCCAGTAGTCGAACCAGTGCTCCCGGCCCCACGACAGGGTCGCGTCACGCGGCTCGATGCCCGCCGGGGTGAACCAGTCGGCGCCCTCCCAGCCGCTGACCTCGCGGAAAAATGCTTGATGTTCAACGAGACCGGCGTGAATGGGGGAGAGCCCCACTCCGCGGGCGGTGAGCATCGACCGGTTCGGGAAGTGTGAGGCGTAGACCATGCCGAGCGACTCGACGGTTCGCGCAGCACGGTAGTCGGGGGTGGCCTGGCCGGGCTGGAGCCGATCGATGGTGAATCCGGTGACGTCGACATCCGGCTGGCCGCTGACGATCCAGTTCGCGAGCACCCGGCCGAGGCCCCCGCCGGTGAGGATGCCGATGGAGTTCATACCGGCCGCCACGAAGTAGTTCGCAACCTCGGGCGACTCTCCGACGATCGGCTGAAGGTCCGGGGTGAAGGACTCGGGGCCGCAGAAGAACTTGCGGACGCCGACATCGTGGGAGACCGGGACCCGGTCCATTGCACGTTCGAGGTAGGGCGCCATCCGCTCCCAGTCCGGCGGAATCTCGCCGAACGAGAACGTCTCGGGGATCCGGTCGACATGCCAGGGCGCGCAGACCGGCTCGAACAGGCCGATCATCAGCCCATCGCCCTCGGGGCGGTAGTAGCCGTAGGAGGACGGGTCCTCGAACACGGGCAGGCCGGTGTCGAGGCCGGGGATGGTGTCGGTGATGAGGTAATAGTGCTCGGCGGCCTGCAGGGGGATGCTCACGCCGGACTTCTCGCCAAGCTGCCGAGCCCACATGCCCGCGCAGTTCACGACGAACTCGCATTCGATGTCGCCCTGGTCGGTGGTGACGGCGGCGACGCGTCCGGCCTTCACGACAACCCCGGTCGCGGGCACTCCCTCGATGATCTGGACTCCCTGCATGCGGGCGCCCTTTGCCATCGACATCGTGACGTCGACGGGGTTCACCCTGCCGTCGGTGGGTACGTAGAACCCGGCCCTGAGATCGTCGGTCCGGGCCAGGGGGAAGAGCTCGGCGACCTCCTTCGGCGAGATCTCATGGACGTCGACGCCGAAGACGCGGTTGATGGCGGCGACCCGCCGGTATTCCTCGAGTCGTGCGTCATCAGCCGCGGCCTCAATGAATCCGACCGGGCTGAAGCCGGTGGCGAGGCCGGTCTCGGCCTCGAGGCGCCCGTACAGGTCGCGGCTGTAGAGCCGCATCGAGGTCGACGTCTCCGACATCGATCCGTAGCAGACCATGAGGCCGGCGGCATGCCAGGTGGTGCCGGAGGTGAGCCGATCGCGTTCGAGGAGCACGACATCGCTCCAGCCGAGGTGACCGAGGTGGTAGGCGATGGAGGTGCCGATGATGCCCCCGCCGATGATGACGACGCGTGCGCGCCCCGGCAGGTCCTTGGAAGTCGCGTCGGGGTTCACGCGCCCATCCTCGCATGCACGATGGCGGTGCGGACTGCGGATCAACGTCTGGTGAACGGCCGGTTCGAGGCGGGTCAGTCCGCTCGCCAGAGTAGAACTGGGTCTTTTAGTCCAGGACAGCGAATGAGCAGTTGACCGTCGTGGTGAACGCCTTCGGGTCTTCATTTCGGAAGACATCGCATTGGCCATGAGCACCCTTATAGATGCCGGTGCCACCGGTGACGGCATAGATCGCTGGGCGCTTGACGGCGGGTAACCCGCCATCGCTGCTGAATTGATCAGCGCCGGCGATGAGAAACGAGTCCGTTCCATCGTCTCCGAAGGAATACTCGGCTTGGACGAAGCGCCCGTCGGCGGAGTCAAGGACGCGACTGACGACCGTGTAGACATCGAACTGGCCGATGACCTGTCCGTCCGCATCGAGGAGGTCTCCATATGCGGCGATGAGGTCTCCAGGAGAGGACCCTTCTGCCCCCAGGTCGATCGCCTCGCGCTCGACGGATCTCGCCTGAAACGACAGCGTGACCATCTGAGGGCCGGAACTGCATCCGGCAATGCCGAGGGTACTCGTGAGCGCGAGCAATGCGAGGGTGACCGTCCGGGCAGCATTCGACATGGCAAAAGAGTAATCAGCACATCCCCGAAGTCGCGGACAGCCCCGACGATGCCAAACGGCTCGTTCAGCCCTTGCGCCTGGCCTCGCAGGTCGAGCACGCCTGCCGTAGGACGGGTGTGCGCGAGGACCAGGCCGAGAGCCAGGCTCATGAGGTACCCACGCCGCGCCGCTACTACCTCGCGACTCTTTCGCTGGGACCTTGACGGTAGGGGACCTAGAGCACCGCTGCGTTGGCGATGAACGTGAAATTGGGCCGGCGAGTTCGCCAGACTCACTGGTGAAGTCGCTCCAGGCACGGCCCCTCGCTGGGTTTCCACGTCGACTCAGCCTGGGT
>JBMOKH010000040.1:0-14066 GCA_049315365.1 Candidatus Nanopelagicales bacterium
TGACGCCATCCACTCCCGGGTCGTGCCGAGCACCTCCATCGCCCGGTCATTGCCGGGCCACCATCCGCTGCGGGCTGCGTCAGCGGGATCACGGACATTCATGAGGTAGGTCAGCCCGGGAAACAAACGGCCGAGGAAGACCAGGTACTCGAGGAGGAGGTCGTAGCTGGCGAAGTGACCCGGCTCGTAGCGAACCTCCTTGAAGCCGACGACCCGGG
Organism: Candidatus Nanopelagicales bacterium; assembly: GCA_049315365.1. Lineage (GTDB taxonomy): Bacteria > Actinomycetota > Actinomycetes > S36-B12 > S36-B12 > WLND01. The sequence goes on from JBMOKH010000040.1 coordinate 219, forward strand.
TTTCGCGGCTGGGCCGAAGGACGAACTCGACGACATGGCGGCGAAGGTCGGCGAGCACCGCAGACGGGTCGAGCCGCGCCGATCCGTACCAGGGATGGTCGGGCCGGCCGGCATGGTGGCGGTCAGCGGTCTCGGCGACCGACTGCAGGTACTCGCGCAGCCCGCGCATCGCGCCATAGTTCTCGCCGCGCACCACCACTCCGGGCAGGGCATTGAGCGCCGACTGGATCGCGGTACTGCCGGTCCGTCCGTAGGTCACGACCGTGACGTACGACAGGTCCTGCTCCCGCTGCCTCTCACGCCCGAACATGCCCTGACCATAACGTCACGCCAAGCCAAGCCGGGCGGAATCGGAGTCCGGGCATCATCGAAGTCGGTTCGGCACCTCAACGACCGTGCAGACCGCTCGCCAGATCTCCTTGGTGTCCGTGCCACGTTCGATCGCCTCGGCCGCCGTGCATCCGAGGGGCGACAGCACGACGTCGCGGGCCCACGAGTGCGAGTATCCCGGACCGAGGACCTCGTCCATCCGTTCCCAAAAGTCAGTCAACCGCATCGGTCCGCCTTGCCTCGAGGGCTGACGAGCACCGGATCACCGATCGTGGCAGGGCCGATGACGAGATCGCGCGGCTAGTTCGCGTGGACGGCGAGGCGCGGGTGCTCTGCCTCGACGAGGTGATTCGTGACCGAGTGCATGACATCCGAGAGCGGGACATCGAGCGCACCGCAGATGGCGGCTAGCAATTCGCTCGACGCCTCCTTTTGACCCCGCTCGACCTCCGAGAGGTAGCCGAGGGAGACGGCAGCGGCCGCGGAGACATCACGCAGCGTACGCCCCTGATCTTGCCGCCGACGACGCAATTCATCACCGATGACATGCCGAAGAACGATCATCGAACGACCTCCTTCCCGAACCCTCGAACACACGTTATCCCGGCGGACTGACACGCGCCACATCGGGAGCAGAATCCTTACCCAACAGTTACCTCAACACCTAGGGCGGCCGAAGGTATTCCGAGAGGCTGCGCGAAGTTCGACGTCTCAGGGGGCGGACCCGCGAACGACCCGCTCGATCTCCACGAGGCAGGCATCGACCACTCCCCGCCTGATCTCCTCTCGGCCGCCTTCGAGGAGTAGCAGCCGCGTGCGCGTCCGTCCATTCCGGGCATCGTGGACCGCTATCCAGACGCTGCCGGGCGGCTGTGCGTCCAGCCACCCCGGACCCGCCACGCCCGTCGTGCCCACGCCGATATCGGAGCCGAGCACCCGGGTCGCGCCGGCCGCCATGCCCACCGCCACCTGCTCGCTCACGACGTGCTCGAGGAGTCGCTCGTCGATGCCCAGGACCGAATGCTTCACGTCGGTCGCGTAGGCCACGACTGCGCCCCTGAGCACCGCCGAGCATCCCGGGACCCCAGCGATTCTGGAGGCGAGGAGTCCCGCGGTGATCGACTCCGCGGTCGCGAGGGTCAGCCCCTGCCCGCGGAGAAGGTCGACGACGCGGTCAGCCGACGTCACCTCACCGCGCCATCGTCGGTGATCATCCCCGGGGCGACTGATCGCAGCCGGCGCGCCCGCATGAAGTAGTCGACGCCCGTGGCGACGGTGAGGACGACGGCGGCTCCCATGACAACGCTGCTCACGACTCCCCACCACGTCAATCCTGGAACCACGACGAGGTACATCGTGATCGCAACGGTCTGGACCACCGTCTTGAGCTTGCCACCCCTGCTGGCCGGAATCACGCCGTGCTCTATCACCCATAGGCGCAGCAGGCTCACCGCGAATTCGCGCACGAGGATCACGACGGTCACCCACCAGGGCAGATCGCCGAGGATCGACAGGCCGATGAGCGCAGCCCCGATGAGCGCCTTGTCTGCGAGGGGATCGGCGAGTTTGCCGAAGTTCGTCACCTGCCCGAGCCTGCGGGCCACCGCCCCGTCAACGAAGTCCGTGATGGACGCGATGACGAAGACGATCGCCGCGCTGTCGCGGGCGAGCCCGGCGTCACCCCCGTCCGAGAACAGGAGCACGACCATGACCGGCACGCACAGCAGGCGCAGCAGGGTGAGGGCATTGGGCAGGTTCAGGACCGGTGCATTGCTCGCCGGATACCCAGCCGGGTCGAGTTGGGCGGGCTTCACGACCGTTCCGCGATGAGGTCGACGCCGTCCGTGTCGACGACGACAGCGGCGATGAATTCACCCACCAGTGCGTCGGCGGACCGCTCGAGCGCAAGCACCGTCGCACCGTCGTCCGGGCCTTGATGGCCCGCGTGCCCGACGGCGATCCACTCGCCTGCGTCGTCCTGCTCTATAGCCTCGACGAGGACGATCACCTGCTCGCCGATTCGGTCCTCGGCCCGCTGCGCCATGATCTCCTCGACGAGCGCCGTGATCGATTCGACGCGTTCCCGGATGACCTCTTCGTCGACCTTGTCCGCGAGGCCAACCGCTTCGGTTCCGTCCTCGTCGCTGTAGCCGAACACGCCAACGGCATCGAGCCTGGCGTCCACGAGGAAAGCGGCGAGCACCTCGAGGTCCTCCTGCGTCTCCCCCGGAAATCCGACGATGATGTTGCTCCTGATGCCCGCCAAGGGATCGAGTTCGCGGATCTGGGCGATGAGGCCGAGGAACTCCTCGCGCCCCCCGAAGCGGCGCATGCGACGCAGCACCGACGGGCTCGCGTGCTGGAAGGACAGGTCGTAGTAAGGGGCGACGGCCTCGGTGCCGGCGATCACCTGAAGCAAGCCCGGTCGCACCTCGGCCGGCTGGAGGTACGCGACCCGAATCCGGCGCACTCCGGTGCCCTCGCCAATCGCCGGGAGGAGGGTCTCGAGCAGTCGGATATCGCCGAGGTCCTTGCCGTACGACGTGGAGTTCTCGCTCACGAGGACGACCTCCTGCACCCCCTCGCCCACAAGCCAGGCGACCTCCGCCACGACATCGGACGGCGGCCTAGAGATGAACGAGCCGCGGAAGGAGGGGATGGCGCAGAACGTGCACCGACGATCGCAGCCAGATGCCAGCTTGACCGGCGCCACGGGGCTGCCGTCGAGTCGGCGCCGGAGCACGGGTGGCGACCATCCGGCCGGCAGTTCGTCACCGGCACCGTGGCCGGGTATCGACGTCGCTGCGGCCGACCGGTCGACCGGCGAGATGGCGAGCAGCTGGCGGCGGTCAGTCGGGACGTGCGGCACATGCCGCTCCCCCGCCAAGATCCGAGTGAGCCGTTCGGCGATGTCCGGGTAGTCATCGAAGCCGAGGACGGCGTCCGCCTCTGGGAGTTCCGCTGCGAGATCCCGGCCGTATCGCTCGCTCAGGCATCCGACTGCAACGACCGCGCGCGGCCCGCCGGGCGCATCCTTGAGATCGGCCGCTGCGAGGACTGCGTCAATTGAGTCCTTTTTCGCGACCTCGACGAAACCGCAGGTGTTGACAAGCACCGCGGAGGCCTCGCCGGGGTCGTCGACGAGTTCCCACCCCGCCGCAGAAAGTCGGCCGGCGAGCTCCTCGGAGTCGACCTCGTTTCGGGCGCAGCCCAAGGTGACGATGGCGACGGTCTGCGGCTGCTTCACCCCGACAGCCTACGGACTCAAGGAGCGGAAGGCGGCATCCCTATCTGGATCTCGAATTCGACGAGGATTGGAACCGAATCGGTCCGCAGGGCTTTGGCGAGCGACCTGATCTGGCCGCGGGCGTACGTGACTCCTCCGCAGTACGAGAAGTCATCGTGCTCGATGGCCGTGATGATCGACGCCCGGATCTTTGTCTGGTCGGCGAGGTCGTCGACAGTCAGGCCCGCGGCGACGCGCGCCTGCTGCAGTCTCTCGCCCACCGACACGGGTGCCAACCCTTCATTGCTAAATGTGTCAGGAGAATATCTAGTGCGGGGACGCAGCGATGCGAGAACTGATGTTTTCATTCGGGTTTCTCCTTTACTCTCCACGCAGGAGTGAAATGAGTTGCGGAAGTTCCTCAGGTGACATGAGCACCTCGCGAGCCTTCGAGCCCTCGGACGGACCCACGACGCCGCGTGACTCCATGAGGTCCATGATTCGACCGGCCTTCGCGAAGCCGATGCGGAGCTTGCGCTGCAGCATCGAGGTAGAGCCGAACTGGGTAGAGACGACGAGATCTACCGCCTGCAGCAGGATGTCGAGGTCGTCGCCGATGTCTGCGTCGACCTCCTTGGCACTCACGGCAGGGGCCGTCACCTCTTCGACGTAGGCCGTCGAGGTCTGGCTCTTGCAGTGGGCGACAACGGCCCTGATCTCGTTCTCGGAGATGAACGCGCCCTGGATTCGCATGGACTTGTTCGCGCCCATGGGCAGGAACAGCCCATCACCTTGCCCCACCAGCTTCTCGGCCCCCGGTTGGTCGAGGATGACGCGGCTGTCGGCGAGGCTCGACGTCGCGAATGCCAGGCGGCTTGGCACATTCGCCTTGATGAGGCCGGTCACGACGTCGACGCTCGGGCGCTGCGTCGCTAGCACGAGGTGGATGCCCGCTGCGCGCGCTAGCTGCGTGATGCGAACGATCGACTCCTCGACGTCGCGCGGGGCGACCATCATTAGGTCCGCGAGCTCATCGACGATGACGAGGAGATACGGGTAGGGCCGCATGACCCGCTCGCTGCCGGCCGGGGCGCTGAGGCGGCCGGAGCCAACGGCCTTATTGAAGTCGTCGACATGGCGGAAGCCGAACAGAGCGAGGTCGTCGTACCTGCGGTCCATCTCGGCCACGACCCATTGGAGTGCGTCCGCCGCCTTCTTCGGATTCGTGATAATCGGCGTGATGAGGTGCGGGACGCCTTCATAGGACGTGAGCTCGACCCGCTTCGGGTCGACGAGGATCATCCGGACCTCATCCGGCGTCGCCCTCATGAGGACCGAGGTGATGAGCGAGTTGATGCAGCTCGACTTTCCTGCACCCGTGGCTCCTGCGACGAGGATGTGCGGCATCTTCGCGAGGTTGGCGCACACGAATCCGCCCTCGACGTCCTTGCCGAGCGCCGCCACCATTGGGTGCTGCTCGCCCGTCGCGGCGCTGCTGCGCAGCACATCGCCGAGGAGCACGAGCTCCCGGTCGGTGTTCGGGATCTCAATGCCGATGGCCTTCTTCCCCGGGATCGGGCTGAGAATCCGGACGTCGGCGCTCGCCACCGCGTAGGCGATGTTCTTGCTCAGGGCGGTGACGCGCTCGACCTTGACGCTCGGACCGAGCTCGATCTCGTAGCGGGTCACCGTCGGGCCGCGCATGAATCCGGTCACCTGGGCATCGATCCCGAACTGCTCCATCACCTCGGTGAGGGCCTGCACGACCAGGTCGTTCGCCTTCGTCGCAGTCTTGTGCGCGGGACCGGTCTTGAGCAGCGCCATGTCCGGCAGCACGTACATGCCACTGCCCGTCAGCGGGAGTTGCTCAGCCTTTCGGCGTGGCGCGCGCTCGGGGGCGGGCGGGCCCTTGACGACCGCCACTGTCTCCTGGCGGCCCGGATGGACCGCGGGTGCCCTCAGAGCTCGATCGAGGTCCTGCTGCACCCGCGCGAAGTCCTCGGCGCGCTCCTGCTCCGCGAGCATTTCGCGCTCGAGTCGCTCGTGTTCGAGTTGCTCCTCGCGCATCCGCTCCTCGTGCTCGATTGCCTCCCGGTCCGCAGCGGCCCGGGCCATCTGCTCCAGCACGGACGAGTCCCCGGCGACCTGCTCGGTTCGGCGAAGCGCACCTTCGAGGTCAATCGGCAGGCCGGCCTGCTGCACGCCGTACATGAGCGCAGCGGCAGGGTGGAGTTCGCCATCGATGACGGGGGTAACAAAGGACTCGTCGCCGGCCAGTCGGCGCGGGTCTCTCGCGAGATCGTCCTCGTAGTCGAACCCTTCGCCGTCCTCATCGACATAGTCGTCCTCGTAGTCGTTGTAATCGTCGTCGAAGCCGTCCTCGTATTCGCCCTCGCTTGCATCGCGGTCCCGTCGTCCGCCGACGAGCAGTGACACGCCGTCGCGGAGGATCGGAAGCGAGGTGCCGGTCACGATGAGTAGGCCAAAGGCGAGCAGGAGGACGAGGATGAAGCCGGCCACGACCGGTCCGATCGCCGCGACGATCGGGGCAGTGACGAGCCATCCGACGAGTCCCCCGCCTGCCGACATGGCCGCAGACCCGTCACTCGGCGTAGATGCGCCGCGTGCGAGGTGCCACAGGCCGATGATTGAAAGGAGCAGGGCCCCGGTGCCGATGACCCATCGCCCGGTGGACTTACGGTCCTCAGGGTGGCGCAGCGTCCGCCAGGCCAGGGCCAGGAAAGTCAGGGGAATGATCCATTCGAGGGTGCCGACCAGGGTTACCCCGGCCAACGTCGTCCACTGAACGAACCAGCCCTCGACCCCGAACCACATCCCGGCAGCGAGGATGCCGGCAACCGCGATGAGCGCGAGTGCCGTCCCGTCGCGCCGCTCCTCAGGCTCGAGGTCGCTGGCCCCATTGCCGATGCCGCGGGCGATTGCCCCGAACCCATGGGCGAGGCCCAGCCAAAGGAACCGAACCCCTCGCCCGAGTGCGCGGAAGAGCCGGACGAGCAGGCCTCCGTCGGAACGCCGGGTGCGGGTCGCCCGCTTCACGGGCTTGCGCGAAGCGGTCCTCGTCGATCCCCGCGCGGATCCCGCCGCGGAGGATCGAGCGGTGGCCCGGGTGGGTGCGGTGCGCGATGTCGTGGCCCGCGTCGGGGCCTTCTTCGCAGGCGCCCTACCAGCCGGGGCCCTCTTTGCCGGAGCCTTCTTGGCGGGGGCCCTCTTCGGCGCCGGACTCGAAGATGTCCGCTTGCGGGGGGTCGCGGAGGTGCGTGCAGCTGCCGGTTGGGCAGTGCGCGAGCGCGACGGAGCAGGAGGACGGGAAGCCATGCCGGCCAGCGTACCGACGAACCCCTTCCGTACCGTTCGTCACACGCGTCACACGCGTGCGTGTCGCGGAGATTCTTTTCCGGGTCGGTCAGGCCTCCACGATGACCGGGACGATCATCGGCTTGCGTCGATGCGAGGTGCTCACCCACTTGCCGACCGCGCGTCTCACCCGCTGCTGGAGCTCGTAGGTGTCCGTCACACCGTCGGCGAGCGACTCCTCGAGGATGACGCGGACCCGCCCGATGACCTCGTCGAACGACTGCTCGTCGAGGCCGAGGCCCCGAGCATGGATTTCCGGTCCCGCGACAACCTTCGACTCGATCATGTCGACCGCGGCCACGATGGAGATGAACCCCTCCTCACCGAGCATGCGCCGGTCCTTGAGCGCGGCATCGGTCACCCCTCCGACGCTCGCCCCGTCGACGTAGACCAGACCCACCGGGACGTATCCGACGATCGAGGCGCGACCGTCGACCAGATCCACGACGACCCCGTCGTCAGCCAGGATGATCCGGTCAAGGTCGATGCCCACGCTGTGCGCGATCTCGGCATTCGCGCGCAGATGGCGCCACTCGCCATGGACGGGAATCACGTGGCGCGGCTTCACGATGTTGTAGACGTAGCGGAGCTCGCCTGCTGAGGCATGGCCTGATACGTGGACGAGGGCGTTGCCCTTGTGCACGACGGTCGCCCCGAGCTTCGCGAGTCCATTGATGACCCGGTACACCGAGTTCTCGTTGCCTGGAATGAGCGAGGAGGCAAGGACGATGGTGTCCTTGGGCCCGACGCTGATGGCGTGGTCACGATTGGCGATCCTGGAGAGCACGGCCATCGGCTCGCCCTGCGATCCCGTGCAGATGAGCACGCTCTCATCGTCAGGCATCCCATTGAGTTCCTCGACGGTCACGAGGGTGCCACCCGGAATCTTCAGATACCCAAGATCGCGTGCGATCCCCATATTGCGGACCATGGAGCGCCCGACGAAGGCCACCTTTCGCCCGTGGAGCCCGGCCATCTCGATCACCTGCTGGATGCGATGCACATGCGAGGCAAATGACGCCAGGATGATGCGTCCCTCGGCGCGCAGGAAGACCGCATCGAGGACCGGGATGATGTCGCGCTCGCTCGGGACGAAGCCGGGCACCTCCGCGTTCGTGCTGTCGACAAGGAGAATGTCGACTCCGGCATCGCCGAGGCGGGCGAATCCGTTGAGGTCGGTGATCCGGCCGTCGAGCGGTACCTGGTCCATCTTGAAGTCGCCCGTGTGGAGCACGACCCCTGCCCCGGTCGTGATGGCCACCGCCATGGCGTCCGGAATTGAGTGGTTCACCGCGAGGAACTCCACGGAGAACGGCCCGAGCCTTTCGACCTGGCCAGCGGCCACGTCTAGGGATCGCGCCTTGATCCGATGCTCCTTGAGCTTCGCCTCGAGGAAGGCGAGCGTCAGCCGCGAGCCGAGGAGCGGGATATCCGCCCGCAGCCTGAGCAGGTAGGGCACGGCACCGATGTGATCCTCGTGGCCATGCGTGAGCACGATCGCCTCAACATCGTCGAGCCGATCCCTGATCGGGCCGAAGTCCGGCAGGATGAGGTCGATCCCCGGCTGGGTCTCCTCGGGGAACAGCACTCCGCAGTCGACGATGAGCAACCGGCCACCGAATTCGAAGACCGTCATGTTGCGGCCGATCTCGCCGAGTCCGCCGAGAGCGAAGATCCTCAGCGCACCGGGTGCGAGCTCAGGGGGAGCGGAGAGTTCGCCGTGGATCACGCGATGAACCCGCGCACTCGTCCGGCCGCGAGGTCGCGGCGCAGAACTGCGCGCTGGTCTTCGGTCGCATCGACGAGCGGCAGCCTCACCGGCCCGCCCGGCAGTCCCTGGTCCGCAAGGGCCGCCTTCACGGTGATGACACCCTGAGTGCGGAACACCCCCGAATACACCGGCAGCAGTTCTTGGTTCAACCTGATCGCCCCCTGTACGTCGCCGGCCCAGAATGCCTTGGCCATCGCCTTGAGCCGGTCTCCCACGAGGTGGCCGACAACTGAGATCATTCCGCAGGCACCGATCGACAAGAGCGGCAGATTCAGGACGTCGTCACCCGAGTACCAGGCGAGGTCGGTCCGGGCCATGCCCCACTGGGCCGCCTCGAGGTCGCCCTTCGCATCCTTGTTCGCGATGATGCGCGGGTGCTCTGCGATCCGGACGAGCGTGTCGGTCTCGATCGCCACTCCTGTGCGCTTGGGGATGTCGTAGACCATCATCGGCAGGTCGGTTGCGTCGGCGATCGCGTGGAAATGCCGGATGAGGCCCTCCTGCGGCGGGCGGTTGTAGTACGGGCTCACGGCCATCACGGCGTTCGCGCCCACCTCGAGGGCGCTGCGAGCGCTGTGCACCGAGTGCGCGGTGTCATTGGATCCGACCCCCGCCACCACGATCGCCCGGTCGCCGACGGCCTCGACGACCGCCCGCAGCAGGTCGGTGTTCTCCTCGTCAGTGGTCGTCGCCGACTCACCGGTCGTGCCATTTACGACGAGGCCGTCGTGCCCAAGTTCGTCGACGAGATAGGTCGCGAGCCGCTGGCCGCCAGCGATGTCGAGCGAGCCGTCGTCGAGGAAAGGCGAGATCATCGCCGTGAGCATCACGCCGAAGGGCGCATGGGGTGTCACCGGTCCGGGCATGAGGACAGGCTACTGCGTCATGGTGCTACGCGGCCGCCCGCTACGAACGCCGCGTGCGTGATGGGCATCAGGCCGGCCCACTGCGCCTCGTAGCCTTCGGCGACCATCTCGATCTCCCGCTGCGGGTACGACGGGTACTGCGAGCCCTCGGCCTTGCGCCGAAGTGACAGGAAGTTCATCATCGCCCGCGCATTCATCGTCACGTAGGCACTTGAGTAGATCGAGACCGGCAGCACCATCCGGGCCACCTCCCGGGCAACGCCCGCCTGGAGCATCCCCTGATAGGACTCATAGCTGCGCGCGCACGACTCGATCATCGACGACTCGATGAGGTCGTACTGCTCGTCGCTGCCGGGCAGGAACTCGTATGCGCCCGTCTTGCCGACCTGGACGACATTCCGCTCGCGGCTCGGTACGTAGAAAACCGGCTTGAGCTCGCGGTAGCGGCCCGACTCCTCGTTGTAGCTGGCGATCCGGTGTCGCATGTGCTCACGCCACACGAAAATGGGCGCCTGGACGAAGAAGGTCATCGAGTTGTGCTCGAACGGACTCCCGTGGCGTTCGCGCATGAGGTAGCCGATGAGCCCCTTCGCGGATGCCGGGTCTGCGTCGAGGTCCTCGAGGGACTGCTCCCCCGCGGTCGAAACCCGGGCTGCGAACACGACGTCGGCATCGGATGCGCTCGATCGAACGAGCTCGACGGTCATGTCGCTGCGAACGGAGATCGACGGATGCTCTGACACGCCCTCAACACTAACGGGAACCGCGGCACGAGGCCCAGCGACGATCACTGGGAGAATGCCCTTCATGCCCACCGGTGCGCGGCTCGCGCGAACATCCGACGTCGATGACATCGCCGCCGTGCAGGTGCGCGCCTGGCGTCAGGCATTTGCTGGAGTACTGCCGGAGTCAGTCCTCGCCGATCTCGATCCGATGCATCTTGCCTCCGCGTGGGCAAGCGGGATCCTCAATCCCCCAACCACCCGGCATCGCCTCATCGTCGCGATCGACGGCACGTCGGGGGCGGATACCGTCGTGGGGTACGCCGCGGTCGGTCCAAGCCGGGACCCGGACTGCATCGACGACCCCGGGACTGCTGAGCTCCTCGCACTGGTCGTGGACCCGGCGCATGAGCGCCAAGGGCATGGCTCCCGGCTCATGGCTGCCGCCGTCGAGTACCTTCGCGCCGACGGATCGACGGACGCGAACACCTGGGTGCCGGTCTTGGATGAGCCGCGCAGGGCCTTCCTGCTCAGCTGCGGATGGGGACCGGACTCGGCCTACCGAGACATCGAGGCCGAGGGCCGAATCATCCGCGAAGTCCGTCTCGCCACCGTCCTGTGCTGATCAAGGCACCCCTTTGGAAGGGCGTTGATCGGCCATCAGCCTCGAAACGGCCGCGGCCCGCCTCACTGATCGCCGATGACGCATGGTAAACGGCCATCTGTAAAGCGGGCCAGGCCCGGCGGGCCCCCCGTTCTCGCCGGAGCCCCTAGTTCACCGTAATGAGTGGGCCCAATGCCACCCGAACGTGTCCCCAACCGGGGGGACGCGCTATGACCCCTCTAGCAAGCCGTCACGGGTCGCCTCGGCGTAGAGCTCGGTGCGCGTGCGCGCAGCCCGGCCGAGATTGGCGTACTTCACGCGGACTCGATCAAGGTACTCCTTGGCCGTGTGCGGAGAGATCCCCATGCGGTGCCCGACGGCGGACAGCTTGAGCCCGGACGCGTAAAGGCGCAGTGCGTCGAGCTCCCTTGGACTGAGATTCGGCGTTCCCACCGCCGCGGCCAGAATGGCTGCAAGGTCAACCGAAAGGTAGAGCTCGCCGCGGGCCACCGTGGCGATCGCCTCGAGCAGTGCGTCGACGGAGACCCGCTTCGGCACGAACCCAAGAGCCCCGACTACAAGGGCGGATCGAACGGCCGGCGGGTCCTCGAAGGCACTGATGACGAGGACCTTGGCCCCGGCATCCTGCAGCGCCAGGACTCCGTGGCTGACGGAGGTGGACCCGGGGCCCAGATCGATGTCGAGGATGGCCACATCCGGGCTGGTCATGGCAGCGCCCACGACACTTCCGCCGCAGTAGACGACCTCAGCCGCAAGAAACATCTGGCCGCTCACGAGGGCCGCCAGCCCCTCACGAACGAGCTCATGGTCGTCGATCACCGCCACCCTGAGCGCTGGCGGCACGGCGTTGCCGATACCGGATGCGTGGCCGTCAGTCATCTGAGCCGGTCATCGGGATCAGTGATCGGGACCGTCCGGAATAACTTGCCTCGAGGATGATCGTGCTGTCAGCAGGATCAGCATCCCATGACAGGCCCTGGACATCGGCCCGTTCCACCACGACGACCTGATCGACCTCCGCCACTGCCACGACAAGCCTCACCATGAGCACCTCACCCTCCAGCCGTGCGCTGAGTCTGGCCGGTACGCCTGACATTGCGTGGCTGATCGCTCGATTCGCCGAGGTCCGCAGGGGGAGAAGCTCTCCGCGGCGCACCCGCGCGGCCTCGGCGATATCGACATCGAGCACGACCCCGCGACGATGCGCACGGATCGCCAACTGCGACGCGAAGGCATGCAGGGGCCCTGTCGCCGGATCAATCCGCATGACCGTCCTGATGAAGTGCTCCTCGAGCCCGCACGACGATCGAACGGCTGCGTCATCCGCATCAATGGAGCCTCGGGCAATGCCCTCGAGGAGAACGACCGCTGACGACTCGGCGAGGGGTCCGTAGCGCCGGCCCAGGGCGCGGATACTGGCCTCGTCGCCCGCAGACGACGCCTCCTCCTTGCCGCGCCGCCTCATGGCATCCGCGTACGCACGATCATTCGCCCGGACGCTTCGAGCGAAGAGTGCCCCGGCGATGATCACCGCGGTTCCGGGCCGGATTAACTCCGCCACCATGTCGCCCTGGGTCAGCAGCCAAGCGGCGAGCGCAGCGATCCATCCCCACCAGGGACCCGTGCCGGCAACGATGAGAAGCAGCGCGACGATCGCTTCCGACGACCAGTCGGACCAGGGGGTCGCGGCACCGTCGCCGAGCCCCATCAGTTGAAGGCGATAGACGAGGGGCGCCGCGACGCAAACACCCACCACGAGAACAGGGGGCAGCGTGCCTGCGCGCCCGAACCACACGAGCAGGAACCCGCAGGCGAGCGCGACCGTGAATCCTGCGACCGCGATGCGCGGAAACTCGAAATCCGAGATCGTGAGGATCAACGAGAGCAGGCTGAAGATGCCAAATGAGACAAGGACCGGGGCACCGAGCGCGTTGACGCTCGTCGCGGACTCGCCAAGCACGACGGACGACCGGGATTCAGGGCTCGTGCTCCAGGTGAGCGTCACGCAGGTGCCCTCCCCCACGGCCGAGGTCACACGTGCCTGCCCGCCGACATCGTCCATCGCCCCGACGATCGCCGAACTGAGACCGAATCTCCACGAAGCGCTGGCTGCATCGAACCCGCTTCCGTCGTCGCGCACCTCGATCGTCCAATGGTCCCGTCGGGTGCGCACGTCGGTCGAGACGGCCACGCTCAGCGTGACCGAGTCGGCGTTGGCGTGGCGCGCGATGTTCGACAACGCCTCGCGAATCGCCACGATCATGGCGCCGTAGGCGGGATCCGGCAGCGGCGGGCCTCCGGCCCGCGCGCGAATCTCGACGTGGACCCCGACATCGACAAGCGGCTGTACTCCCACCCCGACGTCAGCTGCCCAGTCACGGCTGCCCGTCGCCGGCATGGTGAACTCTGCCGAGGAAAGGGTTCGCAGCACGAGTGCGCTCTCCGCGCACCTCGCTCGCATTCGCGATCCACCGTCGGTCGACCCTCCGATGCCACCTCGCGCGATCGCAGTAAGCGTGTTGAGCACCGTTTCATGGAGCAGGCGCTGCTGCTCCTTCATTCGCCTCTGCAATCCGCGGAGTGCCTGAGCCTGCGCCTCAGCGAATTCCAGACCAGCACGCGCCCCCTCGGAACGTCGAGCGGCCGCCAGGAGCCCGCGACGCGCGCCGACGGCGGCTGCTCCCATTGCGAGGGCGTAGGTCGGGTACAGGACAGTACTCATGCGATCACTTGCCGAAGGCGCGGATGGTAGGTCGATCAGCAGGAGCGCAGCCTCGAGAAGCACCGCACCGAGGACGACCGGAACGGCGACGATGGTGACGACGAGCAGCCCGGTGAGAGCGCAGGCGAGGTTGACGAGCGATGCGCCGGATTGCCAGTCGGCAATGCTCGCCGCGGATTCAGTGCCGATCGCGGATTCAGTGCCGATCGCG
>JBMOKH010000267.1:0-3129 GCA_049315365.1 Candidatus Nanopelagicales bacterium
CGGCGAGGCTCCCGGCGAGCCGAAGGTAGCGATCGGCGATGGCACTCCACAGGAAGTCCTTCGCCATCGCGGCGGTCGCCTGCGACATGTGCTCGGCCGCGCTCGGGGTCGTGTGCAGATGGTGGATACCCGCCGCGATCCCCACGGCATCACCCTGCTCGACGAGCCATCCCGAGCCGCGGGAGAGCAGTTCGACAGCGTGGGGGAAGCGGGTCGAGATGATCGGCTTGCCCGCGACCACCGCCTCGGTGAGCACCCCTGACGTGACCTGGTCCTTCGAGTCGTACGGAAGCAGGATGATGTCGGCCCTTCGGATGAGGCCGTGCAGAAGCTGCTGATCGAGATAGTCATTGACGAAGTGCACGCGCGACGCCACTCCGAGCTCCTCCGCGAGCCGGATAAGCCTGATGCGGTACCGCTCGCCGTGCTCGAGCAGTACCTTCGGGTGCGTCTGACCTGCGACGAGGTACCTCAGGCTCGGGTTGGCCTCGGAGAGCATCGCAAGCGCCTCGATGCCCCACTCGATGCCCTTACCCTCGCTCAGCAGTCCCCACGTGAGCACGGTCGAGGGCCGGTCGCCGCCGGAATCCAAACGCGGAGCTCGCAGGTCGGCCGCTCCGTGCGGGATGACGTGCACCTTGTGACGGTCGACGTCGTACCCGCGAAGCAGGTTGCGCCGGCCGGTCTCCGTCATCGTCACGAGCGCATCCGCCCGATCGATGATGCGCTGGAGCACGTATCGCTGGTGCAGCCTCGGCGCCGCGAGGACGGTGTGGAGGACGACGATGATCGGCACCTTCGTGCCGTCCATGAGGTTGAGCACGTCGTCGCCATCCGGCCCGGCGTAGATGCCGTACTCGTGCTGGAAGATCACCGCATCGTGGGCATTCAGCACGTCGACCGTGCGGGCGAGCCCCGGCCCCTGCACATGCTCGTGGATGACCGGCCTGCCCGGATTCGGCTCGTTCCCGGAGGCGAGCCGGACCACCCCGCTCTGGGTGCCGCACTCGAGCATGCCCTGTGCGAGTGACCTGGTGAAGGTGGCGAGCCCGCACTGCGTCGGCGGATAGGTACTGACCATGGCGATCTGCAACACGATGCGTGCCTCCTGTGTGTGCGGGCCTGCGGTGCTCGGCTTCAGGCCTGATGGGTACGTGGGCTGACGTTCGCAGAGGAAGTTCGCCGTGGCATGGAGCAGCCCTCACGGTTTCCTCACTTCTCCGCTGGGCGCGATGACGTGTTGGGGAAGCCGATCCCCGAGGGGGTCGAACGTCCCTAACGACGACGGGCCATTCCGCCTACCGTGGATGGATGCTGACCTGCATGGACGGAAACGAGGCCGCCGCCCGCATCGCCCATCGCCTGAGCGATGTGTGCGCCATCTACCCGATAACCCCGGCGTCTCCCATGGGCGAGCACGCCGATGCCTGGAGCACTGAAGGACAGGTGAACCTCTGGGGCGAGGTACCCCACGTCATCGCGATGCAATCCGAGGCTGGGGCGGCAGGAGCCCTTCACGGCGCCCTGCAGAAGGGCGCACTGGCAACGACTTTCACTTCATCCCAGGGCCTGCTCCTCATGCTGCCGAACATGTTCAAGATCGCCGGCGAGCTCACCCCCACGGTCATCCACGTAGCCGCGCGCACGATCGCGACGCATGCCCTCTCGATCTTCGGGGATCACTCGGACGTCATGGCGGCACGCGGTACCGGTTGGGCGATGCTGTGCGCGTCATCGGTTCAGGAGGCGCACGACTTCGCCCTCGTCGCGCATGCCGCCACGCTCCGCACTCGCGTTCCGTTCATTCATTTCTTCGATGGCTTTCGCACCTCGCACGAGCTGAGCAAGATATCCGCGCTCGGCGACGATGACCTGCGGGCGCTTGTCCGCGCAGGTGACGTCCTCGAGCACCGGGCACGAGGGCTCACCCCTGAGCATCCCGTGCTGCGGGGAAGCGCCCAGAATCCCGACGTGTTCTTCCAGGCGCGGGAGGCGGCGAATCCGTTCTACGACGCCGTGCCCGGCGAGGTGGGCGACGTGTTCGACGAGCTCGCCCACCGGACCGGTCGCCAGTACCGCCTCGTCGACTACTTCGGGGCACCGGATGCGGAGCACGTGATCGTCATCATGGGGTCGGGTGCCGGTGCGGTGACGGAGGCGGTCGAGTCGGCCAACGCGAGCGGACGCAAGGTCGGCGTCGCAGTCATTCGGCTCTACCGGCCCTTCCCCTCCGCGGCACTCCTCGATGCCCTCCCCTTCACCGCGCATCGGATCGCGGTGCTCGATCGTTCGAAGGAGCCGGGGGCACCTGCCGATCCGCTCCACCTCGATGTCTCGCTGGCCATCACCGAGGGATGGCACGGCCAGCTACCCCTCATCACGGGCGGTCGATACGGGTTGGCGTCAAAGGAGTTCACCGCGGCCCACGCCCTGTCGATCCTCGATGACCTCGCGAAGCCCGAACCAAGGCGACGGTTCACGGTGGGGATCGTCGATGACGTCACCTGGCTCTCGCTTCCCGTCGACGGCGCATCGGCACCACCGCTGAGCGCCCAGCAGTCCGTCTTCTTCGGACTCGGGAGCGACGGGACCGTCGGAGCGAACAAGGCGAGTATCACGATCATCGGCGACCGCACGGACCTGTGGGTTCAGGGCTACTTCGTGTACGACTCGAAGAAGTCCGGCTCGGTCACGGTGTCGCACCTGCGCTTCGGCCCTGACCCGATCAGGTCCACCTACCTCATCACGGGCGCCGACTTCGTCGCGTGCCATCAGTTCGCCCTCCTTCGACAGATGCCCGTGCTCGACATCGCACGGCACGGCGCAACCGTGCTCCTCAACAGTCCCTACCCGATCGGCGAGGTGTGGGACAACCTGCCCGTGGAGGTTCAGTCGCAGGTCATCGACAAGGCCCTCGACGTGTGGACGATCGATGCGAGCAGCATTGCCCGCGAGGCGGGCCTCGGCGGCCGCATCAACACGGTGATGCAGGCGTGCTTCTTCGCCCTGGCGGGGGTGATCCCCAGGGATGAGGCAATGTCCCTCATCAAGGAGAGCGTGTCCTCGACATACGCGCGCCGGGGGGATGCCGTCGTCGCACGCAACCATGCGGCGATCGACCGGGCACTC
>JBMOKH010000268.1:0-3116 GCA_049315365.1 Candidatus Nanopelagicales bacterium
TCGAGGGTTGGCTCGAGAATCGCACCGGGCTCGGTGGCCGCGCCCGGGCCGCTGTAGTCCTCGCCGTAGGCACCGGGTGCGGGCCTGCGCCTGCGGGTGGGCAGCACTGCCCCCGGTGCGAGCCGTCGTGCCGCCACGAGAAAGCCCGAGTGACCGATCATCCGGTGATCGGGCCTGACCGCGAGCCCGTCGAGGTGCCACGTGCGGATGAGCGACTCCTCGGCGCGCGGCTCGGTCCAGTCGCCGGCGACCCGCATGAACTCCACCAGCTTGGACATCTGGGTCGTCGTCGCGACATAGCCGACGAGGACCCCGCCGGGCGCGAGCGACGCTGCGACGGCGGCCAGGCATTCCCAGGGGGCGAGCATGTCGAGGATGACGGCGTCGAGTTCGCGCTCGTCGAGGGTCTCGGCTAGGTCGCCGAGGGCGAGGGTCCAGTGCCCGGGGATCGTGCCGAACCAGCGGTCGACATTCTTCGTCGCGACGGCGGCGAACTCCTCGCGGCGCTCATAGCTGTAGACGTGCCCCGTGGGGCCGACGGCGCGCAGCAGCGAGCAGGTGAGCGCACCGGATCCGACACCTGCTTCGGCGACCCGGGATCCCGGCCCGAGCCCGGCGAGGCCGACGATTCGCGCCGAGTCCTTCGGATAGATGACCGCGGCCCCGCGCGGCATCGAGAGCACGAAATCGTCGAGCAGCGGCTTGAGCGCGAGGAATGCGGTGCCGCCCGAGCCCATGAGCACCGAGCCCTGGGGCAGTCCGACGATGGCATCGTGGTCGATCGCCCCCCGGTGGGTGTGGAAGGACTTCCCCTCGACGAGGGTGATCGTGTAGAGCTTGCCCTTCGCGTCGGTGAGCTGGACGAGGTCGCCGTAAGCGAACGCACCTCGGCGGGTGTAGGTCGGTTCAGCCATTTGTCGAACAGTAGTCCGTTCGTCCGGGTTGGACTGTCGTGCCGTTGGACTGTCCGACCGTTGACCTAGGGTGACGAGCGTGAACCCTGAATCAGCAGCCCCGGATCCCTACGCCGCTTTCCCCGGTTCACTGTCGCCGTCGCGTGCCAACGACTTTCTCACCTGTCCCCTGCTCTTCCGCTTCCGGTCCATCGACCGGCTCCCCGAGCCCTCCTCGCCCGCCGCGCTCCGGGGCACGCTCGTCCATTCGGCCCTCGAGCACCTCTTCGACCTCCCGGCGGCCGAGCGCACGGTGACGCGGACCAGGGTCCTGTTTACCGAGGCGTGGCTCGAACTCGCGGCCAACGACGAGGAATCGGCCCGGATCCTCGAGGCGGAGCTTGGCCTCGGCGGCACCGTCGATCCTGCCGAGGTCGCCGAGCGGGTCCTCGCCAGCGCCCTGCCGCTCCTCGACACCTACTTCGCACTCGAGGACCCGAGTCGCCTCGAGCCGCACGCGCGCGAGCTCGGCGTTTCTGTCGAGATCGCCGACTCGTTCTCGATCCGCGGCTTCGTCGACCGAATCGACCGCTCGCCCGCAGGCGAGATCCGGATCGTCGACTACAAGACCGGCAAGGCCCCGGGCTCCCGATACGAGGCCAAGGCGATGTTCCAGATGCGGTTCTACGCGCTTGCCTGGTGGCGCATGACCGGCGACATGCCCCGCCGGCTCCAGCTGATGTACCTCGGCAGCGGTGAGGTGCTGCGCTACGAGCCGACCGAGCAGGACCTGCTCTCGACCGAGCGCAAGATCCTCGCCCTTCGGGAGGCGATCAACAAGGCCGCCCGGTCCGGGGTATTCACCCCGACCACATCGAGGCTGTGCGACTGGTGCGCCCATCGGCCCTCGTGCCCGGAATGGGGCGGAGTCCTCCCCCCGATGCCGCCGCCGGACCTGTGGCTGTCGGCAGCATCGCGAGTCGATTCGCCGTTCGAGAGCTCTGGCAAGTCGGATAGCTCTGGCAAGTCGGACAGCACAGCCCCTTTCGGGGCCGCTAGCGCGAGCCCGCAGGGCTGACAGCGGCGCGCCAGAGGCCTTCGATCGACCAGCCGGCGAGGCCGTCGATGACGGTGAGCCGCCCGGCAGGGGCGACCGGAGCCATGTGCGGCACTGCGACAACGCGGCAGCCGGCTGCGAGGCCCGACGCGACGCCGGTCGGCGAGTCCTCGATCACCAGGCAGTCGCCCGGAGCCACCCCGAGCAGGGCTGCCGCCTGCAGGTAGGGAGCCGGATGCGGCTTGCCCTCAGGCACCTCGTCGCCGCCGACGATGACCGTGAACGGCTCGAAGCCGAGGTCGCCGGCAATGCTCACGTGAACGGCGTCGATGAGCCGTCGCCAAGATGCCGTGACCAGGCCGGTCGGAATACCGCGGTCGACAACCTCGCAGACGAGGGCCCGGGCGCCGGGCTGCCAGCGGATCTCCTCGGCGACCAGGAGGCCCTCCATCGTCGCGATGAGGAACTCGCTGACACCCTGAGTCGTGAGGTCCCCGACGATTTCCGGGTCGCCCTTGCCTGCCATGTACTCGACAACCCGCTCGAGCGGGCCGCCAAGGCAGTGCTGCTGATCGGTGGTGGTCCACTCACCGCCGATCCGCAGCATGGTGAGGAGTTCAGCCTGCAGCCACAGGTGCTCGGTGTCGACGAGGGTGCCGTCCATGTCGAACAGCACGGCAGCCGGCAGCGCGGGCTGATTATCCGGCGTTGAAATACTGCTACCCGGCGTTGAAATACTGCTACCCGGCGTTGAAATACTTTGCCTCCGGGTGATGGACGATGATGGCGCTCGTCGACTGCTCGGGATGCAGCTGGAACTCCTCGGACAGCTCGACCCCGATCCGCTCAGGGTGGAGCAGGTCGCACAGCATGACCTGTTGCTCGAGATCCGGGCAGGCCGGGTAGCCGAACGAGTACCGCGACCCCCGGTAGCCCTGCTTGGCGATGAGGGTCTCCATGTCGGGGTTGTCCTCGAGGCCAAGGCCCAGCTCCTCGCGGACCCGCGCATGCCAGTACTCGGCAAGGGCCTCGGTGAGCTGCACCGAGAGCCCGTGGAGTTCGAGGTAGTCGCGGTAAGCGTCAGCGGCGAAGAGCTTCGCGGTCGCCTCCGATGCAGCCTGCCCCATCGTCACGATCGTGAAGGCCACGACATCGGATTCGCCGGC
>JBMOKH010000269.1:0-3092 GCA_049315365.1 Candidatus Nanopelagicales bacterium
TCGGACGCGCGAGCTCGGAACGTCTCGTCATACCTTCGCTCACTCGGAGTGACTGGCGCCCACACCATCCGAGGGGTCTGGGTTGTAGGCGGCCGACCATCCACCGGCAGGCAGGTATCGATCTCTATTTCATGCGTGCCGTGATTGACACCCTTTAGGGGCAGAGCCTGCTACGGGTGCGGCCCGATGGTCACGATCGTGATGTGGTCTTCGGCTGGGCCGTAGTGCCAGAAGACGCGCCACGCCTCTGGCGTGTTTTCTCCACGTCGGAGTCCCAGACATCCGCGCCATTGCTCCCATGAAACGGTCGGTAGTTGTGCGACCTCAATCCTGGGTGCGAGGGATCCTGTTGGATCAACCCCAGAGTTCGCGGACCTTCTTGAGTCTCGTTGCCTACTGCGGTGACTCGAGATTCCTCAAGACATCGTTCGCCTCCCTTGTGAAAACGAGACGAAACTTGCTCACTCAGCCTCGTCCCGTCCATCCACAAACTGGGTGAAGTCACCGAGCTCCACTGTTTCCCCATGTGCGCTCTGCGCTAGGCCACGAGCCAAACTCTCGCGTAACTGCTGGTTCTCCCACACGAGCAACTCCCGCTTGGGAATTGAGACCAGCGGGGTCAAGACAATGGTTCCGTCCTCACCGACCGCGACTGCGAAGCGGTCATCCTTACGAACGCCCACCCTCCCAAATGCGATCCTGGCGCGATCGTCGGCGACAACCTCTCCAAGGAGGGACATCCCAGCAAGCTCCATGACGGCCTCCCATCAAGTAAGGGCTCAGCACAACCCCGAGTGACATATGGAGAGTACCCATTTACCCATCACGTGGATTAACGCCAAACTCCCACGAACCACAAGCCAGACTTGCGCGCAATCCTCTAGATTCGCCGAATCAGGGTCCGAGCGTTCCGATTGAGATGACGTGCACGCCGTCGGTGCGCCTGTATGACGGGCCGGTTGCCACGACTATCCCCAAGGATGCTGGCGCCGTTGTCATGCTGTCGGCGAAGCGCAGGAGCGACTTCGCTGCAAGTTCGAGAACCGCGTCACTGCCCGAGAGTTTCACCTCCAGTGCCACCCACTGGTTCTTCGGTCCCATGACGATGGCGTCGACTTCGACGTCACGGCTGTCGCGGTAGGCCCGAACCTGGCCGCCGAGGGCATGGGCGTAAACGCACAAATCTCGGTACACGAGGCTTTCAAACTGGAAGCCGAACGTCTCGCGATCAGCCAGCAGTGCGCTCGGATCGGCGCCGAGTGCAGCTACGGCCAGCGAGGGGTCAATGAGGTGGCGCTTTGGCTTGGAGCGCACCTGTGCTGCGGAGCGCAGGTGCCCGCCCCACGCATATTGCTCGTCTACCACCCATAGGCGCAACAGCGGGTCGAGGTAGGTACTCACCGTCTTGGACGTCACTGGCTCGCCCTGTCCAGTGGCATCGGCGGCCAAGACCTTGAGGTCGGTGTACGTGGCGTTGTGGCGCGCGAGGGAAAACAGCAACGCCTTGACCTTGCGAGGGTCACGCCGAATCCCGTCCACCTCGGACAGATCGGTCCCCGCGATCGTGTCAAGGTAGTCCCGGGCCGACTGTTGGGCGTCGTCAATGCTGCGATTCAAGTTGGCGGGCCATCCGCCACGACAGGTGAGCTCGGCGATCGCAGTTAGGTCGTGTGCTGGCGGCACCGCGGTGAGTTTCTCCCCGGTGAGCAGTGCAGCCAGGGAGATCGCGCCAGTGGAGTCGCCCGACTCGAACAGGCTCATCGGGCGCATCTGCAGCCGCGACACGCGCATCGCGCCCGAGTGTCGGATCAGGGCTTCTGAGGGTGTTGCCGAGCCGGTGAGGATGAATTGCCCGTCCTGTTGACGATCATCGACGGCATTTCGTACGGCATCCCAAACATCGGGAACCCGTTGCCACTCGTCGATCAGCCTTGGGGTGGGTCCCTCGAGGAGGATGGCGGGTTCAGCGAGTCCCGCACGTCGCATCGCGACGTCAGCGTCGAGGCGCACCTCGCTGGCAGCAAGCTGGCGCGCGGTGGAAGTCTTGCCGCAGGCTTTCGGACCTTCGATGAGGACCGCTCCGTGAGAGCGCAAGCGCTGACCCAGCACGTTGTCCACGATTCGGGGGAGATACTTACGCTTACGCGTTGTGGGTGCCATGAGATGACCTTCACAGTGTTGAAACAAACAATAGAGGTGTTCTAGTTCCGATAATATCGGAACTAGAGGTCGCCCACTCGGCCACACGCTCACCCGCGGACCCTGTGAGATCTGCGCTGCACCTAGGCTGCCGAGCTCCTGCTCGCACGACGATTGAACTTCTGCGGCGATATCTGTACTCTCTGTACAGCTAGTACATAAATGGAGGTAAGGAATGGCTACAGCAACCCACTTCCCGACGCTCTCCGCAGCCCGAGCCGGGTTCAAGGACCTCCTCGACGCTGCTGAGGAGGGGCGGTCCGCGACGGTGCGCCGCGAGAACAAGATTGCAGCTGTCGTCGACGCTGGTCGGCTGCGGAGCATGCTTGCCGAAACTCGCCCCGCAGACGCGCAGCTTGTTGCGGAGGCGGACGGCTGGAGTATCTTCCTGCCCGGGTTACCGCTTGCTGCTGACGCTACGACCTTCGATGGGGCGTTGGACGAGATGGTTCTCGTGCTCCGCGAGTACGCGCAGGACTGGGACGATCACCTCCTGCATGCCCCGAACCACGCGAACAACTGGGGCCTGGTGCAACTCATCGCACTGTCGGATGACGGTCAATTGAAGGCCTGGTTGGTCGGGGAGTGAACCACCCGACGCCAACTCGCGCCGACCATGAGAAGTTCTGCAGGATTGAAGGCTGGACGTCCGTAAGAAATGCGCGTGGGAGCAAGACGAATCATCACGTGACCTACGAACTGGCACTGCCTGATGGCAACGTCCTACGAACCCGCGTCTCGCACCCCATCGATCGGTCTGACTACGGCCCAGCATTGTGGAGCCATGTCCTTCGTGATCAACTCAAGATCACCGAGGATGAGTTCTGGGATTGCGTCAACAACGGAGTCCGCCCACCTCGAGGTACTCCGCAGGTGCCCTCCCACAGCCTCCC
>JBMOKH010000041.1:0-13825 GCA_049315365.1 Candidatus Nanopelagicales bacterium
TCATCCAGCGCGACATCGAGGACTCGCTGAGCGAGAAGATGTTGTTCGGAGATCTCAACCCGGGCAGTATTGTGGTCGTTGACGTCACAGGCGAGGGAGCTGAGCGCGAGTTCACCTTCACCGCGACTCCGAAGGCGACCCTGCCCGATGCGCCCCCGGTTGAGACTGTGAGCTGATTGCCGACACGACGAGGGGCCTGACCGTGGTCAACGGACCGCTGATACCCGGACTCCGGGAGTTCGACGGCCCGAAGCGGCAACTGCCACGCGCTGTGTGGTGGGTGGGCATCATCATCGTGCTCGCCGGGGTCGGCATCCTCGTCGCCGGCGTGTTCGCGAGTGCTGGCCCGCTTCGTGGGCTGGGGCTGGTTTCCGAGGGCATGCAGCCGGTGGCCTTTCGGCCGACGACTTCCGAGCAGGTCGTGCAGGTGGCGCTCGCACTGCCGCCCGGCGGGCTTTGCCGGCAGGACACCGTCGATGTCTCGACCGTCGAGGATGAGTCCTACGTGCGGGTGTCAGCCACGCGAACCTCGGCACGCAGTGGTGCATGCGCCGAGACCGGTTCGTCCGGTGATCGCATGTGGGTCGACGTCCAGCTCGCGGCCCCCCTCGGCGAGCGCAGCGTGGTCGCGTCGAACGACAGCGAGATACTCCCGCGCGACACCAGCGCCGGCCTAGGCTAGGCGCCCGCCCCACGCCTCTCCATGTTTCCCCTGCCTATCCGTTTGTCCCATGTTCTGGGAGAACGTGCAGAATTTCGGGCCCATCCGAACAGATTGTGCAGGTTGTCCCGCCAGCCCAGTCTCAGCCCGTCACCGCGAGCCCCTCAACCGGTAGTCGCCCAGGGCCGTTTGCTCGACGAGCGCGTCCTTGACCAGGCCGGCAAGTGCGCGCGTGACCTGCTCGTCGTCATGCCAGGCCGACTCGATTGCGCCCGATGGGATGGGCTCCTGCGCGGATCGCAGCAGTTCCATGATCCGCCCGCGGGCCTGACGGTCGCTCCCGGCGAAGGCGGCCTGTCGCCTGACCTGGAATACCGGGGGCGGGAAGCCGGCGGCCCGCCAGCGGCACATGCTGGCGACCGGGCATTCGGCGCACAGGGGCTGGGCTGCCTTACAGACCAGCGCCCCGAACTCCATCACCGCGGCCGACCATTCGGCCGGACGCTCGTGCTCGAGCAGGGTTGCGGCCTGCTCGCGTTCGGCGTTCGTCACATGGGATCGCGGCTGGGCCTCGCCGGTGAGCGTGCGCGAGATGACCCGTCGAACATTCGTGTCGAGGACCACCGCGGGCATGTCGAATGCGAAGGCCTGTACGGCTGCTGCGGTGTACTCGCCCACCCCGGGGAGCGCCCGCAATTCCTCGGTCGACGTCGGAACCTGCCCTTCGTGCTCATCTCGGATAATGACCGCTGACTCGTGGAGCCACTTGGCGCGACGCGGATACCCGAGCCGGTCCCACATGCGAATGGCATCGGCGACGTCGGCCTGAGCGAGGTCAGCGGGGGAGGGCCATCGGTCAAGCCACGAGTGCCAGCGCGGGATGACCCGATCGACCTGGGTCTGCTGGCACATGAACTCGCTCACGAGGATGCCCCAGGCAGTCGCGTCGTCACTCCGCCATGGAAGTGGGCGCCGCGCCTGGTCGAACCAGGCGAGCACCGGTTCGACCAGTCGGGCGCGGGGGTCAGCCAAGGCATGGGGCATGAGAAGTGCATGGTGCCACGTTTGAGGGCCTGCGCCCAGTAACGTGTAAGGGTGAGTAGCGTTTTCGTTCCCGTTGGCCCAGAGCCGGCCTTCGTCTACTGGATCAGGCGCATCACGCTGCTCCTGGCCGTGGGGACGCTGATCTTCGGGATCTGGTGGCTCTCCACCTCACAGGGTTCGACCGACAGCGCCAGCCCGGCACCGGATTCGAGCCAGTCGGCCGAGGCCGCGCCCGTCGAGCCCTCATCGGAGCCGACTGCCGAGCCATCGCAGTCACCCTCGGAGAGCGCCGTGGCCGTACCCGGTGAGGCCCCGGTCGACTGCCAGGACGAATCGATCAAGGTCAAGGCATTGACGAACGCGTCGACCTATGTCGTCGGCGAGACGCCGGAACTTCGCCTGACGATCACGAACATCGGGGATATCGCCTGCAAGCGAGACGTCGGTCCGAAGGCGAACGAGCTCGAGATCACCTCGGGCGGCTACCACGTGTGGTCGAGTGATGACTGCAGTGCGAGTGATAATTCGAAGGTGATCGTGATGAAGCCGGGCGAGAAGGTCGGTTCGAGGATCACGTGGAATGGTCGCCTGAGCCAGAAGGGCTGCCCCAGCGAGGGCGCAGTCGCCAAGCCGGGCCGCTACGACGTCGTTGGAAGGAATGGCAACGTCGAGAGCGAGGGCAAGCCCTTCTCGCTCATCAAGGCTGAGTAGTCAGCTGCGCTGACGCCGCGCAGTGGCCTCAGCAGTCCGGGCCGTGGTCGCTCGCGTGCTGGATGAAATCACCGGTTTGCTGGCCAAATGACCAGTTTTTGGGTCAGGTCAGCCGGAATCTGGTTGAAATGACGTGGGGTTGGGGGCTAGTTGGGCTTGGCTGCCAGGCGGCGGGCGACGGCCAGTGCCTCGCTGATCGAGGAGACCTCGTGGACCCGGATCGACTCGGCTGGCTGCGCTCCGGCCCCATCGGCGCGCGCGGGCACGATCGCATCGGTGAACCCCAGGCGGGCGGCCTCGCTCAGCCGCCTGCTGAGCGCCGTGACCCGGCGGACGTCGCCGGACAGGCTGATCTCGCCGACGGCAACGAGACCGGCGGGGAGTGCGGTCTCGGTGACACTGCCGGCGACCGCGAGGGCGATCGCGAGGTCAGTTGCCGGCTCGGCAAGGCGCACACCGCCGACGGTCGCGACGAAGCAGTCATTCGAGGCGAGCTTGAGCCCGGCGCGGCGCTCGAGGACCCCGAGCATCATGGCGATGCGCGATGAGTCCAGGCCACTGGTGACCCGGCGCGGCTGGGGCGCGTTCGTGGGGGCAATGAGGGCCTGGACCTCGGCCACGAGGGGCCGGCGGCCCTCGACGGTGACGGTGACGCAGGTGCCGGGCGCGGGGGAGTGGCGATCGCCGAGGAACAGCCCGCTCGGATCCGCGAGGCCGATGATTCCGTCATCGACGAGCTCAAAGCAGCCGATCTCGTCGGCGGGGCCGTAGCGGTTCTTCACGGCGCGGACGAGCCGCAGGGAGGCGTGGCGATCGCCCTCGAAGTGAAGAACGACATCAACGAGGTGCTCGAGCGCGCGTGGGCCAGCCACCGTGCCGTCCTTGGTGACGTGCCCGACGATGACGGTCGCCATACCAAGCTCCTTGGACCGGGCGATGAGCGAGGCGGCAACCTCGCGCACCTGCGTGACCCCGCCGGCCGAGCCATCGATCTCGCTGCTGCTGATGGTCTGGACTGAATCCAAGACGAGCAGGGTTGGCTGCACTGCATCGATGTGGCCGAGCACGGCACCGAGGTCGGTCTCGGCAGCGAGGTAAAGGTCGGCGGCGAGGGCGCCGATGCGCTCGGCCCGCAGGCGTACCTGCGCGGCAGACTCCTCGCCGGTGATGTAGAGGGTGCGGTGGCCCGACTCGGCCCAGCGCGACGCGACATCGAGAAGGAGGGTCGACTTCCCGACGCCGGGCTCGCCGGCGAGGAGCAGTACGGCCCCCGGCACGATGCCTCCGCCCAGGACGCGGTCGAACTCGCTCACGCCGGTCGGCCTCGACTGGGCCGCGGAGAGATCAACATCGCCGATTGGCACCGCCGCAGTCGTGACGCGGGCGGATGAGGTGCCGCGCGTGCGGGTTGCCCCCGCCTCGTTGACGGTGCCCCACGCCTGGCACTCGCCGCATCGTCCGGCCCACTTCGCCGAAGTCCAGCCACAGTCGCTGCAGCGGTAGGGCGCCTGCTTTGGGGCAATCCGGGCCATCGAGAGCCCTACGCCGGGTCTGCGGGGTGGGGGGACAGTGCTGACCGGTCGACGACGGTGAGGAGTAGTTGCGAGCGGGCATCGCAAATCCGGGCGAGCTCGTCGTAGGCCGGCTGGCCGATGAGAGCGATGATCTCGTCCTTGGATGATCGGTAGACGGGCTCGGTGCCGACGTGCGCCTCGGTATTGCCGCTGCAGTACCAGTCGAGGTCGTGGCCGCCCTCGCCCCAGCCGCGGCGGTCGTACTCGCCGAGGACGACGACGAGGCGGTCGGTGCCGTCCTCGTGGGTGACGTTGTCGTAGCTGCGCCGCATCGGGAGCTGCCAGCAGACCTCGGGCTTGGTCTCGACGAAGGAGACGCCCTCGCGGGCCGCGAGATGGTGGAGGGCGCAGCCGTAGCCGCCGGCGAAATCGCGATCATTGTGGAAGATGCAGGCATCTCCGACGACGCGGGTCTTGCGGGCGTCGTCCTCCTTCTCGGCCCAGCCCTTCTTTCGGCCGGTCTCGATGCGCTGCCACAGGCTCGCGTCGAGCTTGTCGACCCAGCCTCGGACGCGCTTCTCATCGGCCTTCTCGGAGAAGTGGGCGCCGAGCGCGCAGCAACCGGCATCGGGCCGGTCGGCGTAGATTCCCTTGCAACCGTTGCCGAAGATGCAGGTCCACCGCGAGGTCAGCCAAGTGAGGTCGGCGCGAATGAGCTGGTTTGCGTTGTCAGGATCGATGAATTCGACCCACTGGCGGGGGAAGTCGAGCGGCACTTCAGGCATAGAGGCAGCCTAGGGGCAGCGGCTGACACCCCTCGGCGGTAACGTCGGCACGTGCGCATGGGAGTTCTCGACGTCGGTTCCAACACGGTCCACCTGCTGCTCGTCGACGCTCACTACGGCGCCGCCCCGACACCCGCGTCCAAGCTGAAGATTCCGCTGCGGCTCGCTGAGCACCTCACGGCGACGGGCGATGTCGACGATGAGGCAATCACCACCCTCATCGGATTCATCAGGGATGGCCAGCGGCTCTCCGAGGACATGGGCGCCACCGAGGTGATGGCGTTCGCGACCTCGGCGATCCGCGAGGCAGGCAATGGCGAGGCGGTTCTTCGCCGTGTGCGAGAGGAGACCGGCATTGCCCTCGAGGTGCTGTCGGGTGAGGACGAGGCGCGCATGACCTTCCTCGCCGTCCGGCGATGGTTCGGCTGGTCGACCGGCCGACTGCTCGTCATCGACATCGGTGGCGGATCGCTCGAGCTCGCCTCAGGCATTGACGAGGAGCCGGACATTGCCGTCTCCCTTCCGCTGGGCGCAGGGCGCCTCACCCGGTCGCACCTCGACGGCGATCCGCCCTCGCCGGAGGCGCTGCGCGAGCTCAGGCGCTACGCGCGCGCTCAGGTTGCCGAGGTGGCCCGCCGTGTCCGCCGGGTCGGTAAGCCGGAGATCGCCGCTGGTTCATCCAAGACCCTCAAGCAACTCGCGCGCATCGCAGGCGCGGCACCATCAAGCGATGGCATCTACGTCCGTCGCACACTCACCCTGACCGGTCTTCAGACGACCGTGCGCAGACTTGCCGGGATGACCGCCGAGGAGCGGGCACGGATCCCGGGAGTGAGTGAGGGGCGGGCGGAGCAACTCATCGCTGGTGCTGTGGTCGCAGAGGCGGTGATGGAACTCCTCGAGGTCCCGGAGATCGTCATCTGCCCGTGGGCCCTGCGAGAGGGAGTCATCCTCCACCGGATGGACGGGCTCCCATCATGATCGACCTCAAGCAGGGACTCAGCGCAGGGGAGGTTGCCGAGCGGATCGCGGCCGGCAAGGTCAACCATGCGCCCGATGCCCGCAGCCGCAGCCTCACCGACATCATCCGCGCGAACACGCTCACCTGGTTCAACCTCGTGATCGGGATCATGTGGGCGATCATGATCGTCGTCGCGCCGTTCCAGGACTCTCTCTTCGGCTTCGTCATCGTCGCGAACACCCTCATCGGCATCATCCAGGAGTACCGGGCCTCGCGGGCGCTCGCCAAGCTCGCGGTCATCGGTGAGGCGAAGCCGACCGTTCGGCGCGACGGATCAGACGTGCAGGTGAGCGCCGACGAGGTGGTGCTCGACGACATCGTCGTCCTCGCACCCGGCGATCAACTCGTCGTCGATGGCACCATCTTGGCCTCGGAGGGCCTAGAGATCGACGAGAGCCTCCTGACCGGCGAGGCAGATCCGGTCGACAAGGCGCCCGGCGATCCGGGTATGTCCGGCTCCTTCGTCGTGGCTGGTTCGGGGCTCTACCAGGCGACAAGGATCGGCCGCGACTCATTCGCCGCCGGCCTGACCGAGCAGGCGAAGAAGTTCCACCAAACGAACTCCGAGCTGCGCGACTCCATCGCCAAGTTCATCAAGGCGATCTCCTTCCTGCTGCTGCCGGTCGGAGCGCTGCTGCTCTACTCACAGGTCGTCCGGGCCGGCCTTCCACTCGACGAGGCGATCAGGGGCACCATCGCCGGGATGGTCACGATGGTGCCGGAGGGCCTCGTCCTGCTCACGAGCATCGCCATGGCGGTTGCCGTCCTGCGCCTTGCGAACAAGAAGGTGCTGGTCCAGGACCTCCCGGCCGTCGAGGTGCTCGCCCGCGTCGACACCATCTGCGTCGACAAGACCGGCACCCTGACCGAGCCGGGCATGCACGTGCGCGGGCTTGTCGAGCTCGACCCCAAGGGCCCGGGTGCCGCTGCGGCACTCGGCGCACTCGCCGTGATGGAGTCGAGCCCTAACCCGACCCTTCAGGCGGTCGCCGACGAGTTTGCCGACCCGGGCTGGAAGCCAGTTGCCGCCGTGCCGTTCTCGAGTGCGCGTAAGTGGTCGTCCGGAACCTTCGAGGGCCACGGATCCTGGGTCATCGGGGCGCCGGAGATGCTCCTCCCCGACGGCGACCCAGTGCGCGTGCAAGCCGATGAACAGGCAGCAGACGGCGCCCGCGTCCTCGTCGTCGGCACGTGCGCCGAGCCGCCGAGCGCCGATGCCGGGGTCGGTCCGCTCACCCCCGTCGCCCTCGTCGTCATCGACCAGCGACTGCGCGCCGATGCCGCCGAGACCGTCCGCTACTTCCTCGAGCAGGGGGTGAGCGTGAAGGTGATCTCCGGGGACAACGCCACCACCGTGGGAGCCATCGCAACCCTCGCCGGTGTGCCAGGGGCGGATCGGCCGGTCGATGCGCGTACCCTCCCGACAGACCCGGTGGCGCTCGGCGAGATCCTCGCGACCTCCTCGGTGTTCGGCCGCGTCACGCCGGCGCAGAAGCAGGCGATGGTCGATGCGCTCCACCTTCGCGATTCGACCGTCGCCATGACCGGCGACGGCGTCAACGACGTTCTTGCACTCAAGAATGCCGACCTCGGCATTGCCATGGGATCGGGCTCGGGCGCAACGCGTGCGGTCGCGCAGCTCGTCCTGCTCGATGATCGCTGGTCGGTCATGCCGAGCGTCGTGGCCGAGGGTCGACGGGTCCTCGGCAACATCGAGCGCGTCTCCGACGTCTTCCTCACGAAGAGCTTCTACGCGATCATCACCTCGGTTACGACGGGCGTGTTTGCGGTGACGTTCCCGTTCCTGCCGCGCCACCTGTCGCTCATCGGCGCACTCACCATCGGCATCCCCGGATTCTTCCTCGCCCTGATGCCGAATACCGAGCGTTTCCGACCGGGATTCTTCAGGCGGGTGCTGCTGTTCGCCGCTCCGGCGGGTGCCATCGCAGCGGCCTCCGCGTTTACGAGCTACGGCATCGCACTGCGGGTCGGCGAGCCGGTGCCGAATGCCATGTCGTCCGCGACCGTCACGCTGTTCATCGTCACGACCGCGGTGCTCCTCCAAAGTGCCCGACCACTGAACGCGATCAGGCTGGGCATCGTGGCCCTCATGATCTTCATGTTCCTGTGCGTGCTGTACATCCCCTTCCTGTCGAACTGGTTCGCGCTGTCCCTCGGGGCTGAGCGCTACAGCCTCGTGGCGGTTGGGGTGGGGCTCGCCGGAGCCCTGCTCGTCTGGGTGGCGGTCATCGTCACGGATCGATGGCGTCGGGCATGAAGCCCCGCGTCGGCCTGTCGACGTCATCGGTCTACCCGGAGGGCACAGCCGCCGCCTTCGAGATTTCGGCCCGCCTCGGCTACGACGGCGTCGAGGTCATGGTCGGCACCGACTCGGTGAGCCAGGACCCGGAGGCCCTGAGCGCACTGGTCGACCACTACCAGACCCCGATCCTGTCCATCCATGCTCCCTGCCTCCTTGTCACCCAGCGGGTCTGGGGGACCGATCCGTGGGCGAAGCTCATCCGGGCGAAGGAGGCCGCTGAGCGGCTCGGCGCCTCGACCGTCGTCGTCCACCCGCCCTTTCGGTGGCAGCGCTCCTACGCCAAGGGGTTCGTCGCCGGACTCTCGGCCATGTCGAACGAGACCGATGTCGAGTTCGCCGTCGAGAACATGTTCCCGTGGCGCGCGGCAAGCCAGGAGCTCCCGGCGTACGCGCCCGGCTGGGACGTCCGTGACGAGGACTACCCGCACGTCACCCTCGACCTCTCGCACACGTCGGTCTCCCGGAGCGATGCGATGCAGATGGCCGCTGACCTCGCGGGACGCCTTCGCCACGTGCACCTCGCCGACGGCACCGGCTCGGCGCGCGATGAGCACCTCATTCCAGGCCGGGGCGACCAGCCGGCTGCTGAACTGCTGCAGCATCTCGCGGGCACCGGGTTCGACCGGACTGTCGTCGTCGAGGTGAGCACCCGGGGGGCAGTGACTCGCGACGAGCGCGAAATCGACCTCATGGAGGCACTCGAGTTCGCGCGCCGCCATCTCGCGCCCCGGCATTAGGGTCGACGCATGAGCCGTGTCCGAAGCGTTGTCTCTGGGATCGCGAGCAACGACCGGGTCGGTCCCCTCCTCGCGAGCACGGGTATCGGACGCGGCCTGGTGCACCGGGTCGCGGGAGGCGAGGCGCCGGGGGATGCGATGGCATCGGTCCACGACCTCGCCGACTCGGGGCGCTTCGTCTGCCTCGACCGACACTGGGGCCCTGAGTCGTCCGCCGACCTCGACGCCGTCGTGGCCGACTACGAGTCGATGATTGAACTGCTGGGATCGTCGGGGCTCAACTCCATCGCCGAGATCCTCGTCCCGTCGCCGCTCCTCACGGTGGCGCGGGGCCCGGAGGCCCTGAACGCGGTCTGTGCCGTTGCGCGCGACGCCGGGACCTGCGTCGTCGTCGCATCCGGTCCGTCCGGTGAGATTGATGACTGCATCGCGGCAGTCCAACGCCAGCGGGCGATCGGCCGAGAGGTTGGCATCGGCCTGCAGGCATCGCTGCGACGAACCGAGCGGGACTGTGCCGCCGTCAGTGGTCGCGTGCGCCTGTCCAAGACCGGCTCCGGCCCGGTAGTCACTGACGCCGGACGCTTCGAGCACGCCATCGAGGTCGACAAGGCCTACGTGCGCTGCGCGAAGGTGCTGCTCGCGCGGGGTGACGAGGTGGTGCCATCCTTCGCGACGCACGATGCCAGGCTCGTCGAGATCGTCCAGGCGCTCGCGGTCCGCCACGGTCGGGACAAGGGACAGTACGAGTTCGCCATGTACCTCGGCCGTGCCGATCGTCTCCAGCAGCGGCTCGTCGACTCAGGCGAGAGCGTGCGCGTGTTCGTGCCATTCGGTCCCGAGTGGTTCGGCCGACTCGTGGGAGGCTTGGCTGAGCGCCCGAGCGGTCTGGCGTCAGCGGTTCGGGCACTCCTGCCCGGCGCGTGATTCACGGAGGTGTGCTGATGACCCGGATTGCAGTGCTCGGCGGCGGCGTCATGGGTGAGGCCCTTATCGATGGATTCCAGCGCCGCGTAACTCCGAAGCCGGTCATCGTCGTCGCAGAAAAGCGTGCCGAGCGTGCCGCGGACCTCGTCGACCGGCACGGCGTCATCATCGCCGGTCCGGCCGAAGCGTGCGCAGGCGCCGATGTCGTCATCCTCGTGGTGAAGCCGCAGGACATCAGGGGCCTTGTGGCTGACATCGCGTCGAGCGTCGAGGCGGGTGCTCTCGTCATCTCGATCGCAGCCGGCATCACGACCGCACTGCTCGAGGCCTCGATGCCCCTCGCGAACATCGTCCGGGCGATGCCGAACACGCCGGCAAGGATCGAGAGCGGGGTCACCGGGATCAGCGCAGGCGCCCTCTGCGGCACTCAGGCCCTCGAACGTGCTCGGTTGCTCCTGTCGTCTGTCGGAGTCGTCGTCGAGGTCCCCGAGACCCTGCAGGACGCTGTCACCGCCGTCTCCGGCAGCGGCCCCGCGTACGTGTTCTACCTTGCCGAGGCGATGATGGCGGGGGCCGTGGAACTCGGCATGCCCGCCGACACTGCCCGTACCTCGGTCGTCCACACGTTGCTCGGGGCGGCCCGGCTGCTGGAGGCGAGCGATGAGGAGCCGGCCTCGCTACGTGCGAAGGTGACCTCGCCGGGTGGCACGACGGCAGCGGCGATCGCCGTGCTCGACTCGCACGGGGTGCAGGCGATCATGCGGGGGGCCATCGAGGCGGCCTGCGACCGCAGCCGCGAGCTGGCCGGGGCCTGACCCGTGAGCGAGCGGGTCGGCGTTGTGTGGGACGAGCGGCTGCGAGCCTACGACTTCGGGCCCGGGCATCCCCTCGCGCCCATTCGGGTGGAGCTCGCGATGCGGCTCGCGACCGACTTCGGCCTGCTCGAGTACGACAACGTCGAGATGCTCACTCCCGTCCCATTGGCTCTCCCAGAGGACATCCTGCGGGTCCATGAGCCCGGATACGTCGAGGCGGTCCAGCGGGCATCACAGGACCCCCGTCACGCTGACCTGACCCGGGGGCTCGGCACCATCGACACCCCCGCCTTCGCCGGCATGCACGAGGCCGCCCTACGAGTCGCCGGAGCTACGCTCACCGGAGCCCGCGCGGTCTTCGAGGGCCGGGTCGAGCATGCGGTCAACCTCGCAGGCGGACTGCACCACGCGATGCCGGGCTCAGCGGGGGGATTTTGCGTGTACAACGACATCGGGGTCGCGATCGCCTGGCTGCTGGAGCAAGGCGTCGAGCGCGTGGCCTACGTCGACGTCGACGTCCATCATGGCGATGGAGTTCAGGCCATCTTCTGGGATGACCCCCGGGTGATGACCATCTCCATCCACGAGAGCCCGGCCACCCTTTTCCCCGGTACCGGATGGCCCACTGAGGTGGGCGGGCCTGGCGCGATCGGAACGGCCGTGAACGTGGCGCTTCCCGCCGGCACGGGCGACCAGGGCTTCCTGCGGGCCCTTCACGGCGTCGTTCCCGACCTGCTCGGAGCCTTCGCACCGCAGGTGCTCGTGACCCAGCAGGGGGTCGACTCCCATGTCGATGACCCGCTCGCCAATCTGACCATGACGATCGACGGGCAGCGGATGACCTACGAGGCCCTTCACCGGTGGGCCCATCGCTACGCACAGGGCAAATGGCTCGCGGTGGGCGGAGGCGGCTACGAATGGGTCGACGTCGTCCCGCGAGCCTGGACGCACCTCATCGCCGAGGCGACGGGCCATCGCATCGATCCGCTGGCGCCGATCCCCCAGGGCTTTGCCGACTACGTGACATCGGCGCTCGGCCGGTCTGCACCGGGGCGCATGACCGATGGTCGGCACCCGTGGCCCAAGCCCTTCGACGACGGGTTCGACCCGCGGGACCCGGTCGACCAGGCGATCCTCGAAACCCGTGAGGCCTGCTTTCCGAGGTGGGGCCTGAGGGCAGAGGCTGCCGACTGGGCGTAGTTCCTGATGGATTGCTCTCAATATGGCAAACCAACTTCCCCAGCAGCCCCGTTCGCCACTAGTCTGCGTGACGTTCGACAACTGTTGCTCACCGGAGGGGAAGCCGGTGCGGTCGTTGAGCAGGAAGTTCGGTGTGAGATGTCAACGACCCCTGATCGGGCCTTCTCCGAGGTGCGGTTCCTGACGGTTGCCGAGGTGGCAGCAGTCATGCGCGTATCCAAGATGACCGTGTACCGCCTCGTCCATGGCGGCGAACTGCCCGCCGTGCGCGTCGGGAGATCCTTTCGCGTGCCCGAGCAGGCCGTCCACGACTACCTGCGCGACTCCTTCGTCGAGACCGCCTGAACTCAGTTCCGACACCGGCGGGAGCGCAGGCGGCGACACCGGGTCAACGGACCGGCGTCGGACGGCGGTAGGCTCCCCTTCGCATCGTGCATAAGACGTCGTGCTCAGCGGGAACACCGCTGCCACCAACCAACGCGAGGATTCATTAATGGGCTCAGTCATCAAGAAGCGTCGCAAGCGGATGGCTAAGAAGAAGCACCGCAAGCTGCTTCGACGTACGCGAGTCCAGCGCCGCAACAAGAAGTAGCGGACAACCCTTCGCGCCGAAGGGGCCTGCTGTGAGGGGGCAACATGGGTCGCATCGTCTTGGTGACGGGAGTCTCCCGGTACCTCGGCAGCTGCGTTGCGGAGATTCTCGGACGCGACGCCGGCGTCGATCGGGTGATCGGCGTCGATGTCGTGCCGCCCGTTGCGCCTATACCGGGGATCGACTTCATCAGGGCTGATATTCGCAACCCTGTCATCGCCAAGGTGATGGGCGAGGCGAAGGTCGACACCGTCGTGCACATGGGTGTCATCGCGACCCCGAAGCAGGCCGGTGGTCGCAGCACCATGAAGGAAATCAACGTCATCGGCACCATGCAGCTGCTCGCAGCCTGCCAACGGACGCCGACGCTCGAAGGTCTTGTCGTGAAGTCGACCTCGGGCATCTACGGCTGCGGGGCGAAGGATCCGGCGATGTTCACCGAGGACATGGAACCCAAGCATGCGCCGACGGCGGGCTGGCCTAAGGACTCCTCGGAGGTCGAGGGCTATGTGCGCGGCTTCGCCCGCCGGCGGCCCGACGTCACGGTCTCGACCTTCCGCTTCGCGAACTTCATGGGATCAGGCATCGATACCGCGATGACGGCCTACTTCTCGCTCCCGGTCATCCCGACAGTGCTGGGGTTCGATGCCCGGCTTCAGTTCGTCCATGTCGACGATGGACTGGAGATCCTGCGCCGTGCAGTGCACGATCGTCATATGGGGACCTTCAACGTGGCGGGTGCGGGCGCGCTCACCTTGTCTCAGGCGATCCGGCTCACGGGCCGTCCCCGGGTGGCGCTGCCGGAGTTCCTCCTGACACCCGTCGGACGCAGCCTGTCGAGGGCGGGCCTGCTGGACTTCTCCTACGAGCAGGTCCGATTCATCACCTACGGCAGGGTGCTCGATACGTCGCTGGTCGAGCAGACCTTCGACTTCACCCCTGCGTACAGCACGCACGCCGCATTCGAGGAGTTCCTCGTGCGCGATGAGGAGATGATCGACGTTGCCTGACGCTCAGGTCATCCCGATCGGCGACGGCGGCAGGCTGTCGCCATCCAAGGCCGCCCGACTAGTCGGGAACACCGGTCCGCAGCCGGTGCCGGCTGCCGTCCGGGTGCCGGAGCACGCGCTCCCTGTGGAGTTCGCCTCGTTGCCGGAGAACCTTCGCGCCTTCGCGGAGGAGGCTTGGGAGTTCGTCCAAAGGCGTCGCAGCGGCGACTACGAGATCGATGAGTTCGGCTTCGACCCCGACCTCACCGAGCATGTACTCATGGCCCTTGTCCGGCCGCTTTACCGATCGTGGTTCCGCGTGGAGTCGTCCGGCCTGGAGAACATTCCGGCCGACTCGGGAGCCCTCGTCGTGGCGAACCACTCCGGCACCGTTGCCTTCGACTCCGTGATGACCCAGGTCGCGCTGCTCGATGACCACCCGGCGCACCGGCACCTGCGAATGCTCGGCGCCAACCTCGTCTTCCAGACCCCGTTCCTCGGCGAGATCG
>JBMOKH010000270.1:0-3079 GCA_049315365.1 Candidatus Nanopelagicales bacterium
AGTGCATGAACTCAGCGGCGCCCCGCTGCCAGGGCAGGTGCAGGTCCTTGACGAGGAAGCTGGCGACGACCATACGGACCCGGTTGTGGACCCAGCCCTCAGCCCGCAGTTGGCGCATCCCCGCATCGACGAAGGGGTAGCCGGTTCGACCCTGCGACCAGGCGGCGAAGGCCTCTTCGGCGGCCGGGCCCTTGCTCCAGCGCATCTCGGTGTCGAAGCGCCCGTTGAGCGACGCCCGCGCTGAGTCGGGCCGATGGGCGAGCACCTCCGCGTAGAACTCGCGCCAGCAGATCTCCTTTCGGAACACCTCATCGCCCTCCGTGAGTTCCACAAGCATGCTCCTCGGATGGATCTCGCCCCACTTGAGGTGGTGGCCGAGGGCGCTCGTGCCGGCAAGGTCGGCGCGGTTCCGGTTCTCGGCGTAGTCGGCGAGGCCCGAGGAGCGAAAGGACTCCCAGCGCTCCCACGCGGCCTGCTCCCCGGCCGCGGGCAGGATGAGGGCCTCGAGGTCGGGCGCAGCCGGGATTCCGTCGGTCGCCATGGGCAGCCACCAGTCGACGTTCGCGGGGATGTCATCGGCGGGAGTGCGCCAGCCGTGGCGCATCCAGGCGCGGTAGAACGGCGTGAACACCCGGTAGGCGGTGCCGTCGTCCTTCGTGACCCGCCCTGGTGCGACGGCGTATGGCGAGCCGGTGCGCACGAGGGGGACGCTCCCGAGGGCCCCCTCGACCGCGATGTCACGCGACCGGCCATAGGGCCCGAAGTCCTCGGCGATGTGGACGCTCGCGGCGTCCGCTGCGCGCACCACCTCGGGGAGCACGCGGACGGGGTCTCCGCGGCGAATGAGGAGGGAGCCGCCGAGCGAGGCGCGCAGCGCATCGAGGGAGCGGGTGAGGTAGGCCTGGCGCACCGAGCCGGCCGGCCCCCAGAGCGCCTCGTCGAGCACGAAGAGGGGGACGACGCGGTCGTCGCCCGAGTCGCGCGCCGCCTTGATGGCCGCGAGCAGCGCTGGGTTGTCGAGGAGGCGGAGGTCGCGGCGGAACCACATGACGGCGGACATCACTTCAGCGTAGGCCCACGGACAGAGACTCCAACAGCATGGACAAATCGAAGATTCAATCTAAGATTTGTCCATGCTGAGCAGTCTGCCCCCGACCTATGTCAATCGGACGGCACGGGCTGCCCTCCTGCGCCTCGCAGCAGGATTCCCGGTCGTTGTGCTCACCGGTCCGCGTCAGTCGGGCAAGACAACGCTGGCGCGCCACGCCTTCCCGAGCAAGCCGTACGTCTCCCTGGAGAATCCATCGGAGCGTGAGTTCGCCGTCACTGATCCGATTGGGTTCCTCGGCCGGTTCCCCGCAGGTGCCGTGATTGACGAGGTCCAACGGGTTCCGGACCTCATGTCGTGGATTCAGGGAATCGTCGACGAGCAGCCTGTGATGGGTCAGTTCGTCCTCACCGGGTCACAGCAGTTCGACCTCGTCGCTGGCATCACCCAGTCGCTTGCGGGCCGAGCTGGCCGGCTGGAGCTGCTTCCGCTGAGTGTCGCGGAGTTGAATGCGGCCGGGTTACTTGCTGATGACCTTGAGACGAACCTCTTTCGGGGCGGTTATCCGGCGATCTTCGGGCGCGACGTATCGGTGGAAGACTGGCTCGGCAACTACCTTTCGACGTACGTCGAACGCGATGTCCGGCAACTGCTAAAGGTCCGGGATCTCTCCACGTTCCACCGATTCGTGGGCATGTGCGCTGCGAGGTCTGGCCAGTTGCTCAACCTCACGGCACTGGGTTCCGATTGCGGGATCTCGACACCAACTGCGCGTGAGTGGCTTTCGGTACTCGAAGCGAGTTACGTGATCTCCCTGGTCGCGCCGCTCCAGGCCAATGTCACGACGCGGCTTTCCAAGTCGCCGAAGCTGTACTTCCTCGACTCCGGGCTCATGTGCTTCCTTCTTGGCATCCGCGACCCCCGGACCCTCATCACCCACATGTCGCGCGGACCGGTGTTCGAGACATGGGTTGCCTCTGAGATCGTGAAGCTGGGGTTCAATGACGCCCGCCGACCCTCGCTGGGCTTCCTTCGAGATAAGCGGGGCCGGGAAATCGACCTAGCGATTGAGGCCGGGCAAGACCTCGTCCTCATCGAAGTGAAGGCCGGACGCACATTCGCCCGTGATTGGGCGGCCCCCATGCGACAGTGGCAGGAGGATCTGGCGAAGGGCGGCCATTCGAGGGCATCGCTGACCGTGATCTACGGAGGGGACGAGTCGACGATGAGAGAAGGGATCCGGCTGATGTCCTGGCGGGACCTCGTGACCGGGGCCATTGGGCCAGACTGAGCCCCATGCTTGAGGCTGCAGGATGGGGGGCGCTGTCATCGTCGACGCTCATCGTCGGCGCCCTCGTCGCCTACCTGCTTGGTCCCTCAGCGCGACTCATCGCCGCCGTCATGGCGATCGGAAGCGGGCTCCTCATCGGCTCGGTCGCCTACGACCTCGTGGCCGACGCCCAGCACTCACTGGATCTCCCGTGGATCGCCGTGTCACTGCTCGCCGGAGCAGCGGCCTTCGTCCTTGGCAGTCGCCTCATCGAGATGCGCGGTGGCAAGGGGCGCAAGAACCCGACGAGCGAGGGGGACGACAACCCCCTCGGGATCGTCCTCGGCAGCGCCCTGGACGGCATCCCGGAGTCCTTCGTCCTAGGCCTCTCGGTGCTCACCGGCGGAGTGAGCCTCCCACTCCTCGTCGGCATCGGGCTCTCGAACCTGCCCGAGGGCATGGCGGCTTCTGCGGGTCTTCGGGCTCGCAGGTGGCCCATGGGCCGGGTCCTGCTCATGTGGTCCGCCGTCGTTGCCACGAGTGCTGTCTCCGCGGGGCTCGGCCACACGGTGCTTGCCTCAGACGACGGGACACTCACCGGGGTCGTGCAGACCTTCGCCGCGGGCGCACTCCTCGCGATGATCTCCGACACGATGATCCCGGAGTCGTATGCGATCGAGCGGGTGTGGACGGGCGGGCTGGTGGTGGGCGGGTTCGCCGGGTCGCTGCTCATTGCAGCGGTGCTGCAAGGTGCGTAGCGG
>JBMOKH010000271.1:0-3056 GCA_049315365.1 Candidatus Nanopelagicales bacterium
GGCTCGCCGAAGCGCCGCGAGATCGGCCATGGCGCACTTGCCGAGCGGGCGCTCCTGCCCGTGCTGCCCAGCCGCGAGGAGTTCCCCTACGCGATCCGTCAGGTGTCGGAGGCGCTCGGTTCGAACGGCTCGACCTCGATGGGCTCGGTCTGCGCATCGACCATGTCGCTGCTCAACGCGGGCGTGCCGCTTCGGGCGTCCGTTGCCGGCATCGCCATGGGCCTCATCTCGGGCGACGTCGACGGCAAGACGGAGTACGTCGCGCTCACCGACATCCTCGGTGCTGAGGATGCGTTCGGCGACATGGACTTCAAGGTCGCCGGCACCCGTGAGTTCGTCACCGCCCTGCAGCTCGATACCAAGCTCGACGGCATCCCGGCATCGGTTCTCGCCGATGCGCTGCAGCAGGCGAGAAGCGCGCGGTTCAGCATCCTCGATGTCATGAACGAGGCGATCGATGCTCCTGACGAGATGGCCGCAACGGCGCCCCGCGTCATCAGCGTCCGGATCCCGGTCGACAAGA
The DNA here is from genome assembly GCA_049315365.1 of Candidatus Nanopelagicales bacterium. Taxonomy (GTDB): domain Bacteria; phylum Actinomycetota; class Actinomycetes; order S36-B12; family S36-B12; genus WLND01. The sequence goes on from JBMOKH010000271.1 coordinate 524, forward strand.
TCGGCGAGGTGATCGGGCCGAAGGGCAAGATCATCAACCAGATCCAGGCCGACACCGGCGCCGACATCTCGATCGAGGATGACGGCACGATCTACATCGGCGCGACCAACGGCCCGTCGGCCGAGGCAGCCCGGACAGCGATCAACAACATCGCCAACCCGACGATGCCCGAGGTGGGCGAGCGCTACCTGGGCACGGTCGTGAAGACCGCCGCCTTCGGGGCCTTCGTCTCGCTCATGCCGGGCAAGGATGGCCTCCTGCACATCTCGGAGGTCAAGAAGCTTGCCGGGGGCAAGCGCATCGACAAGGTCGAGGACATCCTCAACGTCGGTGACAAGGTGCAGGTCGAGATCAAGGAGGTCGACTCGCGCGGCAAGCTGTCCTTGGTGCCCGTGCTTGAGGCTGGGGACGCCGCGGCTAACGCCGATGCCTAAGGCGACCACGCGAACACTGCTTCGGGAGGGCGACGGCGGACTTGTCCGCCGGACCGTCCTCCCGGGCGGTTTGCGCGTCATCACCGAGCAGGTGCCGGGCGTGCGCTCGGTGTCATTCGGGGTGTGGGTCGGGGTGGGCTCGCGCGACGAGACGGCCGCCCAGATGGGCTCGGCCCACTATCTCGAGCATCTGCTGTTCAAGGGGACGACGAAGCGTTCCGCGCTCGACATCTCCGCCTCGATCGAGGCGGTGGGCGGTGACCTCAACGCCTTCACGACGAAGGAGTACACCTGCTTCTACGCACGCGTGCTCGATACCGACCTGCCGCTGGCCGTGGCAGTGGTGAGCGATGTCGTGACCGATGCGCTCATCCTCGCTGCCGACGTCGAGGCCGAGCGTGGCGTGATCCTCGAGGAGATCGCCATGCACGACGACGATCCGAGCGACATCGTCCACGATGAGTTCGCCGCCGCCCTGCTCGGTGATACGCCGCTCGGTCGGCCGATACTCGGCACTGCCGAGACCATCCAGGCAATTCCGCGGGCGGCAATCAACCGCTTCTACCGCTCGCGCTACCGCCCCGAGGCGATGGTGGTCGCAGCGGCGGGCAACCTCGACCATGCCACGGTGGTGGCCCAGGTCCGCGAGGCGTTCGCGCACGTCCTCGATGCCTCCGCGGAGGTAGCTCCCACGCGGCGCAAGGGCAGGCCGAGGGCCCACGGGTCAAGCGTGCGCGTCGTGAACCGGGCAACCGAGCAGGCGCACCTTGTCCTTGGTGTACCGGGATTCACCCGAAGCGATGATCGTCGCTACGCCCTCGCGGTGCTCACGACTGCGTTCGGCGGCGGCATGAGCAGCAGGCTGTTCCAGGAGATCCGCGAGAAGCGCGGCCTCGCCTACTCGGTCTACGCCTACTCCCAGGGGTTCTCGGACGATGGCATGTTCGGCCTGTACGTGGGCTGCTTGCCCGGCAAGGTCGCGACGGTGCTGCAGGTGTGCCGCGAGCAGATGGAATTGCTGGCGCGACACGGCCTGAGCGATGAGGAGATCGCCCGGGGCAAGGGCCAGGTGCGAGGCGGCACCGTGCTCGGTCAGGAGGACACGGGTGCGCGCATGACCCGTATCGCCAAGTCCGAACTGCACGACGACCCGCTGCTGAGCATTGACCGGCTGCTGCGCAAGGTCGAGGCCGTGACATCGTCGGACATCAAGTCAATTGCATCGAGCCTGCTCAGCGTCGAGCCGACCCTTGCGGTCATCGGGCCATTCGAGGACTCCACGAGCTTCGAGATCTGATTCCGACCCGGCCGCCCTCGGCCGTCGGGCGCACTCGCAGCGGTAAGGTCGGCGTGTGATTCGAGTCGGTGTCATCGGTGCCCGCGGGCGCATGGGAATGGCGGTGATAGCCGCTGTGGGGCAGGCGCCTGACTGCGAACTCGTGTGCGCGGTCGATGCCGGTGACGACCAGGCAGGCCTCGCTGATTGCGATGTTGTCGTCGACTTCACCACGCCGGACGCCGTGATGGCGACCCTGGAGCGTTGCATTGCGGGCGGCGTCCACTGCGTTGTCGGCACGACGGGCTTTGACGATGCGCGCCTGGCCAAGGTGGCCGGATGGTGCGCGGAGCATCCCTCGGTGGGGGTCCTCATCGCCCCGAACTTCGGAATCGGGGCAGTGCTCATGATGCAGTTCGCGGCGCGCGCTGCGGCCTTCTTCGAGTCGGCCGAGATCATCGAACTGCACCACCCGGACAAGGTCGACGCGCCGTCGGGAACCGCCCGTCACACGGCGGAGATCATCGCCGCGGCTCGGGCGGCGCACGGCATCGGGGAGGGCCCGGATGCGACATCGCAGGCCATCGACGGCGCCCGCGGCGCGGTGGTGGCGGGCGTCCACGTGCATTCCGTTCGGGCCAGGGGGCTCGTCGCGCATCAGGAGGTCGTCTTCGGTGGGCCGGGCGAGACCCTGACGATCCGGCACGACTCGATGGACCGGGCCTCGTTCATGCCCGGAGTCCTGCTCGGCATCCGCCAAGTTGCCGCGCATCCGGGTCTCACGGTGGGGCTCGACGGCTATCTCGGCGTCGCAGGCGCATAG
>JBMOKH010000272.1:0-3044 GCA_049315365.1 Candidatus Nanopelagicales bacterium
GCGAAGTATGCGAAGCTCGTGGGCTCGGCGTCGCGAGGAGCCGTCTGCGACTGAGCCGTCACAGACTGAACCGTCGTCAACCGACCGTTCGCGACTGTGTCTGTGGCAAAGGTCACGTTCGGATGACAGCGAGACGCAGGGCCGCTAAGGTGTTGCTCGTGGCAAAGAATCTTGTAGTTATTTTGCGCGCGGGCTGACACACGTCAACCGGCGCGCCGCCCTCCGTTACCCAGCCGGGTCGGAGGGTTTTTCATTGCCGCGGTCACGGGGCCGCGGCTGAACGGGCAATACCGACACGAGAGATAGGCGATAGTCAGATGGGCGAGCGGATAACCGGGGCGCAGAGCCTGGTCTATGCACTGGAGACGGCAGGGGTCACCGATGTGTTCGGGATCCCGGGCGGGGCAATCCTGCCCCTCTACGACCCACTCATGGACTCGTCGTCAATTCGGCACATCCTCGTCCGCCATGAGCAGGGCGCGGGGCACGCTGCCGAGGGCTACGCCTACGTGAGCGGCAAGGTGGGCGTGTGCATGGCGACGAGCGGGCCAGGGGCCACCAACCTCGTCACGCCGCTGGCCGACGCGAACATGGATTCGGTGCCGATGGTCGCGATCACCGGCCAGGTGCCGAGCCCGTCGATCGGGACCGATGCGTTCCAGGAGGCTGATATTCGCGGCATCACGATGCCGATCACGAAGCACAGCTTCCTCGTGACGAATCCGGACGATATCCCCCGCGCGATCGCCGAGGCCTTCCACCTTGCCTCGACCGGTCGCCCCGGCCCCGTGCTCGTCGACGTCTCGAAGGACGCCCTCCAGGGGAGCACTACCTTCGAATGGCCGTCGAGCCTCGACCTGCCGGGATACCACCCGGTCACCCGGCCGCACGCGAAGCAGATTCGCGAGGCGGCGCGAATGATCATCGACGCCAAGTCGCCCGTCCTGTACGTCGGCGGCGGCGTCATGCGCGCGCGGGCATCGCAGGCGCTCATGCGCCTCGCGGAGCTCACGGGGATCCCGGTCGTCACGACGCTCATGGCGCGAGGTGCCTTCCCCGACTCGCACCCCCTGCACCTGGGCATGCCCGGCATGCACGGCACGGTGGCGGCCGTCGGCGCACTGCAGAAGTCCGACCTGCTCATCACCCTCGGGGCGCGATTCGACGATCGCGTGACCGGCAAGCTGTCGACCTTCGCCCCCGACGCCGCGATCATCCATGCCGATATCGACCCGGCCGAGATCGGAAAGAACCGCGACGCGGATGTTCCGATCGTCGGCGACCTGGCGGAGATCATCCCCGATCTCGTCACGGCCATCGAGGCCGAATATGCCGCGGGGCGCCGCGGGGACTACGAGGCGTGGTGGTCGGTCGTGGGCCGGTGGCGCGAGACCTACCCCCTCGGCTACGACCTGCCCGACGACGGATCACTCTCGCCGCAGTACGTCATCGAGCGGCTCGGCACGATCTCCGGCCCCGAGTCCATCTACGCCGCAGGCGTCGGCCAGCACCAGATGTGGGCTGCCCAGTTCGTGAAGTACGAGCGGCCCGACAGCTGGATCAACTCAGGTGGCCTCGGCACGATGGGCTTCGCGGTACCCGCCGCCATGGGTGCCAAGGTCGGAGCGCCCGATCGCACCGTGTGGGCGGTCGATGGCGATGGCTGCTTCCAGATGACGAACCAGGAACTCGTCACCTGCGCGATCAACGATATTCCCATCAAGGTCGCGCTCATCAACAACAGCAGCCTCGGGATGGTCCGCCAGTGGCAGACCCTGTTCTACAACGAGCGGTATTCGAACACCGACCTCCACTCCCATCGGATTCCAGATTTCGTGAAGCTCGCCGATGCGTATGGCTGCCATGGCCTGCGCTGCGAGTCTCCCGAGGAGGTGGACGCGACGATCGAGAAGGCGATGGGCATGAATGACGCCCCGGTCGTCATCGACTTCGTGGTCCACCGCGATGCCATGGTGTGGCCAATGGTCGCGGCGGGCACGAGCAACGATGACATCATGGTCGCCCGATCGATGGCTCCGCAGTGGGGAAGTGACGACTGATGTCCAGGCATACGCTCTCCGTCCTCGTCCAAGACCAGCCGGGCGTGCTTGCGCGCGTTGCAGGCCTCTTCTCGCGGCGCGGCTTCAACATCGAGTCGCTGGCCGTCGGCCCGACCGAGATACCAGACGTCTCACGGATGACGATCGTCGTCAATGTGGAGGGCCTCGCGCTCGAGCAGGTCACGAAGCAGTTGAACAAGCTCATCAACGTCCTGAAGATCGTCGAACTCGATGAGGCGTCGTCCGTCCAGCGGGAGATCATGCTCGTAAAGGTGAAGGCCGACGCCGAGACCCGCTCGCACATCCTGGAGACGGTGCAGCTCTTCCGTGCCAAGGTCGTCGATGTCGCGAGCGATGCCGTGACGATCGAGGCGACGGGCAAGCACGAGAAGCTCGAGGCGCTCCTTCGAGTCCTCGAGCCCTACGGGATCAAGGAACTCGTGAAGTCCGGCCTCGTCGCGGTGGGCCGAGGCCCGCGCTCCATCACCGACCGGTCAGTCCGGTCTCTTGATCGAACCGGCTGACGGATACCCTTCTTCCACACCAATGACTTGTGCGGCACATCAGACAACCGGATAAAAGGAGCTCCTCCCATGGCTGAACTGTTCTACGACGACAACGCCGATCTGTCGATCATCCAAAATCGCGTCGTCGCGATCATGGGTTTCGGCAGCCAGGGCCATGCTCATGCGATGTCGCTGCGCGACTCGGGTGTCGACGTGCGGGTCGGCCTTCGCGAGGGTTCGAAGAGCACGGCGAAGGCGCAGGAGGCCGGACTTCGCGTGGTCGATCCGGCAACCGCGGCCGCCGAGGCCGATCTCATCATGATCCTCGCGCCTGATCCGGTGCAGAAGAAGCTGTACCTCGAGGCCATCGAGCCGAACCTTCAGCCTGGTGATGCGCTGTTCTTCGCCCACGGATTCAACATCCGGTTCGGCTTCATCAGCCCGCCCGATTTCGTCGATGTCGCGATGGTCGCCCCGA
>JBMOKH010000273.1:0-3041 GCA_049315365.1 Candidatus Nanopelagicales bacterium
GCTGTACTACCTGCGCGATCTGCGCGGCAAGAAGGCCAAGATCCGCGAGCGCCGCGAGAACACCGTCAAGTCCGAGGGCTGAGCGGGTTGGCCGACCGCGATCGGCAATCCTGGTGGGACGTGCCACTCACCATCGCGTTGGCGGTGGGAATTGTCCTTCTCATCACGACTTTTGTCGCCAAGCCGTTCTCCATCCCCTCGGGGTCGATGGAGGACGCGCTGAAGATCGGCGATCGCGTCCTCGTCAATCGTGCCGTGTACCACTTCCGGCCGATCGAGCGCGGGGACGTGATCGTGTTCGACGGGTCTGACTCGTTCATCCGGTCCAGCGAAGTACCTCGTCGCAACCCGGTGGTCGGGGTGTTCACGTGGCTGGGTCAGTCCATCGGACTTGTGCCCCCGGATTCGACCGACTTCATCAAGCGGGTCATCGGAGTCGGCGGAGATCGCGTCACCTGCTGCGATGCCCAGGGCCGCCTTCTCGTCAACGGCACCCCACTGGAGGAGAGCGCCTACCTGTTCGCAGGGGACGCGCCCAGCACCCAAGCCTTCGATGTGGTCGTCCCGCAGGGCATGCTGTGGGTCATGGGTGACCATCGCTCGAACTCTGCTGACTCGCGCGCCCACATGGGTGACCCGGGTGGCGGCTTCGTGCCGGAGTCCAAGGTGGTCGGCCGGGCCATGGCGGTGCTGTGGCCACTCTCGCGGCTGAGCACGCTGCCGATCCCGGACACGTTTGCCGATGTCGCGAAGACCGCGCCCAGCACCTCGGGGGCGGGCTCCTGATGGCCGTGTCCGCGCGGGATCCCCGCGAATCGCTCCCCGACGTCGTCGAGGGTCGCGGCCGGCATGCACGCGGCCAGGCACCTCGGCCGAATCGCGGAGGCTCAGGCCGTTGGCTGCGTGAGACAGGCATCATCATCGTTTCTGCGCTCGTGCTGTCGGCCCTCGTTCGTGCCTTCTTGGTCCAGGCCTTCTACGTGCCGAGTGCGTCGATGGAGGACACCCTGCTCATCGGCGATCGGATCATCGCGTCGAAGATCACGCAAACCGTGTCGGGAGTCTCCCGAGGCGAGGTCGTGGTGTTCAAGGACCCGGGCGGCTGGCTCGACGCGCAGAAGGTGGTCCCGGCCACGGGCCTGCGCGGCGCTCTGCATACTGCGCTGACCTTCATCGGGCTCATGCCCAGCGACTCCGGCAGTGATCTCGTCAAGCGCGGAATCGCAGTAGGCGGCGACCGCATTGCCTGCTGCGATGTCGACGGCCGGATCGTGCTGAACGGTGTGCCCCTCATCGAGGACTACATCAAGGGCCCGACCGATCAGGTGCAGTTCGATGTCGTCGTGCCGCCTAACAGCGTCTTCGTCATGGGGGACAATCGCGGCGATTCCCGAGACTCGCGCTACCACCTTGACGTGAACAACGGCGGGGTTCCGGTCTCGAACGCCGTCGGCCGTGTCGTGGTGGTCATCTGGCCGCTCAACCGGCTGGCGGTCGTCCCCATTCCGGGGATCTTCGGCGAACCGGCGATCTCCGACGGCCCGCTCGGAGTCACCCCCTCCACACCGGCGCAGATGACTGATGCGGGCGACCTCGGTGCTGATTCCCTGCCGCCGATCGACGACACGCCCATCGATGTCCCGACCATCGATGTCCCGGGCATCGACGACACGCCCGTCGACGAGGGCAGCACGGGCTGAGCGTGGGCGCGCAGTGCGCCGTCGACAGCACGACCATCACCGGAAGTTCGGGAACGGGCGTGACAAGCAACGGCAGCGGGCTGCGGATCGAGAACTCCACGATCCTTGGGAACGGACTCTCCGGCGTCCTGGTCAATTCCGGTACCAACCCGTCCGACCTCACCGTCATCGGATGTGCAATCAAGGGCAATGGCTCGGCAGGCATCGACGCCGGAGTGGGAGTGAAGGTAGTCAACTGCACCGTCACGGGCAACGGCATCACCGTCGCTTCCCCGGGGGTCCGAGCCGGCGACGCCTCTTCCATCCTCGACACCACAGTGAGCGAAAGCACCGCCGGGGGAATCGTCGTCGGAAGCGGTGCCACCGTTTCACGTTGTACCGTGGTCGGGAACACCGGCGACGGCATCGCCGTCGGCGGCGGATCATCAATCCTGGACTGCACCGCCCGACTCAACACGGGCGACGGCGTCAGGTTCACCTTCCGCTGCCTTGTCCGCGGCAACAACTCCAGCAGCAACACCCTCGCCCAGTTCCACGCCACCGACACCGACAACCGCATCGAGGCCAACGCCGCCGCCAGCGGCGCCCGCGGCTTCGACATCGACGCCGGCGGCAACATCATCACCCGCAACTCGTCCACCGGCGCCACCACCAACTGGGACGTCGTCGGCGGGAACGTCTGCCAGGTCTTCATCGCCGCCACCGGGGCCGCCATCAGCGGCAACAGCGGCGGGGCCGCCCCCGGGTCCACTGATCCCAGCGCGAACTTCACGTACTGATCCCCCAAGCCGGCCCGGGGCGATGGCCACCCGCCCGCCACGAAATCCAATCGCAAGCCACCCGCCTACTCAAGGACAACCATCATGCACTCATTCAGCCGCCTCACCCTGCTCTGCCTCGCTTCCCTCGCCGCCGTCGCCGCCGCGGGCCCCATCAACCCGCCCGCGGGCCCCGTCGCCCCCACCCCCGGCCCCGAGCCCCGCATCCCCATCTCCGACACCACCACCCCCGGCGACGCCGACAGTCTTTTCAGGATCACCCAGCCGGGGTCGTACTACCTCACCGGGAACATCACCGGCGTCGCGAACAAGCACGGGATCAAGATCATTGCCACCGGCAGCGTCACTCTCGACCTCAACGGCTTTGAACTCGTCGGCACCAACGCGGCGTCGGCGTTCGTCGGTGTCCGCGACAGCACGACCGCGCCGTCCGTCATCAGCGTCATCAACGGCACCGTCCGAAACTGGGGCGACGACGGCATCGACCTTGCCTCCGACAGCGGTAGGAGCGGAAGGGTGTCGGGCATCAGCGCGAGGTCCAACTTTGGAGACGGCATCTCCG